>DAINSQ010000027.1:0-5549 GCA_036741235.1 Saprospiraceae bacterium | reverse complement strand
AAATTGAGAGATGCCATGATAATCAGGGAGTAGCGCAGTCCGTTAGCGCATCCCGACGCTTGGTAGCGTCGGGAGGGTCCCAGGTTCAAATCCTGGTATCCCGACACATGAAAAGCCCACCGATCGGTGGGCTTTTTTGCTTTATAAAACGCGGATATTACCTCCAGGCGCTCAAGATACCGCCCATAATGACAAGCGTAAGCGCCCAATAGCCGAGGTTGACGAAAACCCATCCCCAGCCGCGTTTTTCAAAAATGGATTGGGTGCCCAAAATAGGCAGCAAAATCAGCAATGAGTTAAATATGCCGTGGGCCGCGCCGTGGCCGAACGTGACATAGCTATGCCCGTCAGGCGCGACATCCTGGCCGGGGCCTGTTACGTTGATACAGACCCACAGCGAAAGGAGAAAAGATAAGAGCAGCGCTACGCCGTACAAAACCGGTTTGGGCCCGGCGCCGACACTTTCGAGGGTGAAGCCGTTGACTTTCATCCAGGGGCCTCCCATTACCTTCGGGTGATAATACACAAAACCTGTTACCATCGGTACCAGGGCGGCCAGCGCAACGGCGAGCCAGTTGATTTCCATTTCCATAGGTTTAGCGTTTTGTTTTAAGTGTTGGGTAAATTTACGCCATTATCTCAAAAAATAAAATTTTTGTTAAAAAAATAACGCTTACATGCCTGTTAACGCTTCAAAAAGCGCTGTACTTCTATATACTCGTCGTCTTCCTGGCCGTCGCCGTCCCAGTCAACCATTGATTTATACTCCAGCCGCCCGGGTTGCAGTTTAACCGTATACTGGTAGGTTGCGGTGGGTTCGATGCGCATAAGCGTATCTCCAAAAACATTCCAGATACCGCGCGAGGTGCTGATGAGGGAATCGTATTGGGTGCGGTATTCGATGCGATATTTATTATCGTCGGTGTAAAAAGTGCGAAAAGGCTTCACCTGAAATTTGGCTATCCAGGAGTCGCGTTGCGCTTCGAAGACGTAGCTCGAATCGGTGTTGTCGGCGGTATTAACCTGCACGCGCAGCGATTCCACTTCCCATTCGCCGGGCAGGTGCGATTTGAGGTCGGTTACCGTTTTGTCATCTTGTTTGCAGTAGGCCAGCCCTATGACAAATAATGCGCTAAAAATGAGTTCAGACAATTTTTTCATGTTCAACTATTATAAATCGTTTATTCACAAAAAGATTGGGGCAAAGATAGTGCCTGCTGATTTTCGGCTCGCAACTTTTTGCCGTTTCGCTGCGTTTGATAACTACACATATACACCCTATAGTACCACACTAATGAAGTCACGTCAGGCTACCGCGCGAGAGAAAAGCTGTGTCGTATCCGCGCTTGCACAACACCTGTTTTTTATTGGTTCTACGCCAACAGTTGACGCTTCGCCGCCAGGGTGGGCGACGGTGCAACTGAGCCTCCCGGGATATTCCTGCGAGTGGAGCGCCGACGCTGCGGCGCTGCCGGAAGAATGGCAGGAGTTGGCGCCTGATCACGACTTGTTCCTTCAACTGCCTTATCTGGAAATGCTGGCGGAAACGCCGCCGGCGGGTATGGATTTTCGATACCTGTTTTTTCGCCAGGAAGGAAAGCCGGCAGGCCTGGCTGTATGTCAATTGCTGACTTTTGATGCCGGAGAACATATTCAGGCCCCTGAGGCACACACTACCGGCGCCTGGCAATACTGGAAAAACCGCCTGCGCAACGCCGTCGCCTCGCGTGTCAAATTGCGCTTGTTGATATGCGGCAATTTATTACTCACCGGCCAACACGGGTACGCATTTTCATCGTCGCTATCGGAACTCCAGGCCTTACAACTGCTCGAAGAGGCTGTTACTGCCCTGGTGGGCCGCCTCAATGACTTGGGCAACCCCGTAGACGGCATAATGATCAAAGACCTGCACCCGCGCACCGGCAATGATAGTTTCTGGAAAAGAAGCGGCTTTACATTGGCGCCGTTTCAGCCCAATATGATACTGGATATTGACCCAGGCTGGCATACATTCGAAGATTATCTTGACGCCATGAGTTCAAAGTATCGCGTGCGCGCCCGCAGGGCTTTCAAGGCTGTGCGCGATTTGGAATTGAGGGAGTTAGATGCGGCTTTTCTGGAAGAAAATGAAGGCCTGATCCACGACTTATACGGCCATATTTCCGCCAAGGCTGAATTCAATATGTTGCATTTGCACCCTGGATATTTTCATCAACTGGCGCGCACTTTTCCACATCGATTTACGGTAAAAGGTTACTTTCGCGGAGAGGAGCTGTTGGGCTTTTTTACAACAATTCTTAATGGCGATGAACTGGAGGCTCATTTCCTGGGGCTTCAAGACGAGGCCAATACGCACTATCAACTTTATCTCAATATGCTTTACGATATGGTGAAGCAGGGAATCGAAGCGGGCGCCGGGAAAGTGGTGTTTTCGCGTACTGCCATGGAGATCAAGAGTTCGGTAGGAGCTACCGCTCATTCGCTCCACAATTACTTGCGCCATCGCTGTTGGTGGGGCAACCTCATCTTGCCGTTTATGGTTCGCTTTTTGGAACCTCAAGTGAATTGGACGCCGAGGCATCCGTTTAGGGGGTAGGGGCGCGGTTGTCGGTTCGTTTATAAGTTTATGAGTTTATTGGTTTACTAATAGGAGTGAATCATAAACCTGTGAGATTAGATGTGGGGTGTAGGTGTGATGAGTGAAAGTGTGTAAATTATAAACCAATATACGAACTTACAACCCACAACCTACAACCCACAACCGACAACTGGCTGTTTACATCATCCCATTCATACCTCCGCCTGCGGGCATCGGCATAGGTTCTTTGTCCTTCTTATCGTTAATCACGCATTCGGTAGTGAGTACCATACCCGAGATAGAAGCGGCATTTTCGAGGGCGATGCGGGTCACCTTGGTCGGGTCGATCACGCCTGCCTTCTTGAGGTCCTCAAACTTATCGGTGCGGGCATTGTAGCCGTAGCTACCTTTAGCGTTCATCACGCGCTGGAGCACAACGGAGCCTTCTACGCCGGCATTTTCAGAGATAGTTCGCAGTGGCGCTTCGAGGGCTTTGCGAACGATTTGCATACCAACGGTTTCATCTTCGTTGGCGCCCTTCAGGTTTTTGATGGCATTGATAGCGCGAACGAGGGCGACGCCGCCGCCGGCCACGATACCTTCCTCAACGGCTGCGCGGGTAGCGTGCAGGGCGTCGTCAACGCGGTCTTTTTTCTCCTTCATCTCCACCTCCGTGGGCGCGCCTACGTACAGCACTGCCACGCCGCCTGCCAATTTGGCCAGGCGTTCCTGGAGCTTTTCGCGGTCGTAGTCGGAAGTAGTCGTACCGATTTGTTGTTTGATCTGGTTGATGCGGGCCTGGATTTGGTCATCCTTGCCGCGGCCGTTGACAATAGTCGTATTGTCTTTATCGATAATAATCTTTTCGGCCTGGCCCAGGTGCTCGACACCTGTATTGTCGAGTTTGTAGCCTTTCTCCTCGCTGATAACCGTACCGCCGGTGAGGATGGCGATATCTTCGAGCATAGCCTTGCGGCGGTCGCCGAAGCCCGGCGCTTTTACGGCTACTACTTTGAGGCCGGCGCGCAGGCGGTTCACTACCAATACGCCGAGGGCCTGGCTTTCAATGTCTTCAGCAATAATAAGCAGAGGACGGCCGGTCTGGATCGTTTTTTCCAGGATGGGCACAATTTCCTGCATATTGCTGATCTTCTTATCGTGGATGAGGATGAGCGGATTTTCGTATTCCGTCGTCATGTCATCGGGGTTAGTCACGAAGTAGGGCGACAAATAGCCGCGGTCGAACTGCATGCCCACTACCTCTTCAACGTAGGTATCGGTGCCTTTGGCTTCCTCAACCGTGATTACGCCGTCTTTAGAAACGCGTTTCATGGCGTCGGCGATGAGTTGGCCGATTTCCTCGTCGTTATTGGCGGAAACGGCGGCTACCTGGCGGATCTTCTCGAAGTCGTCGCCGATTTTCTCCGACTGTTCTTTCAAGTCTTTGATAACGTGCTTAACGGCCTTGTCCATGCCGCGCTTGAGATCCATCGGGTTGGCGCCGGCTGTCACGTTTTTGAGGCCGGCGTTAATCATGGCCTGGGCCAGCACCGTAGCGGTGGTAGTGCCATCGCCTGCCACATCGGCAGTTTTGGAAGCTACTTCCTTGAGCATTTGAGCGCCCATATTTTCGACCTGGTCTTCCAGTTCAACTTCTTTGGCCACCGTAACGCCGTCTTTGGTGATTTGCGGGGCGCCGAAGCTCTTTTGGATAACCACGTTGCGGCCTTTGGGGCCGAGGGTAACCTTTACGGCATTTGCCAGGGCGTCTACGCCTGAGCGAAGTTTTTCTCTTGCGTCTCTATTAAAGCTAATTTCTTTTGCCATTGGAAATGAATTTGTTTTAATAAGGAAAAAAGTGGACCAGTAGCGCGAAAACCCGGGGTTAAATGACTACCAGGATATCGTCTTCGCGCATAATGAGGTAGTCCTCTCCATTGTAGTGGAGTTCCTGGCCGGCGTATTTGCCGTACAACACGATGTCGCCAACCTGTACGGTCATCAGGTTGCCGTCTTTACCCGGGCCGACGGCCACTACTTCGCCGCGCTGCGGTTTTTCTTTAGCCGTATCCGGGATAATAATGCCGCCCTTGGTTTTCTCTTCTGCGGGGGCGGGTTTGACAACTACTCTGTCGTTGATGGGCTTCATAAAGCTGTTATTTTATATGGTCGTTGTTAACAAATACAAGAATTGAACACCCTTGTTTATCATATCTCGTGCCAATTAAGTTGACGTGACAATTTTGCAGGTATTGCAGTCTAATATGACAGGTCGGGCAATATTTCAGGAATGAAGGCAGGACAAAATGTCAATGGGCAAAAAAAAAGTCACCCCGCATCACCGGGGTGACTTTTTGGCTGGAAGCTGTTGGTACAGCTGCTTATTGCGAAAGCAATTGTTCAGCGGCGCTATTGCTACTGTCGACAACAAGTGTGGCGACGATACATAGCACAAACAAGGCGATAGCCAGGTACCAGGTCAATTTTTCAATAAAATCGGCCTGGCGGGCTGCGCCAAACATTTGGTTGGCCTGTGCGCCGCCAAAAGAGGAATCTACTCCGCCGCCTTTCGGGTTTTGGATCAGAATCGTCAGCATCAGCATCACGCAAACCAGGGCGATCAGAATAATGATAAACGTCAGCATTGCTATATTTTTTTCAGTTGTTCAATTTTGGCCGCAAAGTAAGCACTTTTTTCCGGAAAAATCAACATTAAGCGTTCATACATTTTGGTTGCCCGGTCAACGGCGCCTTGCCGGGCCAGTAAATCGGCCAGGGTTTCAGAGGCAATGCCCTCGTTGTCGGTTACGCTTTTGTGAACGATGGCCTTGATGGGGTCTATTTTATCGCTACTTGTTGGCGGCTGTTCGACAGTTGCAACAGGAGGGGGCGCCTCGGCCGGACTTGTTGCCAATACAGGTCGGGGTAGGGGGGGCTGATGTAATTTTCGCCAGCTTACAAAGTGCTTTTT
>DAINSQ010000026.1:0-37495 GCA_036741235.1 Saprospiraceae bacterium | reverse complement strand
AACCCCTCATACCCCCTCATAACCCCTCATAACCCCTCATAACCTCTCATATAATAAATTACAACAGCCATGAAATCCATCTTAACCATCCTCTTTACCCTTGTCATCGCAGGCTCCGTGCAGGCTCAACTCGAACTGCCGGCCAAAAGCCCTAAGGCAAGCGTATCTTACCGCGTAGGGCTCACCGACGTAACCGTCAACTACTCCAGTCCTGCCGTCAGAGAACGCAAAATCTGGGGCGAACTCGTTCCTTACGACAAACTCTGGCGCGCCGGCGCCAACCAGGCTACCACCATTGAGTTTAGCACAGATGTGAAAATCGACGGCAAAAATCTTCCCAGAGGGAAATACGCCCTTTTCTTGATTCCCAAAGAAGGCGATACCTGGACGGCCGTATTGAATACCGCAACCGACCTGTGGGGAGGCTCCAACTACGACCAGTCGAAAGACGCTATGCGCTTTGACGTAGTAACAAAAACCGTTGCGCAAGACGAAGAGCGCCTGCAATTTACCATCGAAGACAAAGGCATCGCCAACGGCTATATTCGACTCGCCTGGGAGAAAAAGCGCATCTACCTGCCATTCTCTACCGATGTCATGCGGCTTTCAATAGCCAATATCGAGAAAGCGCTGGAAACCGCTCCCGCCGACGACTTATGGTGGATACACGCCGAAGCCGCCGAGTTCCTCGCCGAAAACGAGGGCGACCTGAACCTGGCGCTCCAACACGCCGACGAAAGCGCCGCGCTGCGCAAGGATGTGTGGAACTGGTGGGTAAAAGCCCGCGTACAAGCCAAGCGCGGCGATTATAAAGCCGCCATAGCTACCGCCGAAAAAGTGGTGGAAATGAGCAAAACTAACGACGAGTACAAGTACTTCCCCGAAATCAAAACCGACGTGGAAGTAGCTATCGCTAAGTGGAAGAAGATGTAATACCCGGTTCTTCCAACAAGGACTTGCAGGCCTGGTAGAGATCTGACCAGTCTTTGCGGCTGCGCAAAACGGTTTCGAGGTATTCGAGCCAGACCTGCTTGTCCTGCACCGGGTCTTTGATTACTGCTCCGGTCAGACTGGCCGCCAGGTCGGTCGCTTTCATCGTCCCATTGCCAAAATGCACCGCCAGCGCTTGCCCGCTGTTAATAACAGAAATCGCCTCCGCCGTACTCAACGTGCTCGACGGCGATTTGAGCCTGGCCCTCCCGTCTTCGGTTTTTCCACTGCGCAGCTCCCGGAAAATCGTCACCAGCCGGTATATCTCCTGCACCGGCGCCGCAGTAGCCGGCAATTCGAGCTGATGCCCCAGTTGTTCTACCCTGCTTTTTACAATTTGTACTTCTTCCTCCAGACTTGCCGGCAGCGGCATCACTACCGTGTTGAATCGGCGGCGCAGGGCGCTTGACAAATCGTTGATGCCCTTGTCGCGATCGTTGGCCGTGGCGATAAGATTGAAGCCCCGGCGAGCCGCTATGTTCATGCCCAATTCGGGCACCGGTAGCGATTTTTCCGACAATAAGGTGATGAGCGCATCCTGTACATCGGAGGGGATGCGGGTGAGTTCTTCCACGCGCGCTATTTTGCCGTCTTGCATGGCGCGCATTACCGGACTGGCCACGAGGGCATTTTCTGAAGGCCCCTCCGCAATGAGGCGGGCGTAATTCCAACCGTAGCGCAAGGTTTCTTCCCCGGCGCCGGCGGTGCCTTGTACCAACAGGGTTGAATCGCCGCTGATCGCGGCGGCCAGGTGTTCCGACACCCAGGTTTTGGCCGTACCCGGCACGCCGATGAGCAACAGCGCGCGGTCGGTGGCCAGGGTGGCTACGGCTACTTCCATGAGGCGGCGCTGACCGTAGTATTTAGGCTCTATAACTGTACCGTCTTCTAATTCGCCCCCCATCAAATACTGCACAACCGCCCAGGGCGACAAGCGCCAGTTGGCAGGGCGAGGGTGCTTGTCGGCACGGGCCAGGGCCTCCAGTTCGTGGGCATATGCCAACTCGGCTCGTGGACGTAAGATACCGCCTTCATCGCCGGCAAGCCAGGTTTCGTCGCGTTTCATGATATTTGTTATTTATCAGGCATGAATTTAGTTGCTTTCAGCCTTCGTTCACCCAATTATTGCCTTAATGGCTCTTTTAATCCCACCGCGCAGGGTTCAATATTAGCATATTTGGACAATAATTTTTATATTCGGCTACAAAAGTGATTGCTCGCGTTTGAACACGGGTTTTATCAAAACCTTCAGCGCCAGGTTGCTAATTTATACATAAAATTAACTCCCGGTAGTTGGCGAAAAAGACAGAAAGCAAGTCATTTATCCCGTCAATCACAAAAATCCGCACAACAATGAAATTTCTGTTCGCTATCTTGTTATTGCTCACCGTGCAGCAAGCCTGTACCCAGCCCATGCACCGGGAGGCCGGGCGGCGCAACGCAGAAGCCCACCTCGAAAAACCCTATGTATTCCTCATCTCCCTCGACGGATTTCGGTGGGATTACGTGCAGCGATTCAAGCCCCCGCATTTGTCAGCCTTTATTGCCGGCGGGGCCCAGGCGGAGTCGATGATCTCCTGTTTCCCCTCCAAAACCTTTCCCAACCACTACTCCATCGCCACCGGCATGTACCCCGAGCATCACGGGCTCGTAAACAACAGCTTTTTCGCACCCGAGAAAAATCGGGTTTACAGCATGGGCAAACGCGACATAGTAGAAGACGGAAGTTGGTACCACGGCACGCCGCTTTGGGTATTGGCCGAACAACAGGGCATGGTATCGGCGAGTTTTTTCTTTGTCGGTTCGGAAGCTGATATCCAGGGTATTCGCCCGACTTACTGGTATACCTACGACGGCAAGGTAAGCGAAAAACAACGCGTACAACAGGCTCTTGAATGGCTGCGTTTACCGGAAGCCGAGCGCCCGCACCTGATTACCATGTATTTCTCCAATATGGATGACGCCGGCCATCGCTACGGCCCCAACAACAAGAAAAAACTGCGGAAGGCATTGTTGGAACTGGATGACGCCCTGGGACTGCTTTTTGATGGCATCGAAGTATCGGGGCTTCCCGTCAATATCATCTTTGTATCCGACCACGGCATGGCCGAAGTAGACGTCGATCAGTATATGCCCATTGAAAAACTCGAAAACGACGACCTCTACCGCACCGTCAACAACGGTCCGCTGGCCCATTTTTACTTAAACAAAGGCGTCAGCATCGACAGCGCGTATACCTACCTCCAAAGCCAGGCAACCCATTGCACAATTTACAAAACCGAAGCATTCCCCCATTACCGCGACAGCATATCGCACCCGCGCCTGGGGCAACTCATTGCGCTGGCAGAATACCCGTATTATTTTACCTACAGTCGCTCGATGCAGTTGTTGAAAACTACCGGCGGCAAACGCGGCGAACACGGTTTTGACCCGGCCATTCGCGACATGCACGGTATCTTTTACGCCCGCGGCCCGCATATCAAACCTGGAATTGTGGCGCCTTCTTTTCGCAATATCCACGTTTATCCATTTATTTGCAGCTTGCTACAACTGCCTATACCTTCCGATATTGACGGGCAAGCAGATGTACTGGAAGCGCTGATCATCAAAAACTGATTTTATTTTTCCATAACAACCAATATCATGAACAATACACAAGTATTCTTCGACATTGCCATCGACGGCGCGCCCGCAGGCCGCATCGTATTTGAATTATTTAACGATATCGTTCCCAAGACCTGCGAGAACTTCCATAAGTTGTGTACCGGCGAGATGGGTTTTGGTTATAAAAACAGCAAATTTCACCGCATCATCCCGGAATTCATGATTCAGGGCGGCGACTTCACCTCCGGCGACGGCCGCGGCGGCAAGTCGATCTACGGCGCTCGTTTTGCCGATGAGAACTTCACCCTCAGGCATGACGCTCCAGGGCTGCTCTCTATGGCCAATGCCGGCCCTAATACCAACGGCTCTCAGTTTTTTATCACCACCGTAGTCACCCCCTGGCTCGACGGCAAACACGTAGTATTCGGCAAAGTGGTGGAAGGAATGGATGTGGTGAAGACGATTGAAAGTAAAGGTTCACGCAGCGGTATGCCCGCCGCCGCCGTGGAGATTGTCGATTGCGGCGAAGTGTAAGGAGCGACTGTTGGACTTTGCGACCAAACGTAAAACTGTAAACTCATTAACAGACCGACGACTCACAACCGACAGACCGCAGAACAATAAAACCCCCGCCCCTGGCGTCAACACCTGATAAGGTTGTACGTTAGTGACTATAATGCGAAAACTACTACTCTTCGTAATCGGCATATTTGGGGTGGGCGCGCTGCATGCACAGCAAGGCGACCTCTCCAATTTTCGCCTGCGCACAGTAGTAGCGCCCGAAGGACGGCAAATCCTCGATAGCCTTACCATTGCGGCGTCTTCGGTGATGGTCGGCGCAGGCGAAACGCTGCTCGACACCAGTTTTTACCGCATCGACAACAACGCCATCGTGTGGCAAAAACCGGTGGCGGGGCCTGTTACGATCCGATACCGCGTATTGCCTTTCAACCTGGGAAAAACTTTCGCCCGCCTCGATACCGCGTTATTACAGCGCGATACGGTGGGCGCTATCGTCGGACTTAGATACAACCCCTACGAACGCGATAACCCGCTGGTGGATTTCAAGGGCCTCGACTACAGCGGCAGCTTTAGCCGCGGCGTGTCGTTTGGCAATAGCCAGGACCTCGTGCTCAATTCCAGTTTTAACCTGCAACTGGCCGGCAACCTCGGCGACGGCATCGAGATCCTCGCCGCTATCACCGACGAAAACATACCCCTGCAAGCAGAGGGCAATACCCAGCAATTGCGCGAATTCGATAAAATTTTCATTCAGCTCAAAAAAGGCAATACCCGGCTCATCGCCGGCGATTACGAACTCCAGCGCCCGGCGTCGTATTTTATGAATTATTTTAAAAAATTGCAGGGCGCTACGTTTTCTACCCGGCAGCAACTCGGCAAAGGCGCGCTGAGTACCAATGCCAGTGTCGCTATTTCCCGCGGACAATTTGCCCGCAACCAACTCAACCAGCAGGAGGGCAACCAGGGCCCCTACCGGCTACAGGGCAGCCAGGGCGAACTGTTTATCATTATCCTGGCCGGCACTGAAAGGGTATGGCTCGACGGCCAGATTGTGCAGCGCGGCCTCGAAGCCGATTATGTGATAGATTACAACCGCGGCGAGATTACGTTTACCAGCCGCAGGCTAATCACCAAAGACAGCCGTATTATTGTGGAGTTTGAATACGCCGACCAAAGCTACCTGCGATCGCTGTATGCGTTTAATGTGGATTACGAGACAGGGGGGATGCGCCTGTACGTCAATGCCTTCAACCAGCAGGACAGCCGCACTTCTACCGGCGACCAACAGTTGACCGACGACCAGAAACGCGTATTGCGCGACGCCGGCGACAACCTGTCGCAGGCCGTGGTCTCCACCATCGACACTGTCGGAAGCGCAGGCGCCGCGCGCGCCACCTATGCCATGCGCAACGCAGTGATCAACTGCAACGGCCAGGATAGCCTTATCCAATACCTGGCCTACACAACCAACCCCGACAGTGGGCGGTATGTGGCCCGCTTCAGCTTTGTCGGCGCCGGCGCCGGCGACTATGTGCTGGACACCGAGCAGGCCGCCAACGAACGCGTATACCGCTGGATAGCTCCCGACCCCGCCACCTGCCGGCGCCGCGGCGATTACGCCCCGCTGACCCAGCTTACCGCGCCGGAGCAACAACAACTATTCACCGCAGGCGCCGAGTGGAAGCTACCCCGCCAAACCCTGCTGCGCACCGAAGTGGCCATGAGTCGCCGCGACCTGAACCGGTTTTCCAACCTCGACGGCGGCGATGATATAGGGCTGGCCGGCTATGCCTCCCTGAGCCGCGATTTCCGTTTGGGCAGCGATAGCAGCGGCTGGACACTCAATACGCAGGCCGGTTATGAATTTACCCAGCAGCATTTTCAAGCCCTCAATCCTTACCGCAATCAGGAATTCCTGCGCGACTGGAATATCGCCAACATTCAAGGCGTAGGTACCGCCCCCGTCGCCGGCGAGCAACTCGGCCGCGCCGCCGTCATCCTCCGAAAAACCGGCTGGGGACAGGCCGGCTACGAACTCAGCGCCTTTCTGCGCGATACCTTATACAACGGACTGCGCCACGGCGCCCTGCTGCAACTTCAGCGCAACAACTGGATCATCGACGGGCAATCGAGCTGGCTCCAAACCGCCGAAACACTAAGGCAGACCAGCTTTTCCAGACCTAAAATACGCATCAGCCGCACCCTGCCCGCCCTGGGCAACTGGCAAATCGGCCTCAACGGAGAACGCGAAAAAAGCGAACGCCGCGAAAGCGATACTTTGCAGGCTTCCAGCTTTTACTACGACCGCTACGGCATTTTCCTGCAAAGCCCCGATACGGCCGCTATCGTGATCAATATGAACGCCCAACGCCGCACCGATTACACCCCGGTTGCCACGGCCTTCCGCCGCAGCGCCGACGCCACCGAATTAAACCTCAACGGGCAGTGGAATAAGCTCAAAGGCCTGCAAACAGCGCTGTTGTTTAGCTATCGCAATCTGGAAATTGCCGACACAACCCTCACGCCGCAGCGCGCCGGCGCCACCTTCCTGAGCCGGTTTGACGTTGGCGCGGTGGCCTGGAAAGGCGCCCTGCGCTCCACAACGACCTACGAAGTCACCTCTGGGCAGGAGCCGCGGGTTGCATTTACCTATGTCAAGGTAGCGCAAGGGTCGGGTACCCACGTGTGGCTCGACAGCCTGTTTAACAACGACGGCAAAATACAACTCAACGAAATGGAAATAGCCCCGTTTCAAGACCAGGCCGACTATGTGAGGGTGAGTTTGTTCACCAATGAATTCATCCGCACCAACAACGTGAGCATCAATCAAAGTCTGATATTGGACCCCCGCCCCATTTGGCAGCAACAAAAAGGATTCCGGAAATGGCTGAGCCGCCTGTCGACCCAATCTACCTTCAACCTGACGCGCAAAACCCTGCAGGCCGACGGCGTGCAGCCCTGGAATCCCTTTCAGCTCGCCATTGCCGATACGGCGCTGGTTTCGCTCAACTCCAACATTCGCAACACCCTGTTTTTTGACCGGGCCAACCCCCGGTACGACTTGCAACTGGGCCAGTCTGACAACCGCAGTCGCATCATACAGATCACCGGCTACGAAGCCCGCCGGCTGAGCGAAACCCTGCTGCGGGGCCGCTGGAATGCCGGCAGTACGGTTAGTCTGGTATGCGCTTTGGCGCGGGGACTGCGCGAGAGCGACTCGGAATTTTTCAACAACAAAGATTTCCGTCTGCGTTTTACCCGCATAGAGCCGCAGTTAACTTATTTGCCCAATAAAAATTTCCGCATTGTGGGCGGGTACAAATACCAACTCGACCGCAACATCATCGGCGATGTAGGCGAGAAGGCCGTGCAGCACCAGTTGAGCGCCGAGGCCACCTACAACCGCTCGGCGCAATCGCAACTACGGCTGCGCCTGTCGTATATCCGGATAAATTTCGAGGGGGAGGCGGCCACTCCGGTGGGGTTTGCCATACTAAACGGACTGCAAAACGGGCGCAACTGGCTGTGGAACCTGGGCCTAAACCGGCAGCTTTCGCGCAACCTTACGCTGAGTCTGAACTACGAAGGCCGGCAGACGGGGGAAGCCCGGACGGTTCATGTGGGCAGAGCGCAAGTATCGGCGTTGTTCTGAGTTTTTTATTCACAGTGTATTGTCGTTTTTCACTGAGTATTCATGTTTCTCTGCGCAACTCAGATTTTTGCCTAAACATCAACGAGTTTCCGCCTATTGGAAGTGCAAATACACATAATCCCATCTACCGGGCAGTCTGGATTTGTTGCGCACCGATTTGGCAGAAACTAAATCGACATGGTTCAGCCTTTGCAAGGATTTCCCAGGTAAAACCCGGATGGCTTCGTTTAGACCTTGCAAGGTTTTCTCAGGAGTGACGTTGAAAACCTTGCAAGGTCTTTCCCCAAGTAAGACCCCGATGGCCCAGTTTAAGGTCTTTACAGGGCACTTCCCAGCCGGTAGACTACCAAATTTTATCAAAATTTGACCGAATATCATTTTTGCAACTAAATAAATTGCATTTCCACCTATATTCGCAACTATATCATAACTACGCTCTCCTTATTGCTTTTTTATTTTGTAACTATTTAGCAGGTATCAATTAACGCGGAAGCAATGAAGTTAAACTCAAGGCTGATATTTACGGGTAGTTGTATCCGGAATTTAGTGCATTACAGGAAGACAGGATCCCCTTACTCACACCCCCGGCCCCAGAAGGGGAGTCTTCCCGCAATGGGGAAAAACCAGGTTGTGGGTGGGGTTCCCCTTTCGTACATAAAGCGGCGCACCTCGTCAACGCTTAAAGCTTCGCCGGTTAGCGCTTCCACTTTGGCCGCAGCTTCTTTGGCTGTCCGCGGAGGATACTCCCGAAAATAAGCCTCAAGTGTAACCCGATGGCCAGAAAGAACCGAAGCAAACCCTTTGTATTGAAAACGCTTCAAGGCATTCAGCCCACCTTTGTTATACAGCTTGACGTAGTTCTTGACCGAGTTGCGGTGCACCCCACTAAGCTGCGCGACTTCCTGGCGACTGTAACCCTGGCCCGACCAGTATATGGCGTTCATTTACAATATCGGCATGGCTGATATTGAGAGTAAGCATAGGTAATGTCGGTTGGACAAATCAAATTTACCATGCTTACTCACTTTTTTAGCTTTTCTCCTTTGCACAAAGCCTATTTCCGCCGAGTATATACGCTAGCTGATCATGAGCGGCGTCTATTTGAGGAACAAATTAGCAGGATGGAAGAAGAAATAAAATTACTACGCTCGTTGATAAATAAATCCAAGTAATTTTGTAGCTGTGTATGAGTTTTATGTTTAGAAGGCTTGTGATTGACGAGGGTGTATGAAAGTATAAATACATAAACCTGTAAATTCTTCATGAAAAAAGTTTACTTATTTGCTTGTTGGCTAATTGCAATTTGTCAACTGCAGGCGCAGGAAGAAGAATTCCAGCCCATTGTACTCGATTGTCAGGGCAAAGTAACCTATTTGATGCCCGGCGATACGGTATCTTATCCGCTCAGGCTGGGTTCGACCATCAATAGAAACTGGACGTTAAAGCTTGCAGCTAGCGACAGGGTAGAGTTGCTACAAGGGATGATCCTTTTCATCATAGACAAGCCGGGTAGCCACGATTTGAAAGCCGTATTACCGGCCAAACCGCTGGCAAACCGCGGCGGCATCACAGGCGATTTTTACAGCCGCATCAACAGCATTGTATCTATGTCTATTTTCGAAAACGACATAGCTGCCAGAAAAAAGGCTTCGGAACCGGCGCCGGCGCCCACTAAAAAGAAAACCAAAGCGCCCAAGGGTAAAAAGAAACAGCAAGCGATACCCTACATCCCCACCAAGGGCTTTTTACTGCCCAAAGCCACGGTTTTCCGCTGGGATTCGCCCACCGGCAAATCCGGAAAATGGCTGTTTCAAATCTACGATCTCAAAAAAGACTCCATGATCTGGCAGGAAGAAACCCGGCAGACTACTCATACTGTTGACCTCTCGAAGCCCATTTTCAAAACCCGGACGCGCTACTACTGGAAAGTAACGGCCAAAGCCAACCCTGCCGAACAAATAGCCCGGCAGGAATTCGTGGTGGCTGAACCCGATTTGGACAAGGAAGCGATAGAAAATATTGCGCAAGAACGCGACTATACCGTATCAGGGCCTCATGCCAAACTACTCTGGGAAGCTTACGCCATGGAAACTGCCGGCATGATTTACGAGGCCGACCTGCGCTATCGCGAGCTCATGTCGAAAAATCCGCCGTATCCCATTGCCGAATTGGTACGCAATACCCTGCTGATGCGGCATGGCTCAGGAGGACATAAATGACCAAACTGCCCGGCATATTATTGCTGTTTTGTTTGTGGGCGCCTTTTGCGGCCACCTACAGTTGGTTGCATATTGAAAAAAAGCAGGTAAAAAGAGAAATCAAACAAAAACTCTTTGAAGGGCTGGAAAAATCCGAATTAACGCTTGTAAAAATAGCCACAGCCCGGTCATCCGCCCAACTCGACTGGCGAGAACCAGGCGAATTTGAATACAGGGGGCACATGTACGATGTGGTCGAAATAGAAGTCAGGGGCGACAGTACCTACTACTGGTGTTGGCTTGACGAAGAAGAGACCCAACTCAACCGCCAGCTATATCTGCTCGTTGCCCGGGCTTTGGGCAACAACCCCCGTCACCGGGAAAACCAACAACGACTCATCAGCTTTATTCAGCACCTATACTATTCCAGCCCCTGGCAATGGCGACTATCGCTGCCTGTTGACGGGCTTTCCGGGGGTACGAACTTTTATGTAACAACCGGGTATTATCCTTTCAACCCTTTAGCTCCTCCGAAGCCCCCGCCTGAAATAATTTGAACAAGTCGGTATCAACCAACACTTGCCTTTCCATTAGACTGGCAGGTTTCGTCTATTTGTTTAAATTATTTTTAAAATATTCATAATGAAAAAGTTATGGTTATTTTGGCTATGCGTTGGATTTTATCACGCGGCCTTTTCCCAAATCATCACCATTCGCGATCAGGAAACAGGGCAGGCGCTTGAGCTAGTCACCCTTTCCAGTAACGAACCCTCGGCATTTGCCATCACTAATGCCGGCGGGCAAGCCGACATCAGCGAATTTCGGGGCGCAACGGCCATTGAAATAAGGTTGATGGGGTATCAAACAGAAACGCGCAGCTACTTCGAACTGGAACAGAGCCAATTCAACATAGGCCTCATTTCTACCAATATTTCGCTCGACCAGGTGGTGGTGTCCGCCACGCGCTGGAATCAATCCAAACGAGATATCCCCTCCAGGATCATTTCGATCATACCTCGGGATGTGGCCTTGCAAAACCCGCAGACTGCCGCCGATATGCTTGGCGCCTCCGGGGAAGTTTTTATCCAAAAAAGCCAGCAAGGCGGCGGAAGTCCTATAATCAGGGGATTTGCCACCAACCGCCTGCTCTATACCGTTGACGGGGTGCGGATGAATACCGCCATCTTTCGCAGCGGCAACCTGCAGAATGTGATTTCGCTCGACCCCTTTGCGGTGGAGCGCGCCGAAGTATTTTTCGGCCCGGGTTCTATTATTTACGGCAGCGACGCCATCGGCGGGGTAATGAGTTTTCAAACCCTCACCACCCAGTTTTCCCCCTACGACCACGCCCATGTTTCGGGCAAAGTAGTGGGGCGTTACGCCTCCGCCAACAGCGAGCGGACCGGCCATTTTGATGTGAACGTGGGCGGTAAAAAATGGGCTTTTGTGAGTAGCTACTCCAGCAACGATTTCGGCGATTTGCGTATGGGGTCTTTCGGCCCCGACGATTACCTGCGGCCTTTTTACGTAGAACGCCAGGACGGCAAAGATGTGGTAGTGACCAACAACGACCCCTTGGTGCAGCGCCCCACCGGCTATTCGCAGATCAGTATGATGCAGAAAATCCGGTATCAGCCGCATGAAAACTGGGATTTTCAATTCGGTTTTCACTATTCGGCCACCTCCGACTTCGACCGCTACGACAGACTCATCCGCACGCGAAGCAACGGCCTGCCGCGCAGTGCAGAGTGGCGCTACGGCCCACAGGTATGGCTGATGAACGCCCTTCAGGTTACCCACAGCGCCAACAACGGGATATATGACCAATTAACCGTAAGGTTGGCCTACCAGCAATTTGAAGAAAGCCGCTTCGACCGGGATTTGAACAGTTCAACCCGTTTTAACCGGTATGAAAAAGTAAACGCCTGGTCGGCTAATATCGACTTCATCAAAACTGCGGGCGACAGGCAGACGCTGTTTTACGGCCTCGAAGCCGTTACCGACGATGTTATTTCCACAGGGACCGATGAAGATATCACAACGGGGGCCGTCAATCGCGGCCCATCGCGCTATCCGCAGTCTTACTGGAATTCTTACGCCGCCTACCTCAACTACCAGTACAGGTTGTCAAAAAAGGCGATGTTGCAAGCCGGCGCCAGGTACAATTATTTCAACCTGTACGCCGATTTCACCAACAACGCGGAATTTTATCCTTTCCCGTTCTCCAAAGCGGAAATCAACAACGGCGCATTAACGGGCAGCTTCGGCTTAGTGTTCAACCCATCCGATACTTGGACCATCAGCGCCAATGTTGCCACGGGTTTCCGAGCGCCCAACGTAGACGATGTCGGCAAAATTTTTGACTCGGAACCGGGCTCTGTCGTCGTACCAAACCCTGATCTGAAAGCCGAATACGCCTACAATGCCGAATTGGGCATGGCCCGCATCTTTGGCAAATCGGTTAAAGTTGACCTGACCGGGTATTACACCATTCTCGATAATGCAATGGTGCGGCGCGATTTCACCCTCAACGGGCAAGACAGCATCATCTACGACGGCAATCTGAGCGGCGTTCAGGCCATTCAAAACGCTGCGGTTGCCCATGTTTACGGGGTACAATTGGGGTTGGAAGTCAAATTGCCCGGCGGTTTTGGTTTTTCTTCGCAAATTAACTACCAGAAAGGCGAAGAAGAGCTCGACAACGGCGAGGTCAGCCCGTCGCGCCATGCGGCGCCCTGGTTTGGCATCAGCAGGCTTACGTACAAGGCCAGTAAGCTCAACCTGCAATTCTACGCCGCCTATTCGGGCGAAGTGAGTTTTGAAAATCTTTCGGAAGAAGGGCGAGGCACAGCCTATCTTTTCGCTGCCGACAGAAACGGCAACCCCTATTCTCCGGCCTGGTATACGCTCAATTTCAAGGCTTTGTACCAATTCACCGACCAACTGTCGGCGAGCGCCGGCCTCGAAAACATGACCGACCAGCGCTACCGGCCTTACAGCTCGGGAGTAGCAGGCGCCGGCAGGAACTTTATCCTGTCGCTGAGGGCTAATTTCTGATATTAGCGGCCTTTGGTGGGTGTGAGCGATGCTTTGCAAGTTCACACCCACGCCTCTCAATAACCGTTCTGCAATTTCGGCGACTTCTTGCGCGTCGCGATAATCCCGTCAATTGGTTATTTTTGGCACGAGTTTTTTCCACCCACTAATCCGCTTATTATGCGTGCCGCCCTGTTTGTTTTCCTCTTCTTTTTTGGCGCTCATCGCGCTATTTCCCAACAACTGGCCCAACCTCTGCCCTACCAGATTGAAACCGCCCCCGATTGGGCGCAGGAGATGTATAAACCCATTCCCAATCTGTTTGTCGTAGACAGCCTCTATAAACGCTATTTCGATAATCGCGTATTTCAAAAAAATTATCATACCCAATACTTCAAACACTGGCGAAAAAAGGCCGCAGTTTATGCGGATGACAACGGGTGGGTAAAATTTCCCACCCAGCAGGAATTGGCGGAAGCCGAACGCGTTTATCGCGAAAAAAGACGCCAATGGCAAACATCCGGCTCTCGCAATACAACCGCCGTTTGGACGCCGGTAGGCCCCCTGTACGCCATCCAGTCTAATGGAAACCCGGGCCACGACCAGGCCAATATCTACTCCGTCGATTTTTGCGCTGCCGTGCCGGAAGTCATGTACTGCGGCACCGAACCCGGGGAAGTCTACCGTTCTTCCAACGGCGGCGATTTTTGGGAGCCCGTTACTATGAGGGAAAACTTCAACAGCGGCATTTCGGCCATTGAAGCGCACCCGGTGAACCCCGATGTAGTGCTCGCGGGATCGTATCACCATATTAAAAAGAGTACGACGGGCGGCCAGGAATGGACAACCGTTTTATCGGGCGATCTGGGCGTAAACGAAATCCTGATTCACCCCATTGACACACAAATTGTGCTGGCAGCCTGTAATGCCGGTTTATACCGCTCGGTTGACGGCGGAGATACGTGGGGCCTCGTCTTCCCCAATCGCTGTTATGACATCAAACCCAACGCCGGCAATCCCAATATGCTTTATCTCGTCAGAAATAACCCGGCTCAAAACAGCTGCGAATTTCTCATTTCCGATAACCTGGGCGGTTCCTGGGCCGTGCAATCCAACGGCTGGTATTCCTCCAGCGCCCCCGAGCGCAACGACGAAGGCGCCCGCATCGGCGTAACGCCCGCCGATCCCAACCGCGTTTACGCCTATCTCATTGGGCAGTCGAAAGACGGCGACATGGGATTCATCGGGGTGCTGCGCAGCAACGACGGCGGGCAGAGCTGGACCTTGCCCAACCCGCCCTACGGCGGCCCTTATTCCCCTCAGCACCCCAATCTGGGCGCCATTAACCCCGTTGAAGGCGGCTATTGGCAGGGGTTTTATAACTGTGCCATTATGGTGTCAAACACCGATCCCGACAAAATACTCATCGGGGGGCTCAACCTGTGGAGTTCCCAGGATGGCGGCGCCACCTACACGCCGCTTGGCGGTTATCAGGGCAATCAGATCCCCATCCACGTGGATATGCAGGACTTCAGGGCGCTGGGCAATTACTATTGGATTACCACCGACGGCGGGATTTATCGCTCCACCGACTTTTTCCAGTCCGCCGCCAACAGCATCAGAAAAAGCGACGGGCTCAGGGCCAGTGATTACTGGGGTTTTGGCTCCGGCTGGAATGAAGACGTGCTGGTCGGCGGTTTATACCACAATGGCAACCTCGGCTACCACGAAAACTACGGCCCCAACACCTTCATGAATCTGGGCGGCGGCGAGGCCCCCACCGGTTATGTCAACCCCGGGTTTAACCGAAAAACCTATTTCTCTGACGTGAATGGCTGCCTGATGCCCGCAACTGTTCCCGGCGAGCTCAACTATTTCAGCTTTGGTATAGACCCCAACGAGAGTTATTTCGCAGGCGAATCTTCCGAATTGGAATTTCATCCCGATTGTTACAATATTGCCTTTACAGGAAAAGACCACCAATTGTGGAAAACTACCGACGGCGGGGCTTCATTCACCCTGCTCCATAGTTTCGGGGATAACCCCAACAGCAAAGTCTTCCACATTGAAATATCGCGGCGCAATCCACAGGTAATGTATGTAGCGCAGGCATTTTCGGGTAGCTCGGGGCGATTGTGGAAAACAACCGACGGCGGCGCCAACTGGTCGCAATTGGTATTGCCTCCGGCCAATAGCCGCTTAATACAACTCGCGCTCAATCCGCTCAACGACAATGAATTGTGGATAGGTTACGTCAACGGCGTCGATGGTAAAAAAGTATACAAAACCGCCGACGGCGGCGCCGCTTGGACAAACCTCAGCACGCCGGCGCTTAACGGCGAAAGAGTACACAATATCGTACACATAGGAGGCGCCGACGGCAGTATATATGTCTTCACCGATAAAACCGTCTACTACCGCAATAACGCCATGGCGGATTGGATACCGGTTAATGAGGGCCTGCCCGAGTTCATCTCGACGCAAAGCGCCCGGCCTTTTTACCGCGACGGCAAAATCAGACTGGCATCCTACGGCAAGGGCATTTGGGAAAGCCCGGTAGTTGATACCGTACAGCAGCCCGTTGCCAAAGCAATGGTCGACAAACTCGTTCAGACGGTCATCTGCCAGATCGATTCTTTTTATTTTGAAGATTATTCCATACTCAACCATGCCGGCGCGAGTTGGAGTTGGACTTTTGAGGGGGGGCAGCCGGCTACTTCCAGCCTTCGCAACCCGGTTGCATATTTCAGCCAGCCCGGCGAATTCCTGGTCACACTAACCGTTACTGATGGAACGGGCCAAAGCGATACCGACAGTCTGTATGTCTCTATTCAAAATTACGATATCCCGTCTACCCTTCAGGAAGGATTTCAGGCCAATTTTCCGCCAACAGGATTTTCCATTCAAAGCGAAAGCGCCGGAGGCGAATGGTCGTTGAATACCTCTATTGGCGGTTATGGGCAGAGCACGCAATGCGCATATTTTGACAACTACTACATCGATTCGCAGGGCTCGGCAGACGATTTGCGCATGTCGCTCGACCTGGCCGGCGCCGATGAAGCCAGCCTCATTTACGATATAGCTTATACGCTTTACGGTTATCCTTACGTAGATACCCTGGCCATACTGGTTTCTGCCGATTGCGGCGCTACTTTCGAGGAGTTGTACCGCAAGGGCGGCGAGGAATTGGCTACTGCCCCGGCGACTACCGACTATTTTACGCCCACCAACGAGCAATGGCGCACCGATACGCTCGATTTATCGGCTTATGCAGGCAGCGAACATCTTATCGTCGCCTTCCGCAACCTGGGCCGCTACGGCAATGTACTCTACATTGACAATATCAACCTGCAAATTGACACGCTGGTGGTAGCTGTGACCGACATCAAGCAAGATCAAATATCGGTATACCCCAACCCGGTAAGTCGTTCCGGCATACTCAACGTATTCCAGCAGTGGCCTGGAAACACCTATGCTATTTTATATGATAGCAAAGGCGCTCAAATATCACGTCAGGATTTGGGCCTGACGACTCAGGTGGCGCTGGCGCCTTACAACCTGACGCCTGGCGTTTATTTGCTGGGCGTATACGGCGAATCGCGCATGCAGTTTTTCCGGATTGCCGTTGACTAAGAGCGTGTGGGAGTATGACTATGCGAGAATTTGCCAATAGCTCCGGTAAATCTCCCGGTAATACCTTTTTCCTTTCTGTGCGAAAAGTAATCTTCGTTGTGGATAACGGTAGAAAAGGGGGATATTTCAATGCGATTTTCGGATAGGCCTGCCGTCAGAAGCTGGGACTTATTGGCGTTTTTGAGGTCTACGAAAAATTTGTTCAGCGCGGGGTCCCAGCGTTTGAAATCTTCGGCAAAATGGTCGGCTACATCGACGTTAACCTCAAAAGAACACTCGTCAATGCAAGTACCGATGAAAGCGAAACAATCGGCGGGGTTGGTTTGAAATTCCGAGTACATCTGCGCAATGGTCTTGGCTACAATACCCGTTGCGGCGCCCCGCCAGCCGGCGTGAATAGCGGCTATTGCTTTGTTGGCCGGGTCGTAAATCAATACAGGCACACAATCAGCTACAGATACGGCCAGCAGAATTCCGGGCTCCTGTGTAATCAGTGCATCATAGCCGTCGTAGCGGCCTGGCGACATCACCTTCAGCACCTCATTGCCGTGAACCTGGTGTGAGCTCGCCATTTGCAACTCGCCGAAGCCCAGCGCTTCGGCGAACCGGCGGCGGTTTTCGGCGGTATTTTCGGGGGCGTCTTCGGTGCTCCAGCCCAGGTTAAGGGACTGATAAGGCGCCGGACTCACGCCGCCATGCCGGGTACTTTCGGCAACGGCCAGGTCAGGAAATTGAGCGGCCCAGGCAGGGGCTCTGAACATTGGCTTTGTCGTTTCAGGCATATTATACACGGGTTGAAACTATTTTGTCTATCTAGGCCCTGTAATAAACATACAATATGGGCCTGGCGAAAAAAAACCATAAAGATATGCCATAAAATGCCATGTTCCGGCATGATATCAACGCAACGGCATAGCGGCCTATGCCTCTACAAAATACATCGACACCGGGTTGAGGTTTTTAATGGCAATAAGTCCGCGGGGTTCGCATTTAAAACTCGACTTAACGAATTCGAAAGTAGTTTCTGAAATATTTACGCGTCCGGCTTCGCTACTGGTTTCGAGGCGGGAGGCAATGTTCACCGTGTCGCCCCAGATATCATAGGCAAATTTTTTAGAGCCCACCACGCCGGCCACCAGCGGACCTGTATGGATGCCGATGCGGGCTTCGAAATAGGGTTTGCCGGCTTTTTGCCTTTCGGCTTTGAATTTGGCGAGCACTTTCTGGATTTCCAGCGCCGCTTGTACTACGTCTTGAGGCGAGCTATTCAACACATCGGGTATACCGCCAACACACATATAGGCGTCGCCGATGGTTTTGATCTTTTCTATTTGATATTTGCTAATAATATCATCGAAGGCCTTGAAGTAGACGTCGAGTTCAGCCACCAATTGCTCCGGCGGCATCGACTTGGCGATCTGGCTGAAATCCTTAAAGTCGGAAAACATCACAGTTGCCTGCTCGTAGCGGCGGGCTTTGGTGATGCCGCTATTTTTCAGTTCGTCGGCTACCATTGCCGGCAGGATATTGAGCAGGAGCATCTCCGAGCGTTGTTGTTCGGCGATAAGGGCTTCGTTTTTGGCGTTAAGGATGATGTTGTATTTTTTTGTTTCGCTAAAGCGGAAATAAATACCCGCTGCCAAAATCAAAAGTATGCCGGCAATAGCGATAAAGAAATTGCGCTGCGACGACTGGAGGCGAAGTTGGTTTTGCTGCAAGGCTACCTGCGTTTTCTGGTCTTTGAGCTCCAATTCTTTTTTTTCCAATAAAAAAGCATCCTGCATGCGCGCCATTTCGATGGAGTCGGTATAATTTTTCTGCATAGCCAGCAGCAGTTCGGCTTTCATTTGGGCGGCGCTGAGCGATTGCACGCGTTGTTGCAGGTTGGCGGTTTGGCTGCCCAGTCGGGCTACTTTTTCTGTCAGGGTGCGATTGGCCTCTCCTGCGGCGATCTCGTTTTCGATGGCGGAGAGCTGTTTTTGGTATAAGGCCTGGGCAGTAGCGTCACCCTCTTGTGTTGCAATCTCCAGGAGCAACTTCAAGTTATCGGTCTCCAGCGCTCTGTTATTCAGGGGGGCCAGTAATTCCTGGCTTTTTTTGAGGGCTTTTTCGGCGTTGTTGCGGTTGGCAGACTGGCGTCTGGTCATTTTCAGGCAGGAGCGGGCTTCCCAATTCAGGGATTGGGCCATGAGTTCGCCGTTATTGGTCGATTTGCCCAACTGAAAAATCAGTCGCGCTTGTTCGACGGCCTTATCGTACTCGCCCTTGTCGTGAAAAGTCTGCCAGTTTTTGATCAGGATGTCTTCGCCATTGCTTTGTTGCGCTGCAACAAATGGGCTATAAGCCAGTAGCAGTATAGCGAGGGAGTAGTGGATTCTCAATAGCATATAACCGGGTTTGTGTCGTTTTCGCATGCAAAGTTAGGGAGAAAATGAAACAGGTTTCGCCTTGATATCATACTGGAACGCGAATTGCAGTCATTAGTTTCATAAACAGGCGACCCACAAGGACAACAGTTTCTACTCTCCACACTGTGCCAAAGCGCGCCGGGCCTGATTTTGGGAAGGATTCCGCTTGAGGATACGCCGTAACAGCGGCGCCGCCGCCGCGCAATCGTTGCGAAAAAGCCGCACGGCAGCCTTATTGAGCAGGGCCTGCTCGTAGTCGGGGTCGAGTGCGAGGGCTTTATCGTAGAGTGCTTCGCCTTTTTCAAACTGTCGTTGTGAAACATAAATATAGCCCAGGTTGGCGAGGGCTATTTTCCGCTTTGGATTTTCTTTAAGCACCCACTCCAGCGCGGCAATCGCCTGCGGAATTTGCCGGGTTGCCGCATAGGCCACGCCCAACTTTTCGCGGAAATCGAGTTGGTAGGGCAACAGCGCCAGGGAGCGTTCGTAAAACGCTACGGCTACGGGATAATTTCCGGTTTGAAACATCGCCTCGCCAATGCGGTAGGCGGTCCAGCCATCGGTTTCTTTGGCGGGGTCGATTTTCGCGGCCAGGTTGGCTATGGCGCCGAAGTCTTTTTTAGTAAAATAATAATGCACCAATACGGGAAACTGCTGTTTTCGGGGGGCTTTGCTACGGTCGAGGTACCACTTGGCCGAATCGAGCATAACCGGGGAGGCCAGGTATTTATCGTAAACGGCGATATATCCTTTGGCCATTTCCAGTGGCGTGGGGCTGTCTTTGGTCAGTATTTGCAACCCTAAAAAGTCTACCTGGTCTTTCTTTGCCGAGGTTGACGCCGCGTTTTTTCCGGCAATATTGGTTTTGCTAATAAAATGATCGGTGATATTCACGTGGGGAATATCCGTGCTGCC
The DNA here is from genome assembly GCA_036741235.1 of Saprospiraceae bacterium. Taxonomy (GTDB): domain Bacteria; phylum Bacteroidota; class Bacteroidia; order Chitinophagales; family Saprospiraceae; genus JABWBR01. The sequence continues at coordinate 17,537 of DAINSQ010000026.1, read as the reverse complement.
GGAACGGGGCATGTGACAAGCCGAGCAATCGTCGGCTATTGACCGGCGTTCCGCCATTGGCGCCGTACAGGTTTGTCGGGTATGGCATCCCTGGCAGGCGTTGTTGTACTGCTGCCTACCCGTCTCTTTAACGCTGAGATGCGGATTATGGCAGGTAAGGCAGGTCATTTCGCTCAACTTATAGCAGGCGCTCAGCCTAAGCCTGTCGGCCTGCGAGGCCATGATAAACTTTTCGGAAGAATTGGAAAAACGGGGCATAAACACGTTCATCACCTGGTTGAGGGGCATACCGGGTTTAAAGTCAAAAAAAGTCTTGCCGTCTTCCAGTACGGCAACGCCCTGCAAGTGGCAACGCTGGCAGAGGTCCATCTGCAAATCGCGGGGCAGATCGCGAGGGTTCACGATCGTGTAGTCGATTTGGGTGGCAGTATCCACAAGGCGCCCCGCCAATTTTTCTCTGACATGAATTTCCCCCGGTCCGTGGCAGCGTTCGCATTCGATGCCGCGCGGCATTTGTGCGTATTTGTTGATAGCGCCTTCAACCAATTGCGGATAATGATTGTGGCAGGTAATACACTCGGCGGTCAGAATCCGGTCGAATCGCTCGTTGAACTCATCAAAACCCGGCGCCAGGTCCCAGCGCTTTTCCTGGGTGTAGTAGGTAATCGGCGCCTGGTAGATATAGCCGTTTACGTCGACGATGTGAGAATTGGTGTGTTGCCCCGATCCTACGATGTAGCTTACCTTTTCCAGGCGTTTGTGCACTGTGTCGCGCCCTTCCAGCCTGAATTCCAGAATATACAGCGCGCTATCGCGGAAAAACGGTTTGTAGTAGAGATCGTTGACGGTATCGTAAACAATAGCGTGGGCGCCGTAGGTAGCTGCGCTTTTGGAGGGCGTTGCGAGGTCAAAAGAGCGGCCCATACCGGTATGGATAAAAGTGGCGTGCACGTTGGTGTGGCAGGTGCGGCAGGTCTCCATACCCATGTATTTGACGCCGTCGGCCAGGTTGAGGTACGGCGAGTCGGCAGGCGTCGTATTGCGGTTGCAAAACGCCATGATAAGCGCCAAAAGGCTTATGAAAAAAACGGACAAGCGCATTTTGCAAAAATGAGAATTTTTGCAAAATCTTACCTCGTCAAATACATATTTCGGTTGCGGTCCAATTCACGGAAGAAGGGATCCGACAAATCGCGGATAAAGCGTATTGCCTCCCCCGTCGATTTCATTTCGGGGCCCAGGTTTTTGTCTACGTTGGGGAATTTTTCAAAAGAAAAAACGGGTACTTTGATTGCAAAACCGCTGGGTTGGGGTTTGATGTCAAAATCGCTGAGTTTGTGCGTGCCCAGCATAATTTTGGTAGCAATTTGCAGATAAGGCACCTTATATGCTTTGGCGATAAACGGCGTAGTGCGCGAAGCGCGGGGGTTGGCTTCGATCACGTATACCTGATCGCCTTTGATGGCAAACTGCACATTGATCAATCCTCTGATATTGAGCGCCTTGGCCAATTTTTCCGTATACTCCACCATGGTGGCTACCGCTGCCACCGACAAGCTGTAAGTAGGCAGCACCGCCGAGCTATCGCCCGAGTGGATGCCGGCGGGTTCGATATGCTCCATGATGCCCATGATGTGCACCTGCTCGCCGTCGCAGATGGCGTCGATTTCGGCTTCTTTGGCGCGTTCGAGAAAATGGTCGACCAGCACTTTGTTGTCGGGCATGTGTTTAAAAATCGACAATACGTGGCGTTCCAGTTCTTCATCGTTGATCACAATGCGCATGTACTGGCCGCCGAGCACATAAGAGGGGCGCACCAGCACGGGGTAGCCGACTTTTTTGGCTACGCGCAGGGCTTCGTCGGCGTCATTGGCTACGCCGTAAAGCGGGTATGGGATATCGAGCGCTTTGAGCAGGTCGGAGAAGGCGCCGCGGTCTTCGGCGAGATCCATCGAAGGAAAATCGGTGCCGAAAATTTTGATGCCGCGTTTATGGAATTCGCCGGCGAGTTTGAGGGCTGTTTGTCCGCCGAGTTGGACGATCACGCCTTCGGGTTTTTCCAGGTCGAGGATTTCTTCGAGGTGTTCCCAGAAAACGGGTTCAAAATAGAGTTTATCGGCGATATCGAAGTCAGTAGATACTGTTTCGGGGTTGCAGTTGATCATAATGGCTTCGAAGCCGGCGTCTTTGGCGGCGAGTAGTCCGTGTACGCAGCAATAGTCGAATTCTATGCCTTGGCCGATGCGGTTGGGGCCCGAGCCGAGCACAATCACCTTGCGGCGGCTGCTGGGCATACTTTCGTTTTCGGTATCGAAAGTAGAGTAAAAATAAGGCGTTTTGGCTTCAAATTCGGCGGCGCAGGTATCCACCATTTTATAAGTACGGCGAATGCCGAGTTGGAGGCGCTGTCGGGTCACTTCTTCCTCTTTGATGCGCATCAGCCAGGCGATTTGGGCGTCGGAATAACCGGCCACTTTCAGATCGCGGAAGAAATCTTCGGGGATATCTTCGGCGACATTGTACTGCATCAGTTGCTGTTCCATTTTGACCAACTGCTTGATCTGCTTGATAAACCAGGGGTCGATATGGGTGAGTTTTTGCACTGTTTTTTCAGGTACGCCGAGCCGCAGGGCGTCTTTGAGGCGGAAGATGCGATCGTCGCTGGCCTTTTCGAGGCGCTCGAGCACATCAGACGTTCTAATCCACTCTTTCATATCGCCGCCGAGGCCCATACGGCTGTTTTCAAGGCTTTGACAGGCCTTTTGCAGGGCTTCGAGGAAATTGCGGCCGATGGCCATCACCTCGCCTACCGATTTCATTTGCAGGCCGAGTTGGTGGTCGGCGCCGGCAAATTTTTCGAAACTCCAGCGCGGCATTTTCACAATCACATAATCTAGCGTAGGCTCAAAAAACGCCGAGGTAGTTTTGGTGATTTGGTTGTGCAGTTCGTCGAGGCGATAGCCGATGGCCAGTTTGGCGGCTATTTTGGCAATAGGGTAGCCCGTAGCTTTACTGGCCAGCGCCGAAGAACGCGACACGCGGGGGTTGATTTCGATAACGATCAGTTCTTCGGTTTCGGGGTTTTGGGCAAATTGAATATTACAGCCCCCCGAAAAATTGCCAAGCGAGCGCATAGCCTTGATAGCCTGGTTGCGCATTTCCTGGTAGGCGGTATCGCTCAGCGTCATGGCGGGCGCAACCGTGATACTATCGCCGGTGTGAATGCCCATGGGGTCGAGGTTTTCCACCACGCAAATAATCACCACGTTGTCGTTGGCGTCGCGCAGCAATTCGAGTTCAAATTCCTTCCAGCCCAATACTGCTTTTTCTACCAAGACTTCGTGGGTGGGCGACATTTCGAGGCCGCGGCGCAGCGCTGCGTCAAATTCGTCCTCCTGGTGCACAAAGCCGCCGCCGGTGCCGCCCAGCGTATAGGAGGGGCGAATAACCAGTGGGTAGCCGATTTCCTGGGCGGCTTCTTTGCCTTCTAGAAAAGAATTGGCGATGCGAGAAGGCGCCACAAATAGCCCAATGTCAATCATGTGTTGGCGAAAAGCCTCTCTGTTTTCGGTCAGTTCGATGGCGGCAATATCCACTCCGATCATTCGCACCCCGTATTTCTCCCATACGCCGCGCTGATCGGCTTCGATGGCCAGGTTGAGGGCCGTTTGGCCGCCCATGGTAGGCAAAACGGCGTCTATTTGCCGCTCTTCGAGTATCTGGATGATGCTATCTACAGTGAGGGGTAGCAGATAGATATGATCGGCGGTGACCGGGTCGGTCATGATCGTTGCGGGGTTCGAATTGATCAGCGTCACTTCGATGCCTTCCTCGCGTAGCGAACGGGAGGCCTGACTGCCGGAATAATCGAATTCGCAAGCTTGTCCGATAATAATGGGGCCGCTGCCTATGATAAGGACGGAACGGATGGACTGATCTTTGGGCATGATCCTGTGCAATTTTCTGCCGGCAAAGGCTACCGGCTCGCCAAATTGCCCGCAAAGATAAGAAGTGAGAAGCAAATTGAGGAATTTTTTCAATCCCGCGAATTTTAAATTTTCGGCTTATCCTGACAATATCATTGACGAAAGATAAGACAGCCCGGCCACTGACGAATATCAATACCCCGCCCTTTTGCTACCCCTAATTTTGTTGAGAAAAAAATAATCACCATGAAACAGCTTTTTATACTCCTGTTTGCCCTGGTAGCGCTAATACCGGCGCAGGCGCAATGGACCTCAGACGTAACGGTCAATACCCTCGTATCCGACAAGCCAGGCGTGGTCATTTCCAATATGGCGAGCACTTCCTCAGGCAAAACTTACATTACGTTTTATACCGGCGTGCCCGAAAACTACCAGATTTGGGTACAACTCATCGACCAAGACGGTCATCGCCAATTCGGCTCCGACGGCGTATTGCTGGCTACGCTCAACGCCTCTTGGCTGAGTTTTGACTTTGTGGCTACGGATAGCAATGAAAATTTGTACCTGGCGTATTCTGATAATGCAGATGGTATTGCCGTACTCCAAAAAGTTGACGCCGCCGGCGCTATTTTATTTGGCGAAAACGGCATTAACGCGGGCGAAGCGCCGGTGTCAGCACTGAGCATAACCGATGACAACCACATTCTGGTAGCTACACTAGGTGGCGATGGCGGCAAAATCAGCCGCTTTGCCCCCGATGGCGAGCTCATCTGGTCGGTTAATGCCATTGACGGCGCCTGGGTGAAAAAATTACAGCCCACACCCGACGGCTCGTTTTATGCCGTCCTGTTGCAAGGTATTCCAGGTACTTTCTATTACTACTTTTATGCCATGCGCTACGATGAATACGGCATTCCCGCCTGGAAGTCGCCCGTTCCGATTTGCAACTCCTATTCCAATCTGCCCATCCGGGATGTAGAATTGGTATTGGACGAACAACATTCGTTGTATAGCGCAATTACCTTCCCGACGAGTTTTTCGGAATCCTATGTTTTTGTTCAAAAAATCGACCTCGCAGGTAATGTGCTGTGGGGCGAAGACGGCGTGAGAACCCTGCAAACACCTTTTATTTTTTGCCAAAAATACAGCATAAGCTACATCCCCGATTTGCAGCAACTTTTCCTGGTGATCAATTATGTTAACGGACCGCAAGACCAGGCGGAAGTTGCCCTGCAAAAAATAGACGATAACGGTAACTTATTGCTGGGCAACAATGGTGTTATCGCCGTTCCTATGAGCGCTTCACTGCCTACCCTGGCCGGAGCTGAAATGTGCGGCGATTTTTCAACTGTTTTTTGTTTTGCAACATCTGGCGGAACGATCAACGCGGTGAAAGCTGACCTCGACGGCAACCTGTTGTGGCAAGCCGTCATTAACGACAATGTTTTCTCCAGTAACCCCAGAGATGTGTTAATGACGAAAGGCGCCGACGATCAGATGGTTTTCAGTTTTTTCGAAAACCGGACGGTAGTTGAATTCTACGAGCAAATATTCGTCCAGAATATTCACTGCGACGGCAGCTATACCTCAACCGGCGAACTGATCAATAATACCAGGCCAATCTACTTATTCCCCAATCCCGTGAATACAAATAATTTGCAACTTGAATTTACGGCCAATTTTCCGGTAAACCAGGCGAATGTAGATGTGTATACAACTACCGGCGTTTGTGTAAAAACCATTAAACTGGACATCCAGAAAGGATGGAATAGCTTGCAAATACCGGTAGACGGGCTGAGATCAGGCATGTATTTTATAACAATTAACAGGCAAGGCGGCGCCAGGTTTATCAAAACGTAACTCCTGATTTTTTGTACCCCGAATGATGGCCATTCGGGGCAATGACAAAAAGTTATGGGAGAAAGGGGGTAAATTCAAGTGAGGCGGTTAAACCATTTTGTAAGATAATTGTCAAAATGTAAAATCGCGATTATGAAAAAATGCTTACTCTCACTGGCAGCCTGGGCTGCTATGAATATCCTGTATGCGCAACAAACGCCGACCTGGTCGGCCGACATTGCCTGCATTGTTTATTCGCATTGCGCCTCTTGTCATAACGCCAATGGCGCCGGGCCTTTTTCCCTTACCAGCTATGATGAAGCATACAGCTACCGGTATGCACTGCAGGGCGCTACGGCGAGTCGATACATGCCCCCCTGGCCGCCCGACCCCCACTACAACTCACTGGCGCACGAACGCTTGTTGAGCGACGACGAGATTGCCCTGATAGATGCCTGGGTCAACGGCGGCGCCCCTCGCGGCAATGCCTCGGAAGAACCCGAAGCGCCCCAATACAACTCGCCTGCGGAAATCACATCGCCCTCCTGGACCGGTGTAATTCCTGCTTACACCGTGCCGCCTCTTTCCAACGACTTATATCGGTGTTTTGTCATCCCAACTAATTTTACGACTAATAAATTTATAACGGGTTTTGAAGTATTGCCCGGCAATCGCGAAATCGTACACCATGTGCTCGTTTTCCAGGATACTTCAAATGCAGCGCTGGTGTTGGATGCCAATGACCCGGAGCCCGGTTATAGCAGTTTTGGAGGCGTAGGCATTCCTGGCGCCAAACTGATAGGCGCATGGGTTCCCGGCGCTTCCGCCAAGTTTACGCCCAACAATATGGGCATCAGATTACCCAAAAACGCCAAAATTATTCTCCAGATCCACTATCCGGAAAGCAGTTCGGGACAGATAGACAGTACGCGGATCAACCTATTGCTCTCTGACGGGCTGATGCGCAACCTGAGTATTGAGCCGGCCCTCAATCATATCTCCACCCTGACAAACGGCCCCTTGTTCATTCCGGCGAATACGATAAAAACTTTTCATTCGCAATATACAATACCTGTAGGCGTAACCGTACTCGGTATCGGTCCGCATGCCCATCTCATCTGCGAGTCGATGCGTTCTTTCGCCGTATTGCCCAACGGCGATACCCTTAAACTTATCGATATTCCGCAATGGGATTTTCACTGGCAGGGATTCTACGACTTCCGGCAGCCGGTTTATCTGCCCGCCGGTACGGTGTTACACGGCTATGCCACCTACAATAATACTGCGTCAAACCCTAATAACCCCAGTTTTCCGCCGCAACCGGTATTCCTCGGCGAGGCGACTACCGATGAAATGATGCTGTTTTATTTTACCTACACCCTTTATTTCCCCGGCGACGAGAATATCATCATTGACGACAGCGATCACCCCGACCATTATCTCGAGTGTACAACGTCAACCGTTATTACGTCAGCGGAGGAGGTGTCAGCCATACAACAGTTGCGCTTTTACCCCAATCCGGCAAGCGACAGGATTACCATTGAAAACGAAGGGGCAACAACTCCCGGAATTTTGGAATTGCGTGATATGCTGGGCCGGACCGTACTCCGGGAAGTATTGACCGACAGCCAAAACGACGTCAATATCGAATATTTGCCCAAAGGAATATATTGCGCAGTGGTTATGCGCAACGGCAAGCAAACAGAGGTGGGGAGAGTAGTAATTGGGAAATGACGCTAGAAGGCCGGCGATTGGTTGCCTGCGGTTGTTTTCCAACTGCCCGCAGCCAATCGCCAACTTTCCATCAATTACTTATCAAACGGAATCACCAGTTCCTGGCCAGGGTGAATCACATCCGGATCCTTAAGAATGGCGGTATTAGCGTTGAAAATCAACATGTACTTCATTGGGTCGTCATAATAGTGCTTGGCGATTTTCGATAGCGACTCGCCTTTTTCTACCGTGTGCTTGTGGTAATAGTCGGTATTGGATACTTTAATGTCGGCAACCAGGTCGGTAGGCATGCTGCCCATGTTGGCCTCCTTGATCTTGTCCCACATCTTGTCTTTTTCAAATTGCGTTTCGGTTGTGCCGCCGATTTTCAGCTTGCCGTCTTCTTCTTTGACGTAGCCGTCTTTTACGCCGTACTTCATACCGAGATCCAGTACTTGACGATACTTATCTTGCAGAGACATATGCATTGATTTAGGGTTCAACAATAATAAATCAAATCATCTTTGGGACTCTATTCCCTTCCAAAGGTAACAGCCTTAGGCCTTTTTTGGGTAAAAAAAAAGTCGCTATTTGAAAAAAAACGTACGATAACCCCTATTGAGAAGCGTTACCATGATTGCAAGCTGATTAAAAATCTCTTTTATCACACAACTGAATGCCGGGTTGAAGTGTAATTTTGGATACTAACATACAATAGATCGACTATGAAACCATCCAGATTTCTAATTGCGATTACAAGCATAATATGTTTCAATTTCAGTACACATGCCCAGCCTTTGAAAATAGCGCTGGTAAAATACAGCGGCGGCGGAGACTGGTATTCCGTAGTTGACGCTTTACAGAACCTGGGCAGGTACTGCAACAACCAGTTGGGCACCAATTTCGATGACGATTACGCTACTGTTGACGTAGGAAGCGCCGAAATTTTTAACCATCCATTTCTTTTTATGACCGGCCACGGCAACGTCGTACTCAGCGATGCAGAAGCCGAAAACCTGCGTACGTACCTCAAAGGCGGCGGTTTTTTGTTTATCGACGATGACTATGGCATGGACCCCTATATTCGCGTAGCGCTCAAAAAAGTGTTTCCCGATCAACAACTCATCGAGTTGCCATACCAACACCCCATTTTTCATCAGAAATTTAATTTTACCGACGGCATGCCCAAAATTCACCAGCACGACGGCAAAGGGCCCCGTACCTACGGCATATTTATCGAGGGCCGCCTGGCTTGCCTCTATGCCGCCGAAAGCAATATCAGCGATGGCTGGGAGTCATACGACGTACACAAAAACCCCGAATCCCTGCGCCAACAAGCCCTGCGCATGGGCGCCAATATTATTCAGTTTGCTTTTTCGCAGTAAACAACGCTTAGCAAAATGCTTGATGTTCAATTTAAAACAATCAAACATCAAACATCAACAAAATCACTCCCTCGCGAAATCTCCCTCTCCCCATCCTGCAACGCCGGCAATGCAGGTCAGCTTTTTATCCACGTATGGGTAGCTGGGCGTAGTAAGGTATGCATAAACAGCCGGGGAAAATTCAACGGTAATAACCGACCACTCGCCTTGTACATCAATATGGGAGGTATAATTCATAGGTGGCGCAGTGGGATGGTCGCCGAGATAAGCTATTACAACCTGACAGCCGAAGCTGATCGCTTTACTGCGGATTAACATAGGCGCGGGCATTTCGGCGTAGGGCGGATCAAATTTGACCTCCAGCAGTTCGTTATCGGATTGGCACCAGGTTTGGTCATTGAATTCGAAGCCGGGATTGTCATAAGCGCACCATCCGTCGAGATCGTAAGCGATAGACAAATAGAGCTCCCGGCAGGGATCAAAAGACACAGGGGCGCAGGCCTGAATAGCCATACACCCCGACATCGCGAGATATTGAATCGTTTTCATTTGGAAAATGGATTTTATAGTGCAAAAATAAAGCATGCACAGCATCCAAGTCTATTGCTGCCCCAAAATGCCCCAAAATGCCCCCAAAAAGAAAAAGCCGCGGAGTTGTTTTATCCGGCGATAAGTTGGTCGACCACTTTTCTCACGCCGGTAGTGGCCTTTTCCGGGATGACGTGAAGTTTATCCGTTTGCCCTAATTCATAATTAACGGCCGGCTTGGGATCTACATAAAAAACGGTTGCATGGGGCGGGGCGAACCCTACCAGGCTTGCAGCCGGATACACCTGCATGGAAGTGCCCACGATCAGCACATAGTCGGCCTCTGCCAGTTCGTATACAGCATCGAGCAGCAGGGGCACTTCTTCTCCAAACCACACAATATGGGGCCTGAGTTGGCTTCCCAATTCACAGGTATCGCCAAGATTGATATCTTCCTCACAATGATAAATCAGGTCTGGGTTTTTAGAGCTGCGCGCCTTTAGCAGTTCGCCATGAAGATGAATAATATTGCTGCTACCCGCTCTTTCGTGCAGGTCGTCAACGTTTTGCGTTACGATACATACATCAAAGTGAGCTTCGAGTTCCCGAATGGCGAAATGGGCTGCGTTAGGGTTCACTTTGGGCAGTTGACGGCGGCGCTGGTTGTAAAAATCCAGCACCAGCCCGGGATTTTTCTGCCAACCCTGAGGCGAAGCCACTTCCATTATGTCGTGATTTTCCCAAAGGCCGTTGGCATCGCGGAAGGTTTTGATGCCGCTTTCCGCGCTGATTCCTGCACCTGACAAGACGACGATTTTTTTCATGACAGATGGATTGTGAAAAGGTTATCGTTGAGGAATTGCGTATCCCAATCGCTTACCCTCTTACAAATGTATCGAAAAAATCGAGTGCCAGGTTCAGATTTTGTTGCGCATTGCGGCTTAGTCCTTCCCCAAGTTCCCACTGCTCGCCGCTAATGAGCAGGCAAAATACATCGGGGTTGGCGTCAAAAAGCGATTCGCACAAATGGACTACAGCGGGAGGTTCCAGGCGGTGGGAGGTATAAGAGGGCTGCGGCTCGCCGGGGCAGGGCGCCCACTGAAAAGGTATGTCGCCGTTTTGCCAGGCGTCGACAAAAACGACTTGCCGGGCGTGACTGATAAGCTCTGCGTCTTCGACCTGAAGTTGGTAGCGGTAGAGGATTTCGCCGTCAAAATAACCCCGCTCGGTCACGGCATCGGCGAAAGCCCAGCCCAGGCCGTCATCGCCGCGGGCAGCGTTGCCCACGGCGATGAGGAGTTTGTCGCGGCGGTCAGGATCGGATGCGTTCATCGATGAGTTCTCCATGCGAGTTGTACAATTCGATTTGCAGCGGCATTTGCCCAACGGCGTGCGTAGCGCAACTCAAACAAGGGTCGTAGGCTCTGATGGCCACTTCTACCTGGTTGAGCATTGCATCGGTAATAACCGGCTGCTTGTCCATGGCGCGCTGGGCCACTTCGCGCACAGCCCGGTTCATGGCCTCGTTGTTGTGCGTAGTAGAAACGATGAGGTTACAGCGTGTGAGTTTACCCCGTTCGTTGGCTTCATAATGGTGGATGAGCGTTCCACGCGGCGCTTCAACGATACCAACGCCTTCCGAGCGGCGCTGTCCGGTACGCACCAAATCATTGCTCAAAATATCGGGATCGTTGAGCAAATCGCGGGCCACTTCGGCGCAGTGCAACAATTCGATGAGGCGCGCCCAGTGGTAGTACATGGTGCGGTTGTTGGGCAGCCCGCCGCTGAAATCCCGGAATATTTGCCGTTCTTTTTCCGCCAGCGGCGTTGGAATATAATCGCACACATTGATACGGGCCAACGGCCCTACGCGGTTCCAACCCTTATCCCGCCCCAGGTGGGTGAGGTAGGGGAATTTGAGGTAGGTCCAGCGTTCTACGCCTTCCGAGAAATAACGCCTGTAATGTTCGTCAATAACGTCTTTCAGTGTGATATTGCCCTTGTCGTCAATGGCTCTCAGCTTGCCATGGTATAGCTCCAATGCGCCGTCGGCATTCACCAACCCCATGTGCCCCGACGGGTAGGCGGCAAATGGGTCGAGCCAGCCGGCGTTTTGTTCGTGGTAGTTTTTAATAAAAGCCAGCACTTCCTGCGACCATTCGATCATTTGATCTACTGAAGGCAGGTTTTGGCCATCAAGGAAATAGTCGCGTTCTTCGGGCGTCACCGATTTGTAAACCCCACCGGGTACTGCTGCAATGCCGTGAATGCGTTTGCCGGCAATGACGCGGATGATTTCCTGGCCGAATTTGCGCATCAGGATACCTTTGCGCGCCAGCTCTTTATTGGCGATGGCCAACGCCGCCACGTTGCGCTGCTCCAGCGGAGCGTCAACGCCAAACAGCAGATCGGGCGCCGCCAGGTAGAAAAAGTGAAGGGCGTGCGATTGAAAAACCTGCCCGTAGTGCAACAAACGCCTGATCTTGTCGGCGGTAGGCGATAGATCCTCGGGGTCGAGGCCCTCCAGGCGGTCAACGGCTTTGGCGGCAGCCAGGTGGTGGCTCACGGGGCATATGCCGCACAGGCGTTGTACCAGCGCCGGCACTTCCCAATACGGGTGGCCCTGAATAAAGCGCTCAAAACCGCGAAATTCCACAATATGCAGCCGGGCTTCGCTTACCTCGTTGTGATCGTCGAGGTGGACGGTAACGCGGCCGTGGCCCTCTACCCGGGTTACCGGGTCTATGATGATTTTTTTTCCCACGGTTAGTCGTATTTAAATTCCGATTTGATGATAGAGTAATCAGCGCCGAAAAGGATGTTTTTTAACACCTTCCAGATATGACTGGCATCGGGCGGACATCCCGGAATGTAATAGTCAATTTCAACAATTTCATTGCAGCCGTACACGCGGTCGAGCAACTCGGGCAGGTCTTCGTGGTGGGGTATCACTTTGCCCTGCTCAAGGTCGGAAGTGGCGTGGCCATAGGCTTCGTCAAGGCATTCTTCCAGCGGCACAAAATTGCGCATAGCGGGCAATCCCCCCCAGATGGCGCATTCTCCTACCGCTACCAGAATATCGCAGTTGGCTCTGAACGCCTTGAGCACTTCGATATTTTCGTCATTACAGCAGCCGCCTTCTACGATGCCGACGTCGCAGCGCCGGGTAAACTTTTTGATATCGGTGAGCGGCGATTTGCTGATATCGACGACGTCGATTACGTCTACGAGTTCTTCATCAATATCGAGCATCGACATGTGGCAGCCGAAGCAGCCGGCCAGTGAAGTGGTAGCAATAACTTTTTTGGGTTGTCCCTTCAGCGGGGGCATACCCGCTTTGGGAGTATGCACGGTCTGTTCGGCATCCTGCAAGTCGTATTTGCGTTCGCCCCGGGGGCGGGGTTGCGTTCTGCCGCGCACCAGGATAGCGCCGGTGGGGCACAGGTGCATGGCCTTGATAGCTTCCTCCTCGTCGAGTTTGGCCTCCTGTTCGTAGTCTACCCGCACTTCTGTAGACCCGCCTCTGTTGAGAAAACTAAAAACGGGGAATCCGTCTTTGGTGTTCACCTCTTCCACGCAGCGCCGGCAGAGGATGCAGCGGTTGTGCTCTATCACAATGCGCTTGGGGCGATAGTCGATAAAGCGGTTGAGGAACAGGTGGGGAAAACGGCTGATGGTGACCCCCAGCCGGTAGCCCAGGCCTTGCAGGTCGCAGTCGCCGCTTTTTTCGCAAGCCGGGCAGAAGTGATTGCCTTCGGCAAACAACATTTCCACCATAGCCTTGCGCGCATCGTTGAGTTCAGGGATATTAAACTCGACCTGCATGCCTTCTTTTGCTTTAATAGTACAAGCGGCAAAGGGTCTTTTATCCACTTTTACCATACAAACGCGACAGGTTCCCAGCGGCGGGTCGATATGTTCGTAATAACAAAGCGAAGGGATAGAGATGCCATTGGCGGCAGCGGCTTTCACCAGGTTTTCGCCTTCGGGCGCCTGGCAGGTTTTGCCGTCTATAGTAAATTTAACTATTTTTTCCATAACAAGCAGGTTATCAGGGTGATCAGGAGGTCTGTTCTACGGCTTCCCTGTAATCGCCCAGGGCGCGGTCGAGGTCAAAACCTTTTTCGCGTCCTTTGGCTCTTACGCGCTGTTGGAAATAGGCCGGGAATTTCTGCATAGCGTTGATCAATGCATGGGCGGAGGCTTTTCCCAGGCCGCATCGGCTGGCCACCCCGAGCAGTTGGCCCCATTGCCTGATTTCTTCAAGGTCGGCAGGGCGCGCCAGGCCGCGTTTCAGCAGTTCCAGCTTCCGGCCGAGTATGAAGTTGCCGGCGCGGCAAGGCGTACATACTCCGCAAGATTCCTTTTTAAAAAATTCCGTAAAATTGATCATCACCTGTAGCAAATCGCGTTGGGAATTGAATATCATCACCGAACCCCCACATATCAAATCTTCGTAGCACAATCGGCGGTTTTGCTCGGCAGCAGGAATACAAATGCCCGACGGGCCGCTGATCTGAATGAAATAGGGGTCTTCAGCGCCGCAATAACCTAGTAGCTCGCCTACCGTCATCCCCCATTCGATTTCATAAATACCGGGAAACTTGCAATCGCCGGCTACGCTGAGCAGTTTGGCGCCCGGCGAACCGGGGGTGCCTATCGAGCGGAAGGCGGTTGCGCCAAGTTCTATGATCCGGGCTGCAGCGCAAAGCGTCTCCACATTATTAACGGAAGTAGGTTGCCCCAGATAGCCTTTTTCTACCGGGAAAAACACTTTGGGCCAGGGTTCGCCCCGTTTGCCCATCAGCGAATCAAGCAGCGCAGTTTCTTCTCCGCATACGTAGGCGCCGGCGCCCAGCTGGATGTGGATATTGAATGTAAACGGTTCTTTTGACGGCGTGAGTTGCCCCAGCCAGCCCAACTGGCGGTAGGTGGCAATAGCGGCTTCCAGTCTGGGCAGCAGGTAGCGGTATTCGGCGCGCAGGTATATGATACCCTCTTCTGCGCCAATGGCATAACCCCCGATGATCATGCCTTCGATAAGCAATTCGGGCAGGCGATTCATCAACACCCGGTCTTTGAAAGTTCCCGGCTCGCCTTCGTCGGCATTGCACACCAGATAGTGCTTTTCACCGGGATTGTTGCGGCAGATCTTCCACTTGTCGGCAGTAGGGAAAAAGGCCCCGCCCATGCCCAACAAGTGAGCTTCTTTAATCTCATTGATGACCTGCTCCGGGCTTAACTCCGCGAGACGTTGAAGTGCCCGCCCCGGCGCCATATCGCGGAAAAATACGGCCCGTTCTCCGGGCGGTACGTAGCGCAAATGGTCTTCTACCGTATCGGCCAGCTCGACAAGCGAAGCGCCGGCACGCAAGGCGTTGATGAGTTGATAAACCCGCTCAGGCGTAACCCTTACAAATGGGTGAAAATTGATGAGCATGGCAGGCTCCTGGTCGCTCAACCCAATACAAGAAGTATCAAAAAGGCCGAATTGCCCGGTGGGGTCTACTCCCCCCCAACGGCCCCCCGTGGCTTGCTCAAGCGCTTTGCGAACGGCGGCATAGCCTTTGAATTCCGACAAAATGCTGTTGTTGAGGTAAATGATGTACTTGCCCGCTGGTTTGCGGTGAAAGAAATGGTAAAAAGTACACACCCCCTCGACTTCTATCGCGGAAACATCCAGTTTGGCAGCAATGTCGAAAATGTCTTGATTGGAAATGAAACCTTTTGCATCCTGGCAGGCCCACAACAAATTGAGCAGTTGCGTTTTTTCAGATTGGTGCGTTGTCGTCATAATTGCCAGCATTTATTGCTATAACCTTTCTTTGAAGGCTATTGAAAATAACTCGGCTTTTGCTCTTCTAAGACACTCGTAATTTACACCAATCAATAGTGAGAAACAAGTATAAAACAGATCTGATAGTGTGATTTTTACACTAGCATTAAGGTGAAAAATGTCATTGCATTTTTCAAAAAAACGGCTCCAGCCGGTAATTATCCGACTGAAGCCGATACAATGATTTATTGTATTTAGTTTGTTGTGCAACAAGACAGGCCATCGGCCTGCATGGTCCAGACTTCTCCGGAGCGTTCCCAGAACATAGGCGCGCCGTCGGCATTTTCAACCTGGGTAATCATCTCTGAAAGCGCTTCGCTGATCAAGACAGATTTGCCCTCCGGCACTTGGAGTCGCCAGGTGATATATTGCCCGCGGCAACGCTGTCCGGCAGGGACTTTTACATAAGGATCAAGAACCAGCGTGTGTTGATTAAATGCCGCCGAACCAACCGCTACGCCTGCCAATGCCCTGGCGTCCTGCAGGTCGCGACCCTGGGAGCGAACCTGTTGAACGAGCTCAAACTGATCGCCATCAGCTTTTTCAATGATGAGCTGGGCGCCTTTGTATAAAAGCGCGTCGTTCATCAGTATAACTTCATCGTCAATGGCCATACGAGAGTCGTAGTAGTTGAAGGGCGCCTTTTCTAAATGCAAGGTGTCGCTGTCGGGCTGCAATATCTGTGCAGGTTGGTCTAGCTGGGCGCTAGCCCTGAAGTCTTCAGCCGAGCGACCGCCGATGATGGCCAGACAAGTGAGGTTGAGCCACCAGAAAACACCCAAGCCTATATTCCAATAGATATTGACATAGGTGCCGAACAACAATCGGGAGACAAACAAAATGACTGTGATAAGCGGAATGGCAATCAGGAAAAGTACGTTAACCAACGCGATACCGGCCGTAAATGATTGCCCGGGGAAGAGATATTGTGTGAAAGGTTGGGCGAAATAAATGCCTGCAACTGCGCCTATCCAAACTGCCGCCAGGCTTAACGCCACAATAAGGCCGATGATAAATAGCAGTGGTTTCCATATGTTCTGCAGCGCTCCTATCAGCGCTTGCGCAATTTGTCCTACAAAAGAAAATCCTCGGTTGAGTGCTTCGCCTGCGTCAAACCCCGTCGCTGACGCTGAACTTTTTTTTTTGCGCCTTCTTCGTCGGCGCTTAACTCGTCACCGAGTTTTGACATTTCTTTCGAAAATTTCGAAAACTCTTGCTGGATGATGTTGCCTATGGTCGTGAAATTGATCGGCTCGCCTCGCATTGACAGGCGGTCGCTGGCAGTCTCCGCTTTAGGCAGGATGATCCAAAGGATAAAGTACAAAGGCACGCCAAAGCCGCCTGACAAAGTGAAGATCACGAAAAACAAGCGCACCCAGACGGCGTCCTGAATGCCGAAGTAAGCGGCAATACCCGAACATACGCCGCCGACCACTTCATCGTCGGTGTTGCGGAACAGGCGCTTGCCCGTCTGGTATTTACCCCTTCCGTCGCTGCCGGTAGCCGTCTCCTGCATAGGCTCAGCACCGAATTCTTCCGGCGTGCCCATTACGGTAATCACCTCTCTGACATCTCTGATCGATACAATCTGACGGGCCGACAGGCGCTCCTGCAACAATTCGGCCATGCGCGTTTCTATGTCGTTGAGTATCTCCTCCCGCCCTTCGGTGTTGCGAAAATGCTTTTTGATCGCTTGCAAATAAAGGGTCAGGTGGTCAAAGGCATCCTCGTCGATCGTAAAAGGATAACCGCCGAGGTTGATGTTGAAGACTTTATTCATTGTGGGCTACGTTTTTTGTAGTGTGATCAACTGCTTGTACGAGCTGGTTCCAATTGTCGAGTAGTTCTTTCAGAAAAATTCGTCCCTTGTCGGTCAGTGCAAAGTATTTTCGAGGCGGCCCCGATTTCGACTCTCTCCAACTGTACTGGAGCAAGTCGGCATTTTTCAACCGGGCGAGCAACGGATACAAGGTGCCCTCCACGATGATGAGCTCTGCTTCCTTTAACCTCGATATGATGTCAGACGGGTACGCTTCCCCCTCCGCTATGATCGAGAGAATGCACAACTCCAGCACGCCTCTTCTCATCTGTGTTCTCGTCGTTTCCAAATTATCCGTTTTCATAACACAAATATAATACATAATAAAGTACTATGCAATACAAGGTAGTCTTTTTTGCATAGTATTTTCCCTCAACAGGAATCCTGCACCGACGAATAGCAGCGATTTTTAGATGAATGGGTTGTGGGGTGTGGGGTGTAGGTTGTAGGTTGTAGGTTGTAGGTTGTAGGTTGTAGGTTGTAGGTTGTAG
>DAINSQ010000025.1:0-37970 GCA_036741235.1 Saprospiraceae bacterium | reverse complement strand
TTCCTGCGTACATTATTGCTGTGGATTTTTCTGTTTTCTCTATTATTCCTTGTGGGAGTGGTGGCCAACGCGCTCAAGTTCAAATTTACCGGCTACGATATTTTCGGCAACGCTACCCAGGCAAATGCGGGCTGGACTTTTCTGGTGCTGCTCATTTCCGTGTTTTTTGCAGTTACCTGCCTCAATTTGTATATCATGTCGATCTATTTGTCTAATATTTACAGCGAGATCAAACAGCGACCGCTTTATATTATTGAGTCTATCAAGCGTTTCTAGTTTATGTCTATGCGCATCGTCTTTATGGGTACGCCTGCGTTTGCAGTGCCGACATTGGATTTATTGGTCAGGGAGGGCTACCAGGTAGTCGGAGTGGTTACTGCCGCCGACAAAATAGGGGGGCGCGGCCACAAACAACTCATCGAATCGCCGGTGAAGCAGTATGCCGTTGCCCATGACCTTAGGGTATTGCAACCGCTGAAGCTGAAAGATCCCGCTTTTCTGGAAGAATTGCAGCAGCTCAAAGCCGACCTGCAAGTGGTAGTAGCATTCCGAATGCTACCCGAAGCGGTATGGCGTATGCCGCCTATGGGCACTTTCAACCTCCATGCTTCGCTATTGCCCAAATACCGCGGCGCCGCTCCTATTAACTGGGCTATTATTCGGGGGGAAAAAGAAACGGGCGTCACTACTTTTTTTATTCAACAGGATATCGACACCGGCGATCTGCTTTTTCAGGAACGCACACCGATCGGCGACAACGAATCGGCAGGCGAACTTCACGACCGGCTGATGATACTTGGCGCTGAAGTGGCGCTAAAAACAGTTAAGGCAATCGAGTCCGGCGAGTACCAACCCCGGCGTCAGGACGATAGCCAGGCGACTACTGCGCCCAAGTTGTTTCACGAAACCTGCGAAATCAATTTTAACCAGCCTGCCCTGGCTGTACACAATTTTGTTAGAGGATTAAGCCCCTATCCCGCGGCTTGGACTACCTTTAACGGCCTGGAAATGAAAATCCTGCGCGCCGCCTTCGACCCTACCCCACCCCATGAGCCTGCCGGCACGCCGGCTTCCGACCACAAAAAGTCGCTCCGTTTTGCCGCCGTCGACGGTTACCTGCAGGTACTCGAATTGCAACTGCAAGGCAAAAAAAGAATGCCGGTCAGCGATTTTTTAAATGGCTACAAGTGGTAATACTCGCCCCGTTTTTTATATTTTGTGTGTTGTTTTTTGATAAAATTAATTTGTTGAGAAAATTTCGTCTGAGTAAAATAAATTAATAAAAAATGGATAACGCATACATCAATCCCCGGTTGCTTCAATTCCTGCTCCTCGAAGTTATCAAAACGCCCGAGCTCAGGCGATTTCCCATGTATGCCGACTATGACGCAGAGGCCTGCCTGATGACCCTTGATGCAGCCAAGGGGCTCAGCGATACCTACCTCTACCCTATTTTCAGGGAGATGGACAAAAACAAGGCATACTACAACGACGGCGTGGTGGAGGTGCACCCGGGCTTAAAATCCGCTATCATGGCCCTGGCGGAAGGCGGCTGGATAGCTGCTGTTGATGCGGAATACGGCAACGGGTTGCTTATGCCGTATTCCCTGCTAAGTGCCAGCCAGTTGTTTTTTTACGCTTCCAACGCCAACGCGGCCAGTTATGCCTTTTTAACACAGGGCGCAGCCCGGCTGATCCGGAATTTCGGCACACAAGAACTAGCCCAGGCATACATTCCCAACATGTTTGCCGGTCGTTGGCAAGGCACTATGGCGCTCACGGAGCCCCAGGCAGGAAGTTCTCTCTCTGATATTATCACTAGCGCTACGCCGACAACTGAAGGGCACTACCTGATAAAAGGACAGAAGATATACATCTCCGGCGGCGACCATACTGCGGCCGACAATGTAGTACACCTTCTGCTGGCCCGCATAAAAGGCGCTCCAGCCGGTACAAAAGGCATTTCGCTATTTGTAGTGCCCAAATACCGGCCTGAAAACGGCGGATTGGTCCCCAACGACGTCGCCACTGCCGGTATATTTGGCAAAATGGGACAAAAAGGTTACGTTGCCGCTCACCTGATGATGGGCGAAAACGACGACTGCCACGGATATCTCATAGGCGAACCCCACAAAGGGCTCACCTATATGTTCCAGATGATGAACGAAGCCCGTATCGGCACGGGGCTAATGGCTACCGGCGTAGCATCGGGGGCCTACCAGGCTGCTCTCAAATACGCCAACGAGCGCCCGCAGGGTCGCCATCCTTCCAACAAAGACGTCACACAACCCCAAGTGCTGATTATCGAGCACGCCGATGTAAAAAGAATGTTATTATTCCAAAAGGCGATCATAGAGGGCAGTATGGCTTTGCTGTTGCAATGCAGTTATTACGGCGACTTGCACCGGGCCGGCGAGGGTGAAGAAAAGGAAAACGCGCATCTATTGCTCGAATTGCTCACCCCCATTGCCAAGTCTTATCCCAGCGAAATGGGAACGCAAGCAGTGAGTGCGGGCATGCAATGCCTGGGCGGCGCCGGGTATTGCGATGATTTCCCGTTGGAGCAATACTACCGAGATATCAGAGTTAACGCCATTTACGAAGGCGCCAGCGCTATTCACGGCATGGACTTGCTGGGCAGAAAAATCTTTATGGCCAACGGCAAAGCCGCCCAGCTTTTTGCCGCTGAACTGGGTAAAACTATCGGCGAGGCCCGGCAAAATGCCAACTTGCAGGGTCATGCCCATCATTTGGCCAATGCTGCCGGCGAGTTGCAGCAAATCACTGCACAACTCGGCCAGTTGGCTGCTTCTCATCCGCCAGAGGTCTTCCTGGCCGACGCTACCCTTTACCTCGAATATTTCAGCCTGGTAACCATTGCCTGGCAGTGGCTGAAAATGGCGCTGACAGCCGACAAGGCCCTCGCAGACGCCACTGCCGATCGCCATTTCTACGAAGGGCTGATACATACCTGCACCTATTTCTATGAATACGAGCTTCCTAAAACCAAAGCATTACACCAGCGCCTGAGCAGCGATAAACGCATCACGCTAGACGTTAAACCTGAGCATTTACAATGAATACAACCGAGCGCATCAAATTATTCGACCTGCAATTCCAGGGTGTAGACCGCACCGTTGCCGCTTTTCTGCTTGAAAGCAATGAAGGCCCGGTACTTGTAGAAACGGGCCCCCACTCTACTTACCCCCAACTCGAAGCTCTAATCCGGCAGGCCGGTTATGCCCCCGCCGATATTCGTCACGTGTTGGTTACCCATATCCACCTCGACCATGCCGGGGCAGCCTGGGTATTTGCACAGCAGGGCGCCACTATATACGTCCATCCTTCAGGCGCTCCGCATATGCGCAATCCAGAAAAACTCTATAATTCGGCCAAACAGATTTACCAGGACAACATGGAAGCGCTTTGGGGCGATTTGCGGCCAATAGCCGAAGATAAGCTCAAAACAGTGGCGCATCAGGAAAAAATCAGGATCGGCGACCTCGAGTTTACCGCCTGGCATACGCCTGGTCATGCTGTACACCATATTGCCTGGCAATACGACGGCGAATTGTTTACCGGCGACGTTGCCGGCGTGCGAATCAACGACGGTATGGTGGCGGCCCCCTGCCCGCCCCCTGATATCAACCTCGAAGACTGGAAAAACTCGATTGCACTGATCCGCGAACTCCATCCGGAAAGGCTTTGGCTCACCCACTTTGGGCCTGTCGGCGATATTCAGCTTCATCTCGACGAACTCGAATTCAGGCTTGAAAAATGGGCAAATTGGATGTGGAAGCCCTTCAGCAATGGCATCAGCCCAGTAGACATCACGCCCGAATTTCAGGAATTTGCAGCTATGGAACTTATAGAAGCGGGTACAGACGAATACAATATGGAACGATATGAACTGGCAAACCCCGCCTGGATGAGCGTGGCGGGGTTGATGAGGTAC
Organism: Saprospiraceae bacterium; assembly: GCA_036741235.1. GTDB lineage: Bacteria > Bacteroidota > Bacteroidia > Chitinophagales > Saprospiraceae > JABWBR01. Next base: position 34,015 of record DAINSQ010000025.1, on the reverse strand, counting down.
TGGAAAAAGAAAACCGGGGTTTAATTAATGAGCCGGAATAAACCGTCTTCCCCCCTCTACCATTTTCTTGAGCAAATGAACATCTGGGAGCGGCGTACGACCGTCCTGATCTTCATCCCATATTTCTTCCTCTGATAAACCATCGAGATTTTGACCAGATTGCTCTTGATTATCAGTGCCTTGTATTGTTCCTGTATTGATATAAAGATAAGAGGCAGCGCTCAGAATGGCGAGGAATACAAAAATGGCGGTACGGAAGTTCAGCTTTTTCATGGATTTTGGTATTTAATCCTCTTAAGCAATATCAAAATTAAACAATTTATTGCAGTCAACCTGTTTTTTTCGACATACCAGTCAGTAATATCGATCACATTAACTTGATAGACGGTTTTTTTTTCAGAAAGGTTGCAAAATCCGTACATTTTTTTTGAAATTTGCAAACACGCAATGAATTGAGGAATGACGCCTTTGAGTATTATTGACTTTTCCCCGTCTGGAATTCAACAAAACCTGGTCATTACCTGATTCAGCAATCGGGAATTTTTTCAATTTGTAATAAAACCGGACTAATATGAAAAAACTGTTTACACTTGTTCTCTCTATTGCAGTCATGCAATTTGCCGACGCGCAAATTAACATCGACTCGCCGTTCCCCGTAGATGTGGAAGTATTGTCGCCCGCCAGCATCGCCGGCGTCTATGATTACGGCACCCAGTCTGGCTGGGGCCCTACGCTCAGCGAAACCGTAACCGGCCAGATGGCATGGGCATTTACCGAAACTGACAGCCTGGCCTGCGGCGACGTACTCACCGACCTGACCGGCAAAATTGCGCTTATCCGTCGCGGCGCCTGCAACTTTACCGTAAAAGTATGGAACGCCCAACAAGCAGGCGCAGCGGGCGTGGTAATATGCAACCACTACACCACTGCTACGGATGGGGCTACCACGGTCTACAACATGTCGGCCGACCCCACTTTTGACAGCACGATCACTACGCCTGCCGTATTTTTGTCGCGCGCAAGCTGCGAAACGATCGTACCGGTAGTTGACAGCGGCACGCCTGTTGAAATGTCGTTTACCATCAAGTCGTTCTATGGCGGCGTTGCTTCGTATTCTTACCACACGCCGCTTTCTCAGGCTGTTCCTATTGACTTGATGAGCGTGAATTATGTCAATGCTTCTCCAGATCCTTTGACGGTAACGGCACAGGCGGAGATTACCTCTCCCAGCGGCGCAGTAGAAACGCTCACTGGTTTCGAAGACATCGCCGGCTTGTCTGACTCGATGATCTCTATGGTAGGCAGCTATACGCCCACCGAACTTGGCGAATACACGGTTGTGTTCTCCAACGACCAAAACGATGATATCATCGAGACCAAGTTTGTCATGACCGACTATACCTGGGCGCTTGACAACGGCACCCTGGACGGCAGCGCGGGCCCCTCTGACGCCAGCTTCGTCGATCCTTACAACCTGACCTACAACATTGGTTCTTTGGTTATTGCCGGCCCCGATGGCGCTGTGGTAACCCATGCCTCTTTCGGCTTGACCAACCCGGCCAGCCTGATCTCCGGCGATCCGACCCTCGATGTGGTTAACGTGGTGCTCTATGACGCCGATGCTGACGACAACGGCCAGATCGACTTTGCCACTTCCGGCGCCAGCTTTGACGACCTTACGCCCATAGCCATCGGCGCGCACTCCATCACTTCTGCAACGCCCGCCAACGAGTTAATCCTCGTTGAACTCGAATCGCTCACCGGCGATGTAGTTGAACTTGAGCCAGGCGGCGCATACTATATCGTATTGCTTTATGACGGCTCCGGTCCCGCTTTGAACGTTGCTCCGCGTTTCATGGCATCCAGCAATGTAGAGTATGCCAACTTCCCTACGCAGCCGCTGTTCCTCGATATCCTCTATTCAGGATGGTCTGACCGCACCGTGGCTTGCCGCCTGCACCTCGACGGTTTCGTAGTAGGCACGGAAGACATTAAGCCGCTGGACGCCTTCAAAGTGAAGGTGATGCCCAACCCGGCAAGCGATTACCTCAACCTCGGCTTCGAACTCGACCAGGTAGCTAAAGAGGTACAGGTTGGTATTCTGGATATCAACGGCAAGATGATCGGCCAGCAGCGCCTCGAAAACGTATTGAACGAAACGTTCCGCTTCGACGTTCACGACCTGCCCAACGGCACGTACGTATTGTCGATCCTGACGCCGGAAGGCTACCGCGCTGAACGTTTTGTGATAGCGCGTTAATTGTTGTTGTAGGTTGTAGGTTATATTAACTTACAACCTACAACTTACAACCTACAACCTACAACCCACAACCTCCCTACCCCGGCACTGCCGCCAATAATTGCCTGGTATACGGGTGTTGTGAATGGCGATAAATCTCATCAGCGGTAGCCAATTCCACAATTTTCCCTTCTTTCATCACCGCAATGCGGTCGCTCATAAAGCGCACCACCGATAAGTCGTGAGAGATAAAGATATAGGTGAGTCCGCGCTCTTCCTGAAGTGATTTCAGCAAATTGAGCACCTGTGCCTGTACGGATACGTCGAGCGCGGAGACGCATTCATCGCATACAATAAACCTCGGGTTGACAGCCAGCGCCCTGGCGATACCGATGCGCTGCCTTTGTCCTCCTGAAAATTCATGAGGGTAACGCGAGTAAAAAGCGCCGTCGAGTCCAACCTTTTCAAGTAATGCAACGGCCATATCCCTTCGCTCGGCGTCGCTACTGCCAATGCCGTGAACTTTCATCGGCTCCGCTACGGCTTCCCCTATCATGAGCCGCGGATTAAACGAAGCGTAGGGATCCTGAAAAATGATTTGCATTTGCTGACGCAAACCAACGAGTTGAGGATCAGAAGCGGCCCGGACGTCCTGGCCATCAAACAAGATGCGCCCTTGCCTGGGCTCTTCCAGCCGGAGAATACTCCGCCCCAGCGTAGTTTTCCCGGAACCCGATTCGCCCACCAATCCCAGCGTTTCTCCCCGATATACTTCGAAATTAATATCGTCTACGGCCTTCACCCATTGGGTTGAACGGTTCCAAAAGCCGGTTTTGGCGGCAAACCAGGTATGCAAACCTTCAACAACCAGCAACGGGGGCGACTGGCGCAGTTGCTCCTGCCGCCGGGTTATCTCTTCGGCTTTCAAAATGCGAGAGTTGACAACAGCCTGTATTTCCGTTTCGGAAGATTGGTCAAAATCGCCGACCACAGGCAGGCGTTTTAGTTGCTTATCAAGCGGGGGGCGGCAGGCCAAAAGCCCTTTTGTATAGGGATGTTGCGGCGATTGGAATAGCCGGCCTATTTCACCGGATTCTACTATTTTACCCTGACGCATTACTATAACCCGATCGGCAATGGCGGACATGACCCCCAAGTCGTGGGTAATAAACAACACTGATAACCCCAGGTCTTTTCTTAAATCGCTCAGCAATGACAGGATAGCCTGTTGCACCGTCACATCAAGCGCCGTAGTAGGCTCGTCGGCTATCAACACATCCGGTTGGCCGCAAAGCGCCATGGCGATCATAATGCGCTGCTTTTGGCCGCCGGACAATTGGTGCGGGTAGGCATCAAATACGCGCTCCGGATCGTTAATGCGTACTTTTTCCAGCCAGGATAGCGCCGTTTTTTTGGCATCGGCAGTTTCCGATCCATGATGCAGCCGGATAGCCTCAACGATTTGGTCGCCGCAACGCATCACGGGGTTCAGCGAAGTCATGGGCTCCTGAAAAATCATAGCGATCTTTCGCCCTCTGATGCTGCGCCAGTGCGGGCCGCGCAGGGATGACAAGGCCACAGGCTGATCATTCACTGGAAAATACGTCATCTCGCCTCCTGAAGCGGCGTTGGCGTGAGGCGGAAGCAATCCTATAATCGACAGCGCCGTCACGGATTTGCCGGAGCCCGATTCGCCGACGATTCCCAGCGTTTCGCCTTTTTGAAGCGAAAAGCTGATACCGTCGACAGCCGTATGCGGCCCGTTAATGGTATCGAATACAATACGCAGATCGGAGACAGATAAAATGGGCGCAGGTTTGTTCATACGCTTAATGGCGCTTCGCAAAGCGCCGGCTATTAATGATAATCAGCATCGCTGACAATACGCAATTCAATCGTCCCATCGTTGATATCCAATTGCAACTGATCAAACCGCAGCAGCCACTCCACAAAACGCTCTCCCAGCAGTTGACGGCGCCAGCCCCGGCCAAGGTATTCTTCTACAGCACCGGCATCGGCTTTAATCCTTGCCAACGCGTTGCGTGCAATAACCAGAGCTGGAGAAATGCCTGCTTCAAAACTTTTTTGCTTGACCAGCAAATGCAACATTTCTATCAGTATCTCTTCGCGGGGATTTTCCATTTCTTCCGGCTGTACTTGTTCCAGCAAGGTTTTTTCTTCATCGGTAGCCGGCGTTCGGTAGAGGCGTTCAAATTCGGCGCCGTATTGATGTACGATCTTTTCCGGAATACGACGGTTTTGACGCAGCGCATCGCGACCTGAAGACATACTTTTTACGATCGTACCGATGAGTTTGCTGGGCAGCACCATTTCTTTTGAATAATCCTTCTGTGATGCAACCTGCCGCCGCCAGGCAAATAATCGCAGCAAAAACACCTGTTCTCTGGCGTTCAGCGCCTTCATCAGTCCGCTATTCAGCGCTTCCTGGTGCGGGTCGCGGGCATAAAAAGCGTCATCTTCCCAACGGGCGCACTCTTCCTCGGCCCAGCTCAGGCGGTTTTTATGCTTTAATTTTTCAGTTAGCGACTGCCAAAGCTCATACAGGGGCAAAACATCGTCGAGCGCATAACTCAGTTGCTGTGGATTAAACGGGCGCGCCTCCCAATCCGCTACAGCATAACCTTTTGACAACGACAAGCGCAACTCATTCTCTACCAACTTTTTAAACGACACCGGATATTTATACCCGGCAAATGCAGCCGCCACCTGCGTATCAAAAACATTAGCCGGCACTACATCAAAATGGGTGTAAAACAAGCGATAATCATTGTCGCCGGCATGAGTGATTTTGCAAATTCCGGGATCGGTCAGCAAAGTGAGGAAAGGCCCAAGGTCATTGATCTCGAAAGGATCGATAAGATAATTGCCATGAGGCGTAACAACCTGGATCAGGCAGATGCGAGTTAGAAATCTTTTTTCACCCACAAATTCGGTATCAAAACACAACCAGGGAACAGATTTGTTGGTCTCAAAAAACAGTTGGAGTTCTTTTTGATGGGAAATAAGCGAATAGGCGCGCGTTGACATGAAATTATGATCTCTTTTATCGTTATAATTAACAAAAAAACGACTTTTCTTTGTGCAATGCTGTCCATGACGGCATCAAAGATAAAATTAAATACCTACTGACATGAAAGTGGTCAAAAAAATAGCAATTGGTTTGTCGATCTTCTTTGTAGTTGTAATAGCTGCTGCGGCTGCATTGCCTTTTATTTTCAAAAATAAAATCCATGCAATTGCCATAGAAGAAATCAACAAAACGATCAATGCGAAGGTAGACTTTGGTTCGGTGAGCCTCACTCTTTTTCGCAGTTTCCCAAATTTCAGTTTTAGCTTGCACGATTACAGCGTAACCGGTGTTGGCGATTTCGAAGGTATTCCGCTGGCATCCGGAGAATCTGTCGACTTCACCCTCGACCTGCTGTCTATTCTCAGCGGGGGCAATCCCGTACGAATCCAATCGGTACATCTGGAAAAACCCAATATCAATATACTGGTACTCGAAGACGGCAGGGCCAACTACGATATTGCCAAACCCAGCGAGGCCCCCGAACCCGAAGCAGAAGCCCCGCCCACAAACATTGAAGTTAAACTCAAAAAATACAGCATCGCCGGCGCCAATGTCATATACGACGATCGCAGCGGCGGTACTTACGTCAATATCGAACAGCTCAACCACGAAGGTTCGGGCAATTTCAGCCTTGATATCATGGAGTTGAGCACCCATACCGATATGGCGGCGTTTACCGTGCAACAGGGCGCCATCCCTTATCTCAAAAAAGCCAAAACCGTACTTGACGCCGATTTTCTTATCGACCAGCCCAACAGCAAATACACTCTGAAAGATAACAAGCTTGTTATCAACGAATTTGAACTCAATGCTGATGGATTTGTGCAATTACTGGAAGAGGATATCAATATGGACATGACCTTCAGCACGCCTCAAAACGACTTCAAGCAGCTCTGGTCGTTGATACCGAACGCCTATATCGAAGGTTATGAAAACGTAAAAGCCGACGGTAAATTTGAATTAGCCGGCGCTTTCAAAGGCACTTACAACGGCGACAGGGAGGAATATCCTGCCTTTGACATCCACTTGGGTGTTGACAATGCCAATGTAAAATATCCCGATCTCCCTCTGGGCATCTCCGGTATTGAAGCGCTGGTAGATGTAAAAAGTCCGACCAGCAATTTCGACGATATGACCGTTAATGCGCCGAAATTCAACCTGCGCATCGGCAAAAACCCGATCAAAGCCCGATTCACGCTGGAAACGCCCATTTCCGACCCCGACGTTGACGCCGATGTAGACGGCGTGCTCAATTTGGCCGAGTTGATGCAAGCTTTCCCCATGGAGGGATTTGAGCAACTCAGCGGGATAATAAGCGCGGATATTGCCGCCCAGACGCGTATGTCGTACATTGATCAACAGGATTACGAGCGCGTAAACATGGCAGGCAGCCTGACCGTCGACCAACTCAAATATAAATCGAGCGACATGCCTGCCGTTTTCATCCGCAAGGCGGCCATGAATTTCACACCCCAGCACGTTGGCATCGACCAGTTTGACGCGCAACTGGGCAAAAGCGACTTGCAGGCCAGCGGTAAAATCGACAATATCCTCGCCTATTTTTCTCCTAAAAAAACGATGACAGGACAAATGCGGGTGCGTTCCCGCTTCTTTGACGCCAACGAATGGCTCTCCGACAGCGAGCCGGCTGCTACCCCCGTACCTGCGGCATCAAGCGCAAACGAGACGGATACGGCAAGCGGAGAAACAGAAGCCTCTGCAGAGCGTCCTTTTGACCGCTTCGACTTCACCCTCGACGGTGAAATGGGAGAAATAGTGTACGAAGACTACCGCATCAAGCAGGCCGTTGTAAAAGGCAATGTCAAACCCAACCGTATGGAAGTGCAAAGCCTGGGCGCGATCATCGGCGACAGCGATTTCAAGGCCGGCGGGGTCATTACCAATGCCTTTGATTACCTCTATGGCGACGCCGTATTGGGAGGCGATATCAGCCTGAGTTCCAAATTGCTCAACCTCAACCAGTTTATGACCAGTGAAGAAGGCTCGCCTGCGCCTGCTGCCACCACCACTCAGGCGCCGGCCACGACAGAAGGTCTCGAACCCATCGTAGTGCCCGCCAACATCGACATGCGTATCAATGCCGATATACGCAAGCTCATATACACCAATATGGAGCTCAACGACCTCAAAGGCACGCTGATTGTAAAAGACCAGGCCGTAGTACTCGACGAAACCACGGCCAAAACGCTGGGCGGCAGCATCGGCCTGGCCGGCAGCTACGACTCCAAAGACAAAGACAGCCCCGGCTTCAGCATGAAATTCGACCTCAACAAAATGGATTTCCAAAAGGCGTTTAATACCTTCAACAGCTTTCAAAAGCTTGCGCCTATCGGCAAATTCATCGAAGGCATATTTACTACCAGCCTGATCATGGACGGCAAGCTGGGTAAAGACCTCATGCCCCAATACAATACGCTCAACGCCGAGGGATTCCTTCAAACCATCAACGGCGTCGTCAAAGGATTCAAACCCCTACAGGCCGTAGGCAACGCCCTCAACGTAGACTACCTCAAAGACAACCTCAAGCTCGAAAACACCAAAAACTGGTTTGAGGTAAAAGACGGCGCCTTGGAACTCAAGGACTTTGACTACAAAGTAAAAGACATAGCCATGACCATCGGCGGCAAACACGCCATCTCACAGGATATGGATTACCGCATAAAAGCCCGCATACCGCGCAAATTACTGGAAAGCAACGCTGTAGGCGCCGCGGCCAGTAGCGGGCTGAGCGCGTTGCAAAGCGAAGCCGCAAAATTGGGCGTCAACATCAAAAAAAGCGAATTTGTTAACGTCATGGTCAATTTGACGGGCAGCATCGCCAATCCCAAAGTCAAACTCAAACTGCTCGGCGGCGAAGGCGAAGAAACATCAGTAGTAGAAGCTGCCAAAACCGAAGCCAAGCAACAGCTGCAGCAGAAATTGGACGAAGGCAAGGCAAAAGCCACAGAAACGGCTACCAAAGCGGTAGACTCCGCCAAAACCGTCGTAAAAAAAGAAGTGGATAAAGCGGCTGAAGACCTCACCAAAAAAGCCAAGGAAGCTGCCAAAGACAAATTGGGCGGCGTGCTTGACTCCACGGCTCAGAAAAAAGTCGACAAAGTCCTCGAAGGCGCCGGAAAGGAAGGCACAGATAAAATCAAAGAAAATCTGGACAAGTTCAATCCATTCAAGAAAAAAGACAAAAAGGATGGAAATTAAACCCGATCAATAATTTCATGTACAACTAATATGGTTTTGTGCTAAATTTCGCGTCTATTTCAGGACAAACGAATAAGCCAAATCACTATGTACATTGTCATTGCGATTGTTTTTGCTATAGGCTATGCTTTCATTGCGTTGGAACACCCTTTGCGCATTAACAAAGCAGCGTCATCCATATTAATGGCGGTTTTTCTATGGACGCTACTGGTAATCGGCGGTGAAGCGCTGGTGGAACTTCCTGCCGGCATGAATGCCGTAACAGCCATCGAAGCTCATTTGATGGAGCACCTCAGCGACATAGGCGGCATATTATTTTTCCTGTTGGGCGCCATGACTATAGTTGAAATCGTTGACTCGCACGGCGGTTTTGAAATTATTACAAGGTATATCCATACCACAAGTCAGTCTAAGCTACTCTGGATCTTATCAATCACCACCTTTTTCATGAGTGCGGCGCTGGACAACATGACGACGGCCATCGTTATGTCGACATTGCTCCGCAAACTTGTAAAAGACGACCACGATATCTGGTTTTTCGGGGGCATGATCATCATTGCCGCCAATGCCGGCGGCGCCTGGTCGCCTATTGGAGACGTTACAACCATCATGCTATGGATAGGCGGGCAAATCACCGCTGCCAACATAGTACTCAAACTTTTCATTCCGAGCTTAATGTGTTTGATTATTCCGCTAATCATTATTTCTCTCAGGCGGAAGGGAACGATAGAAAAGCCGGTCAACACCGCTCAATTTACAGAAAGCAACGGCATCAGCAGCCTCGAAAAAAGCATTGTATTTTACTTAGGCACAGGTGTCTTGTTATTCGTTCCCATTTTTAAAACCATCACTCATCTGCCGCCCTTCATGGGTATTTTATTGGGTGTTGGTTTGCTTTGGGTAGTTACCGAGATCATGCACCGGCACAAAGACGATGAGCGGCGGAAACCGCTATCCATTTCCGGCGTCTTACAGCGTATCGATACGCCGAGTATCCTGTTTTTCCTGGGTATTTTGCTTGCTGTGGCTGCATTGGAGACTGCAGGTCATCTTGGCGACCTTGCAACCTCGCTCAACAACAACATAGGCAATATATGGGCGATTAATACCCTGATCGGCCTGTTGTCTGCCGTCGTAGACAACGTACCGCTCGTTGCAGGCGCCATGGGTATGTACAACCTGACAGACTTCCCTCCCGATCATCCCTTCTGGGAATTGCTGGCCTACTGTGCCGGAACCGGAGGCAGCATCCTGATTATTGGATCTGCTGCGGGCGTTGCAACAATGGGCATTCTCAAAATAGAATTTATCTGGTACATGAAAAAAATTGCTTTGTGGGCAGCAATCGGCTACTTTGCAGGTATTTTGAGCTATTATGTATTAGAACACGTCATGTTTTAATCAAAAAACATGAAAACAAAATACATAGAAGGCCCGCTTTTTTGGTCAAGTCTGATCGGCTTTTTGGTTCTATTGTATGACATTGGTTTCCATCAAAACGCTACAGAGGAACGATTCATTCGCTGGTTTTACCTTCTTTTTGCCGTATTTATGTTTACCGGCCAAACGGGCAGGGTTTTTGTCAAACAAAAAGAAAGACCGCTGCGCAGACTGGCGCATTACATTACCTGGGGGCTTGCTTTATTGATTTTGCTGGCAGAAATAGTTTTTGGCATTAGCGGCATATCGCTGGTCAAAATGCTGGGGCATTTTTATCTGGAAAGATGGCTAGCCGGCCTCATGTTTATTACGGAGTTTTCTGAACGTTTATTTGCCATTCAAAAGCAACCGCTTCACCCGGCCTTGATTTTTGCCATCAGTTTCCTGTTCCTGATGTTTGCCGGCGCCTTTCTGCTGATGGTGCCCAGCGCCACAAAAAACGGCATTAGTTTCGTAGATGCGCTCTTCACGTCTACCAGTGCGGTGTGTGTAACCGGTTTAACTATTTTGGATACGGGAAAAGATTTTACTCGCTTCGGACAAATTTCGATTCTCATTTTAATCCAGTTGGGCGGGTTGGGTATTTTGACCTTTACCAATTTATTCGGTTTGTTTTTCAGGGGCCGCACCTCTTTTCAAAACCAAATCATGCTCAAAGATTTCATCAATGCGGAGAACATTGGTCAAACCTTCCGAACGCTCATCAAAATCGTCGTTTTCACCTTTTCTGTTGAGCTCATTGGCGCGGGATTGATTTATTCCTATATTGACGAACAAGTAGCGGCTGATTCGGGCGGACAAATCTTTTTTTCCGTTTTTCATGCGGTCTCTGCATTTTGCAATGCGGGATTTTCAACCCTCACCAACAATTTGTACGAAGAATCCATTCGATTCAATTACGGCGTACATCTGGTTGTGGCCTTTTTGATCATCATTGGCGGTATCGGCTATGTTGTTGTTTTCAATTACTTCACATTTCTCAAAGATTGGATCATCAACAAATACGAGCGGATTTTCAAGCAAAAACATATCCACTATACTCGTCCGTTGGTCAGCCTGAATACTAAAATCGTAGTATACACAACGATAATATTATTGGCAGGCGGCACTGTTGCCTATTATATTTTAGAATACAACAACACCCTGAAAGAGCACCATGGCTGGGGTAAAATTGTGGAGGCATTTTTTGGTTCGGTAACGCCGCGTACAGCGGGCTTTAACACTGCCAACATCGGCGCTCTTACTTTGCCTACCTTGCTGCTTTATTTGTTGCTCATGTGGATCGGCGCATCGCCGGGGTCAACGGGCGGCGGTATCAAGACCAGTACTTTTGCCGTGGTAACACTCAATATCTGGCAACAGATTACCGGCAAACAGCGTATGGAACTGGGTTGGAAGGAAATTCCCCGAAAAACGCAACAGCGGGCATTTTCTATCATGAGTTTGTCACTTGTAGCGCTGGGATTTTCCGTATTTCTGGTATCTATTTTCGACGGCGAGCTGGGACTGATGCCCCTTTCCTTTGAATGTTTTTCGGCGTACGGCACTGTCGGTTTATCGATGGGCATCACCTCCAAATTGAGCGACGCCAGTAAAATTATTCTCACCATTACGATGTTTATAGGGCGGGTGAGTTTTTTGACTTTACTTGTAGGCGTTGTACAGCAGTTTTTCCGAGCGAAAAACAAGCCGTACCAGTACCCTGAAGAAGACATTTTTATCAGCTAAAACAATTTTGCGATGAAATTCATCATCATTGGTTTAGGCAATTTCGGCGCCAGCTTGTCAATCAAACTGATGGAAGACGGCCACGAAGTGATCGGCGTTGACCGGAGTATCAACAAGGTGAACTCACTTCAAGACAAGATCACGCATGCCATTTGCATGGACACCACCGATGAAGAAGCTATTCAGGCTCTGCCGCTAGCCGACGCCGATTATGTGATTATTGGTATCGGTGAAGATACCGGGGCCTCTATTCTCACTACCGCCCTTCTCAAAAAATATTGCTCGCAGAAAATCATCAGCAGGGCCATATCTGATCTGCACCAGACGGTTCTGGAGGCCATGGGCATCGAAGAAATCCTGCACCCCGAAGCCGATACGGCTCGTCGGCTGGCCAGCCGCTTCATGATCAAGGGCGCCCTGTCGTCGTTTAGCCTCGACGACGAATTCGACATTGTTGAAGCTGAGGTACCGGAACAATACGTAGGCATGACCATCCAGCAAGCCAAATTCAGGGAAGACCACCATGTCAATATCGTCACGATTATCCGCAAACGCCGTCGGCGCAGCGTATTGGGCAACTGGCAAAACATTCAGGAAGTAATCGGCGTAGTGACGCCCAACACCATCCTGGAAGCCCACGATATTCTTGTTATTTTTGGGAAGGCCGACGATATAGAGAAGTTGCTCAACGCCTAACGCCCAGTCACCTCGAAGGCCCCGCTGTGCTCAAAGCTGCGGAAATCCACCGGACTGACGCCAGATACGCCCTGTTCGGCCATAAACACGCCGTAAATCGTATCCACCGCCGCCATAGTGAGCTTGTTGTGCGTCACAATAATAAACTGTGATTCGCCGGAAAACTTCTTAATGATTTTATTGAATTTATTAATATTGGCGTCGTCCAGCGGTGCGTCTACCTCGTCAAATATACAGAATGGCGCGGGTTTGAGCAGGTAAAGCGCAAAAAGCAGCGCAATAGCCGTTAGTGTTTTTTCTCCGCCGGAGAGTTGGCTGATTGTTTGCGGGCGTTTGCCCTTGGGTTTGGCAACGATTTCGATGCGCGACTCCAGCGGGTTATCGGGTTCGAGCAGGATCAGGTCGCAGTTGTCATCCTGGGTAAACAGGCTGCGGAATACGTCGATAAAATACAGTCGCGCCTTTTCGAAAGCCTCCAGGAACTGGCTGGTAGCTGTTTCTTCGATTTCCTTAATCGTTTCCATCAGGGAATCCTTTGCCTTCACGATATCGTCGCGTTGTTGCGATATAGAATCGTGGCGTTCCTTCATCTCGTCGTAGGCCTCTACTGCCAGCGGGTTAATCTCGCCGTAGTTGTCGAGGCGATTTTTGACCCGTTCCACCTGCTGTTGGAGTTCATCAACATTTACCTCGGCGGGTGGCGGCTGGTTGATGATGTCGTTAATTTCGATATTAAATTCAATGCGAAGGCGTTGGGCCACCGCGCTGATATCGAATTTGACCTCGTTGAATTTATCCTTCAGCTGATTAATGAGAATTTGCTGATCTTGCTGTTGGCGGTTGATTTTGCGCAGATTGTCTTCCAACTCCGTAATACCGCCACGGGCCTGGAAGTATGCCTGCTCGGCATCGGTCAGCGAAGCCTCCATCACCTTGCGTTCATCGTAGCGGTTTTGGAGAGAAGCGGTAAGTTGGTCGATAGCCGTTTGGATCTGCATGAGCTCATCGTCGCTCTGGTTCAGGGTTTGCTGTGCCGACAGCATATTGGCCCGGGTATCTTCGAGTTGTTTTTCTTTAAAACTCAGCTCGCGTTGCAGGGCGCTCACTTTATTTTGCTGGCGGATAAAGGCAATATTTTTGTCATTAAAACCCGAAGATGCCTGGCTCATTTCCTCGGCCACCTGGCGATAAGAGCCGTCGGCGTTAAAGATATTCTCCTTGATATCCTTCAGTTCCGCCAGTTTTTGCTCCATATCTTTTTCGAGGTCGGACTGGGCCTTTTGCAGGGCGGTCATAGCCTCGTCGATTTGAGTGCGGCGTTCGTCGGCGTGGCTAATGAAGTGTTCAAAATTTTCGAGGCGGGTATTCAGCGACACCTTCTCGCGGGCAAGCCGGTTGAGTTCGTTGCGCTCCTGCTGGATTTGGGCGGCGGCTTTCTGGGTTTTGAGCGTTTCAATATGGCTTTTGATCTGAAAGAACTCGGTAGAAGTCTTGTTTTCGTCGCGTTCGAGTTTTTTGATCGATTCTTCGAGGTGTTCGAGATTTTTCTTGCGGCCGATTTTTTTGCCCTCAAACAGGCCCACCGAGCCGCCGGAAAGGCTATAACGGCGCTGGATAAACTTGCCGCTTTTCGACAGCAGCACCATATCACGGCTGGGCAGGGTCGTTTTCAGGTCGTCTTTTTCCACCACCAGCACATTCTCCAGCAGATAGCCGATCAAATTGCGGTACGCCGGTTCCGTTTCCACCATATCAATAGCCTGTACTGCGCCGGGCAGCAACACGGCGGGCATGGTATAATCGCGGAAGGCGTCGAGCATAAAAAAATTAGCCTTGCCCTTTTGGCTACGGCTGAGCAGTTCGATAGCCTGGAAAGCTTCCTCCATATTTTCAACCACATAGTAATTGAGATATGGATCGAGATAATTTTCGATAGCGATGCGATACTGCTCGTTTACATAAATAAGATCGGACAGTAGCGGCGCTTCTTTATTCCATTCTTTATTCGACTTCAAAAAGCGGATTGACTCGGGGAACCCCTCCAGGTTATCGATCATGCTTTTAGTAAGCTTGTATTCATTGCGGCGGGCGTCGAGTTCGCGGTTGATGCGGGTCAAACGCGCCTGTGTTTCTTCCTGGAGCGATTCTGCTTTTTGTAGATCTTTCTGGCGGTTTTCCTCTTGTAGTTCGAGCGTTTCCAGGCGGCCGTTCACCTTACGTTCTTCGGCTTCAATAGCTTTGGTTTCTGCATCGAGTTTACTCATCTCGTCGCGGCGCATCTGGGTATCGAGCTGAATTTTTTCCAGTTCCTGGCGCAGGTTATCGTATTGGTTAAAATGAACCGCCTTTTGTTTTTCAAGTTCAAATACCGCGCGTTCTGCCTGTTGTTGACGGCCCACGATAACGTCGAGTTCTGATTTCAGGGAACTATGGCTCTCCTTGATTTTATTGAGCGCTTCTTCAGCGGCGTTGAGTTCGAGTTCGAGGCGGGCCTCCACGCGTTTTTCGGCGGTCAGATCCTCGCGATACTGGGCGATTTCCTGTTCCAGTTGTTGGGCGCGGATTTGAGCATTGGTAATATCGCCGGCCAGTTTGGATTTGTTCTGGGTGACAAACTGCTGGCGTTGTTCCTGCATACGCAGGTCGTTTTCGGCATTTCGGATAAGTCCGATCAGGTTATTGAGTTCTCGTTGGCGATCAGACAGTACCTTTTCCTTATCCAGATTGGTTTTCCGTTCGGCTTCCAGTTGGGCCTCCAGGTTGCGAGTATCCACTTCCAGTTGACGGTAGCGGTCTTCTTCCTGTTGCAACTGACTATTGATAGCTTTGTGGCGCTCCTTTAGCTCAGCCACCTTGATCAGGGCCAGTTGGGTGCTGGCCTGTTTGTATTCATCCTTGAGCTCGAAATAGCGTTTCGTGCGTTTGGCTTGTTTTTCGAGCGTTTTGAGGTTATTGTCAATTTCGTGGAGGAGGTCCTCTACCCTATCCAGGTCTTCTGTGGCGCTTTTTAGTTTGGCCAGTGTTTCGCGTTTGCGCACCTTATATTTTGAGACCCCTGCGGCTTGTTCAAACATCTTTCGACGGGCGTCTTCCTTATCGGCCAGGATATCGTCTACCATACCCAGAGCGATAATCGCATAAGAGTTGGAGCCGATGCCGGTATCCAGAAATAAAGAAGTAATATCTTTAAGTCGGCAGGGCACGCCGTTGAGGCGGTATTCGCTTTCGCCGGTGCGGTATAGCATGCGCGACACCGTCACCGTGTTGTATTCCGTGGGCAGCAGGTTGCGAGTATTCTCAAAAGTCATCGATACCTGGGCTACGCCGCCGGCCTTGCGTTTTTTGGTGCCGTTAAAAATCACGCTGGTCATCTGGTCGAGGCGCAGTTCCTTACTTTTTTGCTCGCCCAGCACCCAGCGGATTGCGTCCACGATATTCGACTTGCCTGAACCGTTGGGTCCTACAATACCGATCACGTCGGCATTGAAGTGAATGACCGTCTCGTTGGCAAAACTTTTGAATCCCTTTATTTCCAGCGTTTTCAACCTCATAGCCCGCAAAAGTAAGAAAATTGCATAAGGCACAAGCAGCTAAGCGCAAAGAAAATATCCAAAGACGCTAACAGTGTTTTGTTCAAACAATGACAAAAGAAAGCCTTGCAAAAGGTAAAAACAAACGTATTTTTGCAGCACTTTACGACGAGAGCCCCACAAGACTCAAAAAGTACTCCGGCAAAACGCCCGACAAGCATGAAAAAAACGATTATTATTTTGTTTGCCTGCCTGCTGATGGCGGGCGCAGCCTCAGCCCAAAACGGCGTCATTCGCGGCAATGTTTACGACAAAGAAACCGGCGAACCCATCATTGCAGCTACTGTTCGGCTGCTTAATACCAACTTCGGCGAAGTAACCGATATTGACGGTTTTTTTAGCCTGGGTAGCGTTCCTGCAGGCAGCTATACGCTAGTCGCTTCGTATATCGGCTACGACAGCGTGGCGGTAAGCGTAACGCTCAAAGCCGGCGGCATCGTTTACCAGCGCCTTGCCATTGCCCCCAGCAGCATTGAACTAAGTACCGTTGACGTATCGGCGCAACGCGAACAGGCCCGCTCCGACGTGCAGGTGTCCAAGCTCACCGTAACGCCCAAGCAAATCAGAGCGCTGCCGGCCACCGGCGGCGAAGCCGACATTGCCCAGTATCTGCCCGTATTGCCGGGCATCATTGTCTCTGGCGACCAGGGCGGGCAGCTCTACATCCGCGGCGGCTCGCCGGTGCAAAACAAGATTTTGCTCGACGGCATGACGATTTACAATCCCTTCCATACCATCGGCTTTTTCTCGGTATTTGAAACAGAGACCATCCGCAGCGTAGACGTTCTAACCGGCGGCTTCAATGCCGAATACGGCGGCAGGATTTCCGCCGTGGTAGACATAAAAACCCGCGAGGGCAATAAAAAGCGCTTCGGCGGGCTTGTATCGGCCAGCCCCTTCCAGGCCAAAACCCTGTTGGAAGGCCCTATCAAAAAAATATCCGATTCGGGCAGCAGTATTTCCTATCTGTTTACGGCCAAGCACTCCTACCTTGATCAGACTTCAAAATACCTGTACCAATACGCTGCCGATACGGCATTTTTCTCATTTGCTGCCGGCGATACTTCGCTTGCAGACATCGCCGACGAGGTCGTATTGCCCTACAGTTTCACCGACTTCTACGGCAAAGTATCGATACTGGGCGGCAACGGCAGCAAACTCAACCTGTTTGGTTTCAACTTCACCGACCGCTTTGATTTCGTGGGCCTTGCCAAACTCAACTGGACAACTACCGGCGGCGGCGCAAATTTTACGCTGGTTCCTCCCTCTTCAAATGTAGTGATGGACGGTACTGTGGCTTATTCCAAATACGATATTTTACTCAACGAATCGGATAACAGGCCGCGCCGCAGCGGTATTACCAATTACTCCGTTATCATGAATTTCACGTATTTCGGTCACAAAAATCAGATCAACTACGGTTTTGATTTTACCGGCTTTAATACGGACTTTTCATTTGTCAATCCCGTCGACATCCGCTATACCCAGCGGGATTTCACCACGGAGCTGGCCGGTTACGTCAAATACAAGGTGAAAGTCGGCGATCTGATTGTGGAGCCGGGTTTTCGTGCGCATTATTATGCTTCGCAGACAGCCATGTCGCTGGAACCCCGCTTCGGCTTAAAATACAATATTACCGACTTCCTGCGCTTTAAGGCCGCGGGCGGCGTATATTCCCAGAACCTCATCAGCTCCGTCAACGAATTCGACATCGTCAACTTTTTTGTCGGCTTCCTGGCAGGTCCAGAGGAGACCCTTTACAAACCCAACTCCAATACGCCCACCAAAAACCGCTTGCAGAAATCGTTCCATGCTATTGGCGGACTGGAGATCGATCTGAGCAAAAACCTGCAGCTCAACGTTGAGCCCTATTACAAAGGTTTTACGCAGTTGATCAATATCAACCTCAACAAGCTCAGCAACCAGGATCCCAATTTTATCACAGAAACGGGGGAAGCCTACGGCATCGACCTGTCGGCCAAATACGAAAAGAAAAACCTGTACCTGTGGATGACCTACTCGCTGACATACGTAAACCGCGACGACGGCTTCCAGGTCTATCCCACTGTATTTGACCGCAGGCACAATATCAACATGCTGGGCACCTATGCTTTCGGCAAAAAGCAGGCCTGGGAATTCAGTCTTCGCTGGAATCTGGGTTCAGGTTTCCCCTTCACGCGCACGCAAGGTTTTTACCAGAACAACAACTTCGAGGACTTACTGCTCACTGATGTCCTGACGGGCAACTACGGTCTGGGCACGATATTGTCTTCCAAGCGCAACGACGGCAGGCTTTCGTATTACCACCGCCTCGACGCTTCGCTTAAGCGCACCATCGAGTTTAGCAAAAATTCCAGTCTGGAGGCTATATTGAGTGTTACCAACGTCTACAACAGGGAGAACATCTTTTACGTAGACAGGATCACCAATAACAGGGTAAACCAGTTGCCGATATTGCCGAGTATAGGTCTGACGTTCAAGTTTTAATCTTGTTGTTGCGACCGCTCCTGCATCCAGGTTTGTAATTCCAGGAAGGTTTGGGTAAGTTCTTCCATTTCATCAGGAGGAGCGCCGAAGCTTTCGCATTTGCGGCGGAATACATCCAGCACCTCTATTTCGCTGAGATCGGCGGGTTCGTCGGCCAGTTGGGCGTCGAGTGATTGGTATTGGCGGTGCAGTTTTATTTTTAAAATTTCAAGCGGCATTTCTTTTGCGAAAGCATATAACTGCAAATCGAGTTGGGGTATTAATTTGTCGGTATGCACCACAAGTTCTACCCAGGGGCGAAGTCCTTTTCTTTCCTTGGCGTGAAATTTTGTCAGCGTGGCTTTTACCTCTTCCACATCGCCTTCAATTGTTTTTAATCGCCTGAAAGTGGGTACGGCGACGGGAGAAACGGATTGGATATTGCGGCCTTGGGTTTCCACTACAAACACGCTTTTATCGTCGGCCATTTCGTTAAAGCTCAGCGGTATAAGCGAGCCGGAATAATACACGTGCCTTTTTTTACCAACCTGCTGGGCGCGATGCAAGTGGCCCAGCGCCACATAATCAAAGCTATCGGGGAAATCGCCGGCGGCCATGTTTTCCACATGCCCGATATAGATATTATTCTGAGGGTCGGCGGCGGTAGCGCCGGCGGCATAGAGATGCCCCATAGCGATAAAGGGAATATCCAATGAGCGGTAGGGGGCGGCCAGGTCGGCAATGGCGTTGAAATGGGCTTTCATGCCTTCGCTTACGGAAGCGATACGGTCGTAGCCGCTCTCTCCGGCCTCGCTTTGTCGAAGATCGCGATCGCGCAGAAAAGGCACGGCGGCGACCAGTACCTCGGGTTGTCCATCGGGGCCATTCAGAAGCAGTACTTCATCAGACAGATTTTCGGGTACGGCGCTGATAACATGGATATTCAGCGCCTCCAACAATTCGCGCGGCGCATCGAGCATAGGCGGGGAATCGTGGTTACCGGCGGTAATCACCACGTGCCGGCATGGCGAGCCGATGAGCTCGGCGAGAAAGCTGTAATATCGTTTGCGGGCGTAATTGGGGGGATTGCCGATGTCGAAGATATCCCCCGACACCAGCAACATATCAATGGCTTGCTCCCTTACTATCCCGGCCAGCCAGTGCAGGGCCAGGGCGTGTTCCTCATCCCTGTCGAAATTGAGCAATTTCTGGCCCAGGTGCCAATCTGAAGTATGCAGGAAGCGCATACCGGGTTATTTGATCTGGTGAAACTCCTTGGCTGCCCTTTCCGGGGAGAGGGAAGCGTGTTTCTCGCTTTCCGCAACCAGGTAGTATTGCAGCCCCTTTGATTTCTCCAGCGTATAGCTCCAGGTAGCGACGGCGATCTCGGCATCGCCATCGCGGGTAACATCGGGTGTCATCGCTACCCGTTGGAAAGGCTCGTATTTGCCGTGGCGATAAAACAACCAGACCTGCTTGGCGCCGTTAACCTTGGCAGAGACATTGGCGCCTTTGGGCTGCACCGAATGCTGAACGTTGGAAATAGCCGGCGGCGTGCCTTTGAGCGCAGGGTGATTGAGCAGGTAATTCGTACGCTCGCTCATCAATTCAACAATACCAACGACACTGGAATTATCGACTTTAACTGTCTGGTATAAATTCTGGCCAAAGCTTTCGGTAGCGTATAATTTATTGGCGTCTTTTTCCACCAGCGGTTTGATCAACTTCTGGATAGCTTCGGCTCGTTCGATATAAAGGCCGTTAGAGAAATTCTCCGCAATGATCGTACGCACATGGGCAAGGTAAATTTTCCGGTAAAGCGGATTAGCCAACAAACGCTTGATCATAGGTTTTCGGTCGTTGTCATAATGCAACATAGGGCTCATTTGCTGCATCTTTTCGGTAGACAAAGCCGGTCCGTCGTCGGCATAGCGGAAGCCGCCGAAACACATATTCATATCCCAAATGACAGGGTGATAAATGCCAAAGGTATCTTTATACAGATAATAATTGTGGCTCAACCTGCCGATATAACTGTCGAGGTTCACCAAGACATTATTAAAAGCGATCATCCAGAGCGCCTGATCCACGTCGAAAATAGAATCCAGGCGTTGCGGGGCTTTATTAATGACATGAATGAGGCCGATGAGATCTTTCCAGTAGGTGCCTTTTTCCAGTTCATACAGGTTCATATAGCACAGCGAATCCTCGCCGAAATACACCAATGCGGCTTTATCGGTAGGCGGGCAGGTTTCGATTTTTTTGCCGTTGTAATCGGGGTCGCATTTGACCAGCGGGCCGGTATTATTGCCAAAATAGGTTTCCAGGAACTTTTCATCAACCGATTCGGTGCAATTATACAAGCCCAGGTAAACGCCATTTACATATACCTTGGCAAAATTAGCCCGGGGCGAGGGCATATATTTGCGGGCGATTTCGTAGGCCATTACCTCGCGGAGAAAGCTGGGGTCGCGAAAAACGTTCGACAATTTGAGGGTAGTAAAACCGCCGGGGAGAGACTGCTGTTTATTGATATGGTCCACCTTAACGTTCAGTGGCAGTTTGGAAGCGCCTATCCTGGCAACATTAAAAAACGAGCTACTCCCCTTGTATCGGATGCCTGCTTTAGGGTAACTGACGCCATTGATCGTCACATCGCCGACCAGGCGTTTTTCTTCATAACCTTCCTGCTTGAAAGAATTGAGGAGCGAATCCCAGTTGCTCTCTTTAAAGGTAATTTTTACTTCCAGGATATTTTCCAGGCTATACAGGTCCTGATTTTTATTAGCGGGTTGCGCCGCCGGTTTGGGTTTTGCCGGCGCTGTTTTGGCGGGTGTTTTTGGTTTAGGCGCGGGCGTTTTTGCCTTGGGCTTGTTTTGTGCGACAAGAACTTGTGCCAGCGCGAGCAGAATAACAAAAACAAGAAGTTGCTTATTCATGGACATTGGGTTAACAATGTGATGAAGGGGCGGCATCCTGTCGGGACGCCGCCGCCAAATAAAATTTCATTACTGATTAATTTCCGCCAGCGTTGTGCTATACCTGTCGTAAGTATAACGCAAGGGAGCATAATTGACGGCCCTGGCGTTTTCAGCCATGATATAATATTCGATGCGGGAAGAACCGGGCGCGGGCTGGATTACTACGCCGTAAATACCGTCATTGGCCTGCTCATCGTTGTGTTTGCCGTCGTCGTGCATAGTAGTCTCGGCAAAATCCTGGCTGCTTTCAAAGCGATAGAAAACGCGTACATTTTTGGCAAATTTTTCCACTTTAGCCTGAATTTTAAAATCGGTCACCTGTTGGCTGGCGAAACGTTCTCTGTGGATAACCTTCACATCGGAGATAGCAGGCGGAACGACTTTAAGCAATTCGTCTTGTTCAAGATACGCCAGGCGTTTTTGCATAAAATCGACAATACCGGGAATATTGCTGCGGGTGCCGATCGTTTCCAAAAGGCTGCGATTAAAATCGTCGAGCGGATAATAGCGGTTGCTGTCTTTCGAAAGGGCATCGCTGATGAGGCGTTGCAATTCTCTGGCCCGTTGCTCAAACAGTCCGCTGGCAAAGTATTCGCCCATCATAGTACGCATGTGCGAGAAATATTGTTTGCGGTGCAACTCATTTGAGAGCAAAACGCTGATCAGCGGCTTGGTAACGTCGTCGGCATGGAGCAGCGACGGCAATTCCATCAATTCGATATTACTCAAATCAGAACCGACGCCGGTATTTTTAAAGCTGCCGAAGGCCAGGTTCAGGTCGAAAATAATGGGAACAAACCGGCCTTTGCCGTCATTGTAAAGATAATAATGCGGGCTATACTGGCCTAAATAGCTGCTCAAATTGACTACCAGGTTATTGAATGCCAGCATCCAGAGCGCGCGATCGACATCGAGTACGCGGTCAATTTCCTCGGGCGATTCATTGAGAACCCGGGTGAGCTCTACCAGCTCGCGCCAGTCTGCATTGTCGGACCCCTCGAAGTGGAATTTAAAACAAGCGGGATCTTTATCATACTGCAAGGAGGCGTAAGATTTGCTTTTGCAGCCGTCGGGCGCCTGTTCAATGGAGTTCGGATTGCTTTTAAACAAGCTGCCCTGCGAGGTGCCGAAGTGGTTGGTCAGGAAAGCGTCAGTGACAGATTCGACATTGACGAACAGACCGTAGTATTCGCCGTTGATGGATACTTTAGCGAAGTTGGCCTTTGGCGCCGGGGCATAATGCCGGGCTATTTCATAACCCAACACTTCTCTCACCATGCTGGGATCGCGCAATGCGCTGGACAGATCGACGTCGGTGTAGCCCTGATAGTTGTGGCTGTCGTTGGAGTGATTCAACACTACAAACAGACCATTTCGGCGACCGCCGGGCGTAAAAGACTTGCCGTCGCGATAGCGAACGCCGGCGCCGTCAAAACGCTGTCCATTGATCTCTACCCTGCCTTTGAGCAGGGCTTCGCCGTTGTAGCGCAGCGAATCGAGCATATAACGCCAGTTCTTTTGCTCAAAAGTGATACGTACTTCCTGGATGGTATTTACGTCATAAAAATCTTTCTGAGCCGACAGCGTCGAAGCGAAACAAATGCCAAAAAAGAGGCCGATAAGCCAGGTTGTATTCTTTTTCATAATGCGATTGGATGTGCTTGTGACGTTGCAATATTAGCAAATTATAGCTTCAAAGCTCTTCAAAAAAGCCTGTTTTCTTGTTCTTTTGAACATTATTCCAGTGGAAATAGCGACCGTTCATCACCACGTATACGCCAGGAGGCAGGGTTTGCGCAAAAGCAAGGGCGCTGCCCAAATTAAAGAACCCGTCGGAAGACGTGCCAAATGCATAGGGTACCATAGCGCCGGTGAGCACAATGGTTTTATCGTCGATATTTGCGCCGGCGAGATACTTCGCCGTTTCTACTATGCGATCTGTGCCATGAGTGATAAGAATTTTTTCATAAGCCGAGCGGCGGCAGTTATGCACTATGATCTGCCGATCGGCATCGGTCATCTCCAGGCTATCCACCATCATAAGCGTTTTGAGGTCGATTTCGAGCGTGCACCGGCCCAAATCCAGCATCTGGGGAAGATGTGTGTCTTTGAAATACAATTCTCCGTTGATGTAATTGTATTTTTTGTCAAAAGTGCCGCCTGTTACAAAAATTTGAACCATAGTTTTATTTACACGCGCGCAAAGATGCACAAGTTAAAGAAGAAGTTGTGCGAAAGACCGGTTTTATTCAACCTTGAAAAAACTGTCGTCTACGCCTTTGTTGATGTCAATGCTCAGCAATTCCAATTCCAAAGGTACGGGCATCATGCCGGTAGATTTCTTTTGAGCGGGAAATTTAACACCCTCATATTCTTTGTAACTCAAAATATCGTTTACAACGGCAATTTCTCCTGCCGGACCAGGCTGTAGTGCGATGGTGCGCAGTTTGAGTCCAGTATCCGCATCATAATAATTTGTAAATTTCTTGCCGCCGGGCCGCGTAATATCCAACACATAAGCTTTTTTATCATCAACCATTTCCACTCCGATGAGTTGCATGGTATAGCCCATTTGCTGGTAAAACAGCTCGGGAAACATTAGCGCTTGTTCTTTGATACCCGACAAGGTTGCAGAATCGACAGGCTGGGGTTTGCCCATGGCTTTAATGGTTGCCCTGACGCCGTCGAAAATCGTTTGATTGACGATATTACCGCCTATTTGCACGCGCATATTCATTTTGGCGGGGACTTTTTGGGTCAGGTCGACTTGCATGCTCATGCCTTGAATGGTTGAGGTCATCACTACTCTGAGGTCTTTGATGGCTTCAAGTTTTTCGCGGCCTCCGATAGCCATCAGATAATGGTCGATTACATTGACGGGATCTACATCCTGAGGTAGTGCAATGGCAAGTTCTTCTTCGGGTTTACCGTAGCTATCCACAAAATAAATTGTCGAATCGGGGGCAAAAGGTTTGAGCAAGGGGGCCAGTTCGCTTTTATTGCCTACGGCTATCACGTTCAGCCTGTCGGTAGAGAGCCATTTTTTTGCCAATTCCTGCAATTCGGCTGCAGATACTTCTTGTAGCCTGCGTCTGTATACCACGTCGTAATCAGCGGGTAATTTAAAGCGCGCCATATCGAGGTAATAACCGATCATCGTTTCCGGCCTGTCTAGCGCTTGTTCAAAAGCGGCCAATAATTGCCGGCGCGCGCCATCGAGTTCTGCCGATGGAATAGCGGACTCAGCGAGGACTTTAAGTTCTTTAATGACCAATGCCAATGCACTGTCGGCAGCATTGCCGCGAATGGTAGCCTGCAATCGCCAGTTGCCAACCTGTGCGTCGGCTTCAGCCAATGAAAATATGTCAAAAGCGATGTTTTTTTCGTCGCGCAGCTTTTGGCGCAGCCTCCCGGTGGTTGCTCCGCCTATTACCTGATTGAGCAATTGGTATTTAGGCAGCGCTTCGCTGCCGGGGGCGATATTGAGGGGCGTTGACAGGTGCAATACAGCCTGCGCCAGCCCAATTTTATGCACTACGCTGATTTTTGTTTTGACGGGCGGTTCGGGAGTCGGAAAATACTCGAGCAAAACAGCGCCTCGCTTCCAGGGGGAAAAGTACAGATCAGTTAAAAGTTTAGCCTGTTCGATGTTGACGTCGCCCGCAATAACCAGATAAGAAATTTCGGGTTTGAAATTATTGTAATAAAAAGTGGAACAGCGCTCTACCGTCAGATTATTAAGGGTTTGTGGGGTATAAAGCTCACCATAGGGATGATCGCTGCCGTTGCGCAACACCGAGGCTACCCTTCCGGCAACGCTAACGGGGTCATTGCGATACGCCAGTACTTCTTTAATTAAAAGTTGCCGTATACTGTCAAATGCCGGGGCTGAAAAAGCCGGGTTGATCATGATATCGGCCATGAGTTGCATCATAGTGCCGATATCGTCGGGCGGACAAGCCCCGAACAAACCAAAGCGGCTGGAATACAGCGCGGCATCAGTGGTATCGAGCGTTTCGGCTATTTGCGACGATGTTCGCCCGGTCGTCCCCGTCAACAACATTCGTCCGGTGAGTTCGGCCATGCCCGCCCATTGCCGTTCTCCCATCATCGGCAGATCGACAAAAAGCTGAAGATAAGCTTCTTGCAAAGCAGGGTTTTCAACTACGATAACTTTCAGCCCATTTTCGAGGTCGAAGCGTTGAAAAGGGGGCATGGGCTGGTAGCTATCCCCCTGCTGGGCACTGAGCCTTATACCTGTGCAGCAACAAATAAGGCAAAAAAGGATGACTTTGTTCTTCATGGTATGCGTTCCTCACAATCGTATTAAACGAAAAGGAAGCGCAAAGATAAGCTTAAGGCTGCTTATCATCAAACAACTTTATCGGCGCATGATGAGCTGGCAAATGCGTCGGGTTTGGCTTTGAATACAAAACCCATGCCCAGGATGTAACCCATAGCTTCCTTAAGCGCCAGATTGGATTGAAAATGTGGGTCGGTATTGATGTCTGCGTGTACTTCGAGGGCCACATCATAAGCGTCGAGTAAGTCGCAAAGCGAATAAGCGACTTCAACAGAACGCGCTACCTCGGCGATCATGCGTTCGCGCAAACTCATGGCTTTATCGTGTCGCGCATTGTTGATGAACATAAAACCGCCTTTCTTCTCCCGCAGGAAAACTATCACGGTGGCAAAGTCGATGTAGTCGCCGTGCACCTGTGAATCGGAACCGATGCAGACTTTCAGTTTGTACCCCTGCTCAATTTCTTTAACGATAGCTTCTTCGACAGCGACTTTTAGCGGCATGTCAAGGTGTTGTCCGTTGAGTCTTCTCCAGTTCATGCAGCAAACCAATTTTTATCAAAAATAAAAGGCAATTAAGCCATATGCATTACTTCAATACTAAATTATCACAAAATTAATATTGGGATAACGCTATGATAAACAGATTTGCTGCAGGAAAAGTTCCTTGATCTTTATTTGAGTGCTACCCAATCCGCTACGGTAATAATGGCTACGAGTTCTGCACCTCCGCCGGTTTGCTGTTTATAAACGGCGGCATCGCCCATTTGCAATAAGGGGCCGGGGCTGCCGGTGGGAAAAGAATGAGCGGTG
Source organism: Saprospiraceae bacterium (assembly GCA_036741235.1). GTDB lineage: Bacteria > Bacteroidota > Bacteroidia > Chitinophagales > Saprospiraceae > JABWBR01. The sequence goes on along the minus strand of DAINSQ010000025.1, from coordinate 7,450 downwards.
AGCGTGATAACCCCATTGCCGGCAGGTAAATCATTGATAAAATCAATTGTACGCTGGTAACGGCCGTTTTCATCGCCGTAAACGGTAAAAGTAATAGCCGGAGAAGTCTCGACAGGCAAAACGGGTTCTATATCAAAAAGTTCGGCGGTTTCTACACAGCGGCAGAATTCGCTGGAGATCACCCTGCTGATAGGGAAGTCTATATTTCTAAAAGCGAATCCGGTTTCCTGGGCTTGTGTTCTCCCCATTGCCGACAGCTGTCTGGCAATGGTTGAATCGCATAAAGTCCACCATTGAGGTATTGTAGAATTAAAATTATCTACGCCAACAGTAGCGTTAGCATGCCTGAAATACAATACATAGCCGCCATTGCGCATGGCTTTGAACAGCTCGGCGTGATTGCTTACCACGATAATCCGCTCCGACTGGAGCTGGGCGTCGTTTTTGCTGGTAGCGATGACCGTCGCCTTGTCTTGAAAAGCAGGCGCAATAAAAAGACCTTCAGCGGTGATAGTACCCGAGGAAGCAGACCAATCAACAGGCAAATTGCTTTCGAGTTGGAGGGTATCGCCGGGCTCCAGCAAAATATTATTCTCCGGGGTAATGATCAGCGACTCCAGCGGGTCATCATCGCGTTTGCAGGCTGAAAAAAGGAGCACAACGCCGGTCAGCAGCGGAAACAAAGCTTGACGAATAGCAAATGGGTTCATAACAATAAAGCGTTTAGAGCGATAAATATAAGCGCTTACTGCGTCAATCCCCAAATCCAATGCCCTTCGGTATCAAAATACCCGATTTTATCGCCTTGCTCGACTCGAAAAATACCTTGCCCGGCGTAACTGATGAATTCATAATCGGGTTGTGCTATGAGTTGGCCGTCGAGCGTTGACAAGCCGTTGAGGCCTTCAATGCGAACTTTGGCGTAACCATCTTCGAAACCGTCAATACGGTCGTATTTGGGAGGGATGATTTCTATACCTTTTTGGTTGATAATTCCCCATTTGCCGTTGATTTGTACTACTGCAACGCCGTGTTTAAAGGCTGTTGCCTTCTCGTAGTACCCGTCGTACATATTAGCCTGTTCAGTAATATAATAAAATCGAAGTTTTTCATCGCGCATCAGCCCCCGGCCTTCCTGGAATTTGAGCAAGCGGTCGAGCGCGGGTTCGAGTATCAGTTCTCCGTCAAGGCTCACCAGGCCGGCTCTTTTGATGCCCTTATATACGACAGCCTTATCGGCGTCAAAATCGAGGCAACGCGAAAAATCAAAGGGAATAACCACAGCGCCTTTGGTATCGATATAACCGCAAGCGCCGTCTTTATAGACTGCAGCGCGTCCTTCCACAAAAGGTGCGGCTTTAGAATAGATGCATGGAATAATTAATTTTCCGGTAGTATCGATAAAGCCGAAGCCTTTGCTGTCTTTTACCAGGGCGAGGCCATCCTGAAATGGTTCAATAGACAGGTAGTTCTGTGTAGTGATCAACTGCCCGGTACGGTTGATTACACCGTAGGTGACCTGTTTGTCGCTGATTCGGACGACGGCCAGGCCTGTGGAGTCAAACTCGCGGATATCGGTATATTTGGGCCTGACGATATTTTTGCCCTTCATATCGACCAGGCCGAATTTTCCGCCTGAGACTACTCTGGCGATGCCATTTTGAAAGTCAAAAGCTTTTTCAAAGCGGGCAGGAATGGCCAGAGCGCCCAATCGGTCTACATACCCTGTACCTTCGTCGGTTTGCACCCAGGCCAGTCCATTTTTAAAATTGCCGACCCGCTTATAGGCAAAATTGATTTGCACATCGCCCTGCTTATCGATAAAACCCCATTGGCGGCCCAATTTAACGGCGGCAAGGCCTTCGCTAAAGTTGAGTACTTCGCGGAAACGGCAAGGAATAACTTCCAGCCCGTCAACATTAACAAACCCCCACATGCCGTTGCGCTTAACTGCCAACCGGCCTTCGGCAAAGGAACCGATTTCATCGTAAACAGCGCCTACCCTGAGTTGCCCGAGGGTATCGATCAAGCCGTATTTCGGGGCCTGGACGTATACTTTGACTATGCTATTGTTGGTATTTTCCAGAAACCCGATGCCGTCATATTGACAAGGAATCAGTGTAGTGCCCTTGCTGCTGATCATGCCCCACTTTTCGTTGCAGGCAATAATCCCCACATTATTGGTAAAATCGGCGGCATAGGTATATTGGGGTTGAATTACTATAGCGGCGCTGGTATCAATATACCCCCACTGACAGCCTTCGCAAACAAGCGAAGCGTCGGAGCTGAATAGTTGATCATACTGCGTGTAATCCACAAGGTAACCGGCGCAGAGGTGGTTGGCCAGGTAATCGCTGAGTTTGCCCAGGCTGCCTTTGTTTTTTAAGCTGCCCGAGAGTTTACCCTGAAGGCTCATTCGGGCCAGTCCATTGTGGAATTCGCCAATAAAGGCGTAATCGCGCTTGACAATCCGCCCGATGCGATCGATAAGGCCGTGCCGTCCGTTTGAGAAAATACAGCGCGCTACAGGAAAGCCGTTGTAGTAATCGTCAAAACGTATATCCCAGAAATCAACTTCGGTGACCAGGGCGCCCACCTCATTGTTCACCAGGCCGTATATCATATCAAAGCGGAAAGTGGAGCGTTCGAATTCGTATTTACCTGTTTTTTCGATGCCTACCAGTGTAAAGCCCAGTCTGGGCTCCACCTGGATGAAATGAAATTTTGGTTCGATCTGAATGGCGCCGTCTTCGAGTTTGCGCAACCCCCAGCGGTCCATAGCCGGCGAATAAAACCACTCGAATTTGTCCAGCACAAAATTATTATCGGAAGCGCCTGATTCTGAAGTATTTTTTTTGCCTCCTATGGTGATTTGAAAATGCTTGTCAGAACTGCTATTGTCTTTAACCTGGCCTTGGTCGTCGAAACTAAAAAGCGTCAGAATTTCCTCGCCGGGTTTGTCAGGCTTGTTAGTATAAGCTTTAGCCTGGTTGTTTTCCAACACGATGCGGTTGTAGCGGGGCGCGACGACTTCTTTTCCCTGAATATTGGCCACCCCGAAAAGGCCGTCTTTTTTTACGATACAAATTTTATTTCGCAAAGGGGCGATATAATCGTATTCAAAAGGAATAAGCGGCTGGCCTTCGACGGAGACCACTCCCCAGCGACCTTTAAAGTTGACTCGAAACAAGCTGCCTTCGTAGGGTTGAATTTCATTATACTGGCAGGTCAATAGCTCTTTTCCGCACCAATCAATCAAGCCGAGCTGCCGTTTTCGCTTGGTGATGACGTATTTTTTGGAAAAGGGGTAATAGTCGTCGTATTCGCCATGCGTAACGATACTTCCGCAATTGATAGAATAAATGTAAAAAGTATTATCCGCTACAAGTTTGATGAACTGATCGGAAATCTTCTTGTAGCTGTCGTATTTGGGAGGGATTAAAGGCCCGCCGTAGTGATCTACAGCGCCCCATTGACGGCCAACCCGGTAAAAAAACAGGGTGTCGCTAAGGATTTTAATTTCGGCGGCGGTATTGGCCAGGATCTCAACGCCTGTGGCCGAGAGCAATCCGAGCAAATCACCGCGGCGCGTCACAAAAAAGGCATCTTCGCGGTATACTTCGTCGTAACGCGGTTCGGCTATCACCAGACCATACTTATTAACGATACCCCATTTTTTATTTTGCAGGAAGGCCAGGTATTCGCCGTCCCATACCTGCACGCGAGTGTACCCTTTGTTGAGTACAATTTGCCCGTGGAGGTTGATCACCATCCACTCGCCCAGGTCCATAACGGCAATTAGCGTAGAGTCCAGTACTTTGATATCTTCATATCGCGGCGGAATGATTTCCTTACCTTCTCGATTAAGCAAGCCGATTTTGCCCTGGCGTTGCATTACGGCATAGCCGAAATTTTTAAAATCGCCAATAGCATCATATCCGGGTTTCAGCACCACCTGCCCGCTAGCGTCGATCAATCCCCACTTTTTATTGATTTTGACAGGGAAGTATGGCTGTGCCTGAAGCGTTGTTGCTATTACCCCCAAAACAATAACGATAGATACAATCCTATTCCTCCGCATAGACGATTCAGGTTGTAGACTTTGATGATGCGACTTAAGTCGGCTCACAGTCGCAACTATCTATAAACGTTGTTTCCAAACGCAAAGTATGAAGCGTTAACACTTCTCTCGCAAATATTTCATTATTTTTTATATATCACTAATTCCATGCCAAAATTAACAATTGAGCATAAATCTTCTGAATACTTCCCACTGTTGGTTGCGATGGCGCAAGAGAGCAACATCAGTGACGGAATAGGTTCTTTCGTAGGAAATTCGGGAAAAATGAGCCCAGGCAGGAGTAAATTGGCTTCGACGCAAATCTTTGAAAGCAACAGTCATATGCGGATGGTAAGGTCTGTCGTCTTTGACAGGCAAATGCAGGGTTTGCTCCAGATGTTGCGCTAAATACGCCTGCAGGCGGTTGAGCGGAGGGTTGTCAGGAACTTCAACAAAGATAACCCGGGGTGCAAAACAATTGAAATTACGGAGCGTAAGTTCGAAAGGCGGGATGCTGCTCGCTGCCCGGCCGATTTCCTTCACCAAAAGGGATACATCGGAAGCCGGCCAGGCAAAAGGCGGCACGAGGGTGATATGAGGCGGTGACCGAAGCGCCCTGGCACTGCCGAATTGAGCGGCAGCGTGCAATTTGAAAGCGGTTACTTCTTCGCTGATCGCTTCAGGCGCCAGTACGGCAATAAAAAACAGCGGGTGATCACTTTTCATCTACACCACCTCATCATTTTTGTCGCGGGGAGCCAGCAGGTGAAAACCTACAAGCCCGGCGCCGCCCATGATCAGGCCCATTGCGATGTATACAATATCTTCATCCATGCCGAAAGCGGTCATAACATTACCCATTAGCAGTCCCACGCCTACCATGGCGGCCACCAGGCCTTGTTTGATCGCTCTGAGGCGATTAGGCCGCTTTTCAAAAACATTTGCTTCTTTGCCATACTCCAGCAGCGCCATACGCTCTTTGTGGCGGGAAGAGACCAGGATATATACGATGAAAATGACCGTGCTGAAAAATCCGGCGATCGCTACTATAGGAACTAAGTCGTGCAGCATATTTTTTAAATTTAATCTCAATACGCTATGACGGCAGCAGTACAAAACCGGTTGCAAAAAAAGTCATTTTTTTTAGCCTTATCTTTGCAACCTACGCTAAGTAATAATCGTCGTAAGATATAGATCAGACGCATGGAAGAAGACATCAGGCTGGTACGTTTGACCCTGCAGGGCAGCCATCTGGCTTTTCGCCAACTGGTGGAACGTTATCAGCATTATGTGTTCACCATAGCCTTTCGAATATTGAAATCACGGGAAGAAGCCGAAGAAGCGGCGCAGGACGTGTTTGTGAAAGTCCACAAAATGCTGGGTACATTCGAACAGAAGTCAAAATTCAGTACCTGGCTGTATACCATTGCCTATCGAACGGCGATAGATTTGTCCAGGCGAAAAAACCCCGGCGCCCACTCGCTCGACGATGGCGAGTCGTTTTTGCAACTTGAGGATACGGCTAACATCTCGCCGGTGGCCATGATGCAACACCAGGATTTACATGATGCGCTGCAAGCAGCCATCAACAAGTTGCGCCCCGATGACGCTGCGATTATTACGCTGTTCTACCTGAACGAAAAACCGATTAAAGAAATAGCCGAGATCACAGGACTGACGGAAACCAATATTAAAACCAGGCTGTTTAGGCTAAGAGAAGCGCTTCGCCAACATTTGTCGCCATTTTGGGAGAGCGTGGGAGGTGGAGGCCAGGACAACTAAACAAATGTATATCAATAACTTAAACAACATGAATGCGGAGCAAATGCTGATATGGAAATACCTGGACGGCGAATGCACGGAAGCTGAAAGAAAAGCGTTGGAAGCCAGGTATTTTACCGATGCATTGTTCAAACAAGAGTGGGAGCGCTGTAAAGCGCTGCACGAGGAATTACAGCGCCAGGAGCCTGAGCAGCCCTCGATGCGTTTTCAGACCAACCTGCTGGAGCGCGTCTTCCAAAATCTGCCTGCGCGCCCAGTTCAGGAATTGCTTCCTAAATCCGCTGTGCGCTGGCTGGCAGGTTTGGGGAGTGCCGCTGTTGCCCTTCTGGGCTGGGCAGCCGTTTTTGTATCTCCCGCTGCAAACAGCAACAGCCAACTCGACAGGGTTGTGGATTCCGCTGTAACCAAATTCCTGAACCTGGTCCCCTACTCTACTTTGCTCACTTTGTTGCTGGTGACTGCTACGCTGCTGGTTTTGTACCTTGCCGACAAAGGGTTGACGCGGCTGAGGCGGGCAAAATATTGAGAAAACGGCAGCGCTTAATTAGAAAGCAAAATTGAGTTTAAAATCATTTAACTCATCTAACAAATTCCTGGCCGTGACCGGCACGTAGTCAAATATTTTACATGGCGTTTGGATCGCAATGCTGCGCATTATCATATCAAAATTGACAGAAATAGTCTCCAATTCGGGATAAATATTGCGAACTGCTTCTACAACTTCTTTGATAGACAAATTGTGTTCCACTACATTGTATGTACCTGACGGCGCCTCGCTGTTGAGCAACCCCTTCATCACCTCGGCCAGTTTATCCACATGTATAAAGGCCCGCGTTTGTTCGCCCGAACCGTCGATCGTAATACGGCGGCTAAAATTGGCCTCAAACATAAAGCGGTTGATGACGGCGTCAAAGCGCATACATGGGTTGTAGCCATATACGTTGCCCGAGCGAAGCGTAAAAACCCGGCGTGTTGGGGAGGCAAGGCGGCTCAGGTGTTTTTCTCCGGCGAGTTTGGAGGTCCCGTAAAATGATTGTGGATGCGGAGGCGTTTCTTCATTTGCCGGCTCACCGGTAGCCCCGTATACCGATACGCTGCTCACGTTTACCACTGTTTGTACCCGGCTTTCTTCAATGGCTTCGGCCAGGTGAGCCGTACCCCAGTGGTTGATCTGGTCGTAGGCATGCGCCATATTGTCGGCAAACGGCGTAAGTACTTTACCTGCCAGGTGAAATACCACATCGGCGTCTTTGAGCGCCTGTCGCAATTTCCGGCTGTCCAGCAAATCTCCCTGTATGAAGTGGACAAATTTGGCCGAAAATTTTTCGTGGGTGAAAAAGGCGTAATTTTTTCTGTCGAGGTTGTCATATACCACTATCTCCGACACCGGATTAAATGATTTGAGCAGGTGACGCACTACCGAGTAACCCACATAACCCGCTCCCCCCGTAATCAATATCTTCATATCATCAATCTCTTAATCATCAATAATCTCCCTCCCTCTCACCCTCACCCCCTCTAAAGAAGGCCGCAATCAATCATCTACAAACCAGCCCAGCGGCCGCCGCGGCCAACCAGAGCGACAGAAACACAGCGGGTACAGGGCGC
>DAINSQ010000024.1:0-38602 GCA_036741235.1 Saprospiraceae bacterium | reverse complement strand
CTTGTGGCCGTCACCACCAGGTTGTCGATGCGGATAGCGCGGGATACGAGGGCAAAACGGACCTCCTCCGGTTGACCGCTTTTCAGAACATCAACGAGCTGCTGCGCATTTTCATAACCAATATAAGAAGCTTGTAAGGTATAAATTCCAGGATACAGGTTAGCCAGTCTGAACCGCCCCCGTTCGTCGGTCACAGCGCCGATACGCGTATCCAGCACCCATACATTGGCGCCTGCAAGCGGCGCCCCGTTTTCGTCGGCGACAATACCGGTGAGGGAAATTTGTGCGAAAAGTAGTTGTCCAAAAAAAAGAAAAGGAAATACCATTCCAAAACCCAATCTGCGCATGTTTTGTGCATTAAAAAGTGAACGAATTCACCATTCATGGGGTGGAATGGTTGTATGTTGTAGGTTGTAGGTTGTAGGTTCTCTGTTTTCTTTGTTTATGGGTTTATCGGTTTATAGTCTCTTATTCATAAACCTATAAACGGACAACCTACAACCTACAACCTACAACTTATAACCTACCCCTTACGGCATCATTTCCCTTCCCGGCATTACCCGGGCAGGTTCCTGTTCCGCCTGAATGGAGGAACAAAGGGTATAATCTCAGACTGCGGCCCGGACTTGACCGGGTTACACAGACACCCCATTGAGTTATATGCTGCAAAGATACGTAGCGATACGATACTATACGCAACTATGGCCGCATTTGACTAAAAATTGCCGACAAGGCAGTTGCCTTACGCTGAAGGACCTCGCCGTCAATTTCCACATAAGGAGTATTAAGTATTTGTAATTCATTTTTATATAAATTATAAATTTCCATTCTTTCATTTAAATCCGGGTTTTCTCGCAGGGGGTCGAAGGTCCAGGGCAGGTCGGGTTTACACAGCAGGTGCAGATCATAGCGGTGCGTTTGGCAGGTTGATTCAATAAGGGGGTGGCATCGGCCGTATTTGTATTGGCTCCATATTTTGATCACCAGCGGATCGGTATCGCAAAATAGAAATGGCCCGGCGAGGCGGCTGTAGTTTTGTTCCCAGCGCAATTGTCCGTGCAGGATATCCAGCAGGTCGGATTCTTCATATGGTCGGGTCAATTCGCCGAGGTAATACCGCGCGAACTCGGGCACCCAAAGCGCGCCCAGCCGTCGCGCCAGGTCGCGAGCAAGGGTACTTTTGCCTGTTGATTCCGGACCTGTTACGGCGATGCGAAAGGGATATTGGCGAGTCATAAACCAGGCGGCTGTTTTTTGTGTTGTTTGACAAAAATAACCCGTATTTTTGGGATTCAAAACGCGGCAATTGCCGAAGGTGTCATGCACGATATCGAACCTTATTTTCAGTGGCGCGACCAATACATAGCCGCGGATGACAAGCTGTCGCCATTCTATGGCAGAGAGTACAGCGAGTTCTATTTTTCCAATAAGGTCTACAATTACTATATTCACCCTCAATGGGACGAGTTTGGTTCGGCTACGCTGTATCTGAAAGTACTTTTTGCCGAATACGACGAAGGCTATGCCATCATAGAATTAATTGGCGAGTGGAACGATTGCCTTTACAACGACGTGATGTACCTCAAACGCGAGGTAATCGATCGCATGGTCGATCAGGGCATCAACAAATTCATTTTGCTCTGCGATAATGTACTGAATTTCCACGCTTCCGACGATTGCTATTACGAGGAATGGTACGACGACGTGAAAGACGAAGACGGCTGGATTTGCCTGGTCAATACCCTGGCCCACGTGGAAGAAGAGATGGAAGACAACCGCCTGCAATATTATGTCAATTTCGGCGAGCGCTTCAATGAATTCAACTGGCGCCCCCATACGCCCCAAACCGTTTTTCGACTGGTGGATGCCCTGGTACGGGGTGAGATGCGGCGATTGCCGGGATAGCTTTGCGACTTTGCGATTATGCAAACCAATGTAGCCCCAGCGCTCCATAGCGTAGGGTTTTATACCCTGCGATATGGAGCATCCCCGGTATACCCGGGTTATCAAAGCCAGCCTCGGCTACCAGGAATGCTCCTCCGCGATGGGTATAAAACCGCATCGCTACGGAGCGCAGAGATTCGACGGTGCGATCTTGAATCTTTGCGCGGGAGGGCGACTGTGCGACCTTGCGATTTGTGCGATCTGTGCCGGTCGTTGAGCGGAGTCGAAACGAGCATCCCCGCGGGCTACTTTGCAACCGTGCGTAAACCCATAATCCAATAAACCTATAAACGAACAGAAAACAGAGAAATGCATCGATCAGGATTCGTCAATATCATTGGGAAGCCCAACGTAGGGAAATCCACACTGCTCAACGCACTGGTGGGCGAGCGCATGTCTATTATCACCAATAAGCCGCAGACTACGCGCCACCGGCTCATCGGCATTTTAAGCCACGACGATTACCAGATCGTTTTTTCCGATACGCCCGGTTATGTAGAAAATCCGGCCTACAAAATGCACGAAGCGATGAACCGTTACGTGTCTTCTACCTTTGAAGATGCCGACATTATGCTGTTTGTCACCGAGCCTGCCGAGCGTTATTCCACTGACGATCCCTTATTTGACAGGCTCCGCGAAATTGAAGCGCCCTTATTTTTGGTTATCAATAAAATTGACCTGACAACGCCCCAGGAATTGGAGTTCCTTGCTGGCTGGTGGCAGGAGCGCGTGCCTTTTAAGGAAACGGTCTCCATCTGCGCGCTGCAACGCATCAATACCGATATACTGTTGAGTCGCATATTGCAATACCTGCCCGAAGGGCCCGAGTACTACCCCAAAGACCAGCTCACCGACCGCCCCGAGCGATTTTTTGTTGCCGAAATTATTCGCGAAAAACTATTGACTTTATATGAACAGGAGATTCCCTATTCCTGCGAAGTGGCCATTGAAGATTTTAAAGATACCACTACCAGCAGTGGAGAGCCGCTGGCGCGCATCAGCGCCATAATTTTTGTAAACAGAAAAACCCAGAAGCCCATTCTCATCGGCAAAAACGGTTCGGCAATGAAAAAACTGGGCATGGAATCGCGCAAAGCCATTGAAATTTTCCTCGACCGCAAGGTCTTCCTGGAGTTACACGTCAAGGTGAAAGAAAACTGGCGCAATGATGACTATACCCTGCGGCAGTTTGGGTATCAGTAGATTACCAGGATTATGGGTTTATCAGGACTATTGTCGGTTTTGCATCAGCACATCAGAGAACAGAAAAATCAACAAAAAAACCAACATAGGTTGTCGGCTATTGTGAAAATACCTATCTTTGCCCACTGTTTGAAAAAAGCCCGCTGCTTGCTCGGCAAGGTAAGCGGGAATGGTTGAATAAAAAAACCTTTTAGGCAATGCCTGTCAAAATCAGATTACAACGCAAGGGCCGCAAAAAGCGCCCGTTTTATCACATCGTGATTGCGGATTCCCGCTCGGGCCGCGAAGGCCGTTTCATTGAAAAAATCGGCACTTACAACCCGCTGACGCGTCCGGCAACAATTGAAATCGACCGCGACAAAGCGTTCGACTGGTTGATCAAAGGCGCACAACCCACCGACACGGTGCGCGCCATCCTGCGCTTCAAAGGCGTAATGTACCGCAAGCACCTTATGCTGGGCGTGCAAAAAGGCGCGCTTACCGCTGAGCAGGCCGACGAAAAATACCGCCAGTGGGTAGAGAGCAAGGAATCAAAAATCGCTGCGCGCGCCGCTAAAACCGAAGAAGAACAGCGCCAATTCCACGCCCGCGTCGCCGGCGTAGGTATGACAGCCGCTCCCAAGGTTAAACCGCAGGAGGCCGTAGTAGAAGAAACCGTAGAAGCCGCTGTTGAAGCCGCTGAAGCAGCCCAGGAAGAGGCCGTAGCCGCCGTAGAAACGGAAACCGCCGAAGCCCCCGCTGTCGAAGCAGAAGCAACCGAGGCTCCAGCCGCAGAAGAAACTCCAGCAGAAAACGCCGGCGAAGAAGCATAAGCGCTCCGACGGTTAGCAGGCAAATATTTACAGTTGGTATTTTAAAAATTGTATATTTGCCCTATCTGTTTCAGGCTATACTTTTATTATTACCATAATACTTTAGTGAACCTGGTAGTGCCTTGAGTTGCACTATCAGGTTTACGTTTAAAAAGGCCATCCTATGTACGAATTAAATCCGGAATACATCGAGCAACTGGAGACGCTGGCCGCCGGCATCCAGGAGTCGGAGGAGTTGCAACAATACCTCGAAGAAGAGGAGGAATCCTTTTATATGCAGCTCAAAGAAAAATACGAACCCCATATCGCAGCGCTCTACGAAGAAGTGGCCGAACACCACCCGCTGCAGCTGATTACCTTTGAGCTCGTGTTGCTCGACCCCGCTTTTGAAGGTCTATACTTGCCCAAACTGCTGGGACATTCGGTGCTGCGCGGCGAAATCGACGACCAGTGCAAGTACACGCGCCCGCAAGACCACTTCAAGGAAGTACTACTTGCTATCTGCAATTCCGCCAATTTCGATATTCTTAAAAAACGCATCGGCCAGTCTATCCAAATCGGCTTTGCGCTCAGCAGCGATATCTGGATCACTAACCTGATCAACAGCATTCCCAATAAACGCATCCGCTATTTTCTGCAAAGCCAAAAGCTGGAAAAATACCGCCAGGCCAACGAGCGACTGGCCGGGTATAACCGCTATAAAAAACAGTTCGTTCACGACAACTTCCTGACTGCCGAGTTTCCGACGACGATGCCGGAACTGACTGTCATGTTCGGTCAACTCAAAACGTTTATCATTAGCCGTATCAACCGCAACGGCGATAATTCCACGCTGTTCCAGCCGCTCAAGGATTTTATCGCCAACAGCCAGTTGCAGGGCTCGGTGGAACACCTCCAGATTACGACGCTGTTTGCCGCCTTTTTTGAATTGGAAAAGGAAGACAAGGTGCTGGTGGCCAAACACCTCAATGCTATCCGCAAAAATACGCCGGAGTTCAGCGACAAGTTCCTGGCCTTTATTCTCGAATTGCACAAACGCACCGATATAGACTATTCGCCGCAGGCCGACCTGCGCCTTTCCGATTTGTTCGATACCAAAATCAAGGACGATATTACGGAGTATTTCACACTGATGGATGTGGTGCACAAAAACGGCTATGTACACCCCGATACGCAGGAGGCCGTCAAACAATTCTACACCCACCACCAAGGGCTCTCACTGATCAATGAGTGCGTTCGCCAAACGATCTTCCACTATTTCTCGCGTTTTATCAATAATCTCGAAGAAACCGCCTACAACGATTTTTTCGAAATATCAAAGGTGTTTGCCATTTATCAGCAGATCTTCCTCAATCAGCATTTCAACCAGGCTATGGAAGATCTCTCAATGGGTTATGTGCAAAAGTTGCTGCTCCGCTATACCGATAAACGCGGCAGAGATTACCAGGATATCAAGCGATTTGTATCGCACAATTTCCTGGAATACGAGTTCCTGTCGGAAAAAGAAGTCGTGGAGATTTTCAAGACCAGAAGAAAAAAGAAAAAAGAAGACTAACGCTTGATAATTTGTGCGCTTTTGTCAAATTTCCTGCGCACTTTGGCAAGCGCCTTTTCCAACTCTTCCTCACGCTCGTAGGCCAATTGCACGCCTACGAGCGTTAGTTTTCCCTCCTTTTCGGTGTACGGCTCATAACCGGCATCAAAGATTTTCTTAACCAGCCGTTTTACGTTTTGTTCGTTGGCAAATTTACCGATGAGGATGATGCCGTATTGCTGCTCGGGCGCCAGGGTGGCGTCTTCTGTGTCGAGGTCTTCTTCCTGCGCCTCGACAGTCCAATCTTCGGGGGGTGTTTGCGTCGGACTGATATTGATGCGCGAAGCAGGCGCGCTGGGCGAAGCGTCGGTACCGCCGGTGTCAGGCTGAAAAAATACGAGGTAGATACCAGTAGCTATTACCACTGCAGTAAGCGAAACCACCCATGCAAAATAACGCTGAAACCAGCCGGCTATGCGGGCGCTCTGCGCCTGTGCAGGCGGCGGCGCTTCAACCGGTTTGGCCTGCCTGTCGGCCCGCAAAACAGGGGAAAAGGCTACAGCCGGTAAACCATAGCTGGCAGTATTGAAGTTGGTGGTGTCTTCCAGAAATCGAAGCTGGTTTTCATAATCGAGGTATAAACGACCCACAGCCGGTATGGAGAGCATCTCGCGTTTGTCTAGCAACTCCCGGGCGTTTTTTACATACGCGACCACCGCTTGTTGCCCGTCTTGCAGACTTACTTTGTAATGATTGCGAATATAATTTACGAGAACGCCGTCGTCGAGTTGGAGCAGGGCATCGAATTGCCATTGTTTGGCAGGGGGCTGCACTTTCTGTTGCACATGGTCAACCGCAGCAGATTTATATTGCGATACAAAAGTTCCCAGCCCCGGAACGGCAAGCGTGTCGTGCTCGTAAAGCAGGGGCGCTATACATTCGCCAACTTCAATTTGCATAAGATAGACTCCAATTTTAGCGATTAAAACGATATCCAGTATACCGTTCTCGCAATGCGCTTTATTTCCGATAAAGCGCTATCTGAAACGCTTAAAGGTACGTTTTTTTAGGGAAATGGAGATAAGTAGATGAGTTGCTATTGAAAAAGAGGGGGGAAAGCAGGCATTTAGGCCAATTAGCGCCTAATAAACTGCAGTTGTACCAACGTTCGCCGAGATGCAATGTGCAGGGTATACCTGCCCGAAGGCAATGTGCTTATCGCCATCTGATAATCGATAGTTCCGGCGGGCAAGACATCGGTTTTTACCAGTCTGCCGGCAGCGTCGAAAATCCGCAAATCCAGCGGCTCGGTAGCCGCCTCCGGTAAATCGAGTTGCACCCTGTCGGACGCCGGTACGGGAAACAATCGCCAATGGCCCGCCGTGCCGCCCAGATTTACCGCCACTATGTCGTAGTATGTCTCGGCGCCGTCGAAATCGACCTGCCGAAGGCGATAGTAATTAACGCCGGACAGCGGATTTTCGTCGATCAGGCTGTAGCTGCGCGGCTCCAGCGAGACGCCCATACCCGGCAAGCGACCTATCTCCTCAAACAACCTGCCGTCGGCGCTGCGTTCTACCGCCATAAAATCGTTGTTGAGTTCGGTAGCGGTTTGCCAACTCAGCCGCACCATGGCGCCGGTTATCTCCGCCCGAAAATACGTCAGTTCGATGGGAAACAGTGAAAACGAAAACTGGGTCGGCACATCATCTGGAAAATCGGGAAAAACGCCGTCGGCATCGTCGGTGAGCGACGCAGTATTCTGGGTAAACCAATAACCCGGAGTAGACAACATCCGCGCACACTCTTCCCGCGAGCCGCTGAATACCGTGGGGCCGTTGTAAATCATCACATCGATGCCGCCCAACAGACGAAAGGCGTTGACTCCGTTTTCCAGCCCGGTGTTGTTGAGATTGCCGTAAAACACAGAGGTCGTCGAGCCATTGGCAATGGCGCTGAGAAATACAGCCGGCGAAGTGTGCGAATCGCCCTGGTACGCATAGAGGATGTCGGTGTTGTTGCTTGGGTCAAAGTTGCCGATCCGGGTTACGGTACCCTGAGAGACCAGGATGTCGACGTCGCTGTTGACTTTGCGGAAATCGATGACCGTGCCCACGGATATCGGCATTCCGGTAGTATTTACCCAGGAAAGAAAGCCCTCGACGAAATCGGGCATCAGGGGGTAGTCCTGAAATACCGCGCCGGTCCAGCGTTTGTCGCTGAAATAAATCGTAGCTCCGTCGGGGATTTCCGCCAGGGCAACCACGGCAAAGCCCTTGCGGGCATCGCTGTCGTAGGCTACAAACATAATATCTCCGGGTAATAATTGTGCGTAAACGCACGGGCAGGCTAACGCCAGCCAGGCGAGCAGGATAAGTTTTCTCATAGTTAAGTATGTTAGAGACTAAAATTTGTTGGTGCAATATACCACTTTTACGCAGAATTGACAAGCCCCCCGCCCGGCGGTAGTCGTTTAACTTTAAATTTGCAGTCCAATAATATCCCTTTCATGGAAGATAGAAACATCAGCCGTCAACAATCGGCGGCGCTTTTTGAAGAAGCCAAGCGATATTTTCCCGGCGGCGTGCACTCGCCCGTGAGGGCCTTCAAGTCGGTCGTCGGCCCTCCCCTGTTTATGCGGCGCGGCGAGGGCTGCCGCCTCACCGATGTTGACGGCAATAAATACATCGATTTTTGTTGCTCATGGGGGCCGCTAATCCTCGGCCACGGCCATCCCGGCGTAAAAAAACTGATACTGGAAGCCGTTGAAAGCGGCACTACCTTCGGTACGCCCAGCGAATGGGACCTCCAATTGGGCCGGCTGCTGCTGCCCCGCCACCGCTATATCGAAAAAATTCGATTTGTGAGTTCGGGCACCGAGGCCGTAATGTCAGCGCTGCGATTGGCGCGGGGAGTGACGGGCAAAAGCAAGGTAATCAAATTCGAAGGCTGCTACCACGGCCATGTCGATTCGCTAATGGTAAAGGCGGGCTCAGGCCTGGCTACTCTCGGGGTGAGCACCTCTGCCGGTATTCCGGAGGCATTCGCGCGCGAAACCATCGTATTGCCGCTGGGCGACGTTGCGGCGCTGGAAAATACCCTGCAAACCCGCGACGACGTAGCCTGCGTGATCGTGGAACCCGTACCCGCCAACAACGGCTTGCTGCTTCAGGATAAATCCTACCTCGAAGCACTTCGCCGGTTGTGTACCCAATACGAGGTATTGCTCATTTTCGACGAGGTGATCTCGGGGTTCCGGGTGAGCTTTGAAGGCGCCGCAGGTTACTACGATATTCAACCCGATATTATTACATTCGGCAAGATTATAGGCGGCGGTATGCCGGTGGGCGCCTATGGCGCCAGCGCTGAAATCATGAGCAATGTAGCACCGGAAGGCCCGGTATACCAGGCCGGCACCCTGTCGGCCAACCCCGTTGCTATGGCCGCCGGACTCGCTACGCTTGAGGAATTGCTGCGCCCCGGGGTATATGATTCATTGGCAAAAAAGACGGCAGCGTTTGCCGCACATATCCAATCGCATTGCGACACCCACGGCTATGAGGTCTCAATCCCCCATATCGGCTCGATATTCTGGATTGCCTTCAGCAGAGAACGCATCCAAAGGGCCGACCAGATTGACGCCGGCAAGATGGAATTATTTAAAATATTGCACTACGAATTGCTGCAACGCGGAGTGTACCTGGGCCCCTCGGGTTATGAGGTGGGATTTGTATCTACGGCTCACAACGACCAGGACCTCGATCAGGCCGCAGATGCCCTGTGCAGAGCGCTGGATGTGGCAATGATATGAGTGTGGGAGGGTGGGAGGGTGAGAGGGTGAGACTATTATTAAATAAAACATTCAACATTCTTCCCCTACTATCCCCATACCTCACTGCCGATCATTTTGAGTTGTTCGATCGCCTTGGCGGGATCGGGAGCGGCAAAAACGCTGCTGCCTGCCACCAACACATTAGCGCCGGCCTGAAGGAGACGCTCGGCGTTTTGCAGTCCTACGCCGCCATCCACCTCAATATAGGCATCAATATTGCGCTCGATCATCATTGTTTTGAGGCGTTCAATTTTGGAGAGGGCCCGATAAATAAATTTTTGTCCGCCGAAACCGGGATTTACCGACATCACCAGCACCAGGTCGAGATCTTCCAGCACATCGGCCAGTAATTCTACCGGCGTATGGGGGTTGAGAGCCACGCCCGCTTTGGCGCCCGTTTCCTTGATTTGGTATATGCAACGATGCAGGTGGGTACAAGCTTCGTAGTGCACTGTAATAATATCGGCGCCTGAATTACGAAAATTTTCTATATATTTTTCCGGAGACGCGATCATCAGATGCACATCTAAAGGCTTGATTGCGTGTTGTTTAATTGCTTCGATAACAGGAAAGCCGTAAGAAATATTGGGCACAAACAGCCCGTCCATGATATCGAGGTGAAACCAATCGGCCAAACTTTCGTTAACCATAGTAGTTTCGGCGGCCAATTTGGAAAAGTCGGCGGCCAACATAGAAGGAGCGATAAGATGCTTGCTCATTGAAAATTAATTCGTACCTTTGCAAAGATAGCAAAAAAAAACCGGTCGGGGTTACCAACCGGTTTTTAAAATGAGCTTTGAGAGGCTATCTACATACCAAAAAAGAGGATATCCTTTGATATCCTGGATCTTCACGAGATTATGACCTACTTATTGTGGGATCATAATTTGTTGTTGTAAGTCGTTTCAAATATTTAAAGGTCGTCGTCTTTCTACTTCCTTGTGTCATGCTCATCATCACCTTTCTTCCCTTCTGACAATACAAAGGTCGCTACACAAACAAGATAAAATAAGTACAATTTCTAGATTTACTGGATTTTTTTAAACACTCTCATTTTACATAACACATTGTAATTCAATTTTTTAAAATTAAAGTTAGGTTTATTTTTTGACTCATTTCAAATTATTTACGGCACTATATCAACTCCATAGAGGGAAGAAAAAGTGATTTTTTATTAAAAAAAATTGCCGCCTCAAAGAAATTATACCCGGCGCAGGCTGTCAACGCTTCAGCTTTTACAACAAAAAAGGATGAAGTTTATAGTAAATGAACCAAAAATGTTCTTACCTTTGCACGGCAATTTTCGGACCTAGTAAATATACATTTAACAATGGACCTGATAAAATACGTACACGAGCAACTGACGCAGGAAAAAAACATCCCTGCTTTTCGTCCTGGCGATAATATTGTGGTTAACTATAAGATTATCGAAGGCGACAAAGAGCGTATTCAGTCGTTTCGTGGCGATGTGATCCAAATCAAAGGTCATGGCGCGACCAAGACCTTCACGGTACGCAAGATTTCCAACGGCGTAGGCGTTGAGCGTATCTTCCCTTACGCCTCTCCCAATATCGTGGATATTCAAGTGGCCAAACGCGGCAAGGTGCGTCGCGCACGCCTGTTCTACCTACGCAGCCTGGTGGGCAAGAAGGCCCGCATCAAGGAGCGCAAGTATACCGGCAACCGCGAGAATTCATAAAGGCCTCGCGATTGCCCGCGCGCAAAAAAAGCGCCATTCCGGAACTCCCGGGGTGGCGCTTTTTTTGCTTACGCATGTACTCTAACTCAGGAACGCCACGGGTTCGTTTAGCTGTACTCAGGAACGCCACGGGTTTGTTTAACTGTACTCAGGAACGCATTCGGATAGTTTAGCTGTACAACGATCCTCCCGTGGCTGGTTTAGCGATAGGGTGTAGTTTTGCCACGAAAAGCTAAACAGCGAAGCGCTAAACAAACCTGAGGCGTACCGCGGTCAAACTAAACAGCAAAGCACACAACCCTAAATAATCCCAAATAAATCGGTGATGCCGATAGTGCGGGCGGCATTAAAGCCTTCGGCAAACTCGAAGCCGGCATTTCGGCCGTAAGCCCGGGCCTTGGCGCGAAGAAACTCGATAAAATCCCTGCCGGAAATCGGCGTATTCAGCTCGCTTTCATAATCAGAGCTATCCGACAAAAAAAACTGGGAGCGGAAGGCCAGCACCAGTTCGATCTTGCGATCCATATAGGGCGAAATATCAACTACAAAATCGGGGGTAAGGTTGTGGTCTTGTATGTAATGGTACAGTGCATCGGGGCGCCAGCGCTCCTGGGGGTTGCCCTCGTCGTCAAAAGTAGCAATTTTTGCCAGTCCGGCATAAAAACAGGCATCGGCAACCAGTTTAGCGGCGCGGCCGTGGTCGGGGTGGCGATCGGATAAGGCGTTGGCCAATACGATACGGGGTTGATGCATGCGCAGGATGCGGACAATGCTGATGATATTATCCCTGCTGTATTCAAAAAAACCGTCGGGCATGGCCAGATTTTTGCGAAACGAGGCGCCCATCATATTGGCTGCTTCGGCTGCTTCGGCGTCCCTGATTTCGGCGGTACCCCGCGTGCCGAGTTCGCCGCGGGTGAGGTCGAGCAACCCCACGGTTTTTCCCATTGCCAGATGCCTCAGCAATGTGCCGCTGCAACTCAACTCGACGTCGTCAGGATGTACCCCAACAGCCAGGATATCTATTTTCATGTTTATCTATAATTAGCAACAAACCCAATTAATAAACGCCCAATGACAACATCACGAGCGTACAGGCTACTTCAACCGCTATACCGCGTTCCTGGGCCAGGCGCATCAATTCGGGGTTTTCAGTGCCCGGGTTAAAAATGATCCTGACCGGTTGAAGCCCAAGTATATAGTCGTAATAAGGCCGTTGATGATCGGGATTGAGGTAAAGCGTTATGGTGTCTACGCTTTCGATGGCAGGTTGTCCATTGAGGATATCAATACCGGCAGCCTGCCCTTTGCGGATGCCTACAGGAAAGACCTCATGGCCGTAGGCGAGAAGTCGTTGTACGGCCATGTAAGCAAAACGCTGCGGGTTGGGCGTGGCGCCCAATACCAGCGTGCGTTTTGAATGTGGTGACATGCGCATAATATAGGGCCCATGCGCCCGCCGGTATTACACCAGCAGGCGGATAGGATCTTCGAGTATCGCTTTGAAAGTTTGCAGGAACTGCGCGCCGGTAGCGCCATCGACAACGCGGTGGTCGCACGACAGCGTGACGCGCATCATTTGTCCGATTACTATCTGTCCGTCTTTAACGACCGGCTTTTCGATGATGCCGCCTACTGCCAGAATACAGGCGTCGGGCGGGTTGATGATTGCCGTAAATTCTTCGATGCCGAACATGCCGAGGTTCGAAATCGTAAAGGTATTGCCGCTCATCTCCTCGGTGCTGAGTTTGCGCTCTTTGGCTTTGCCTGCCAGCGTTTTCACCTCGGTATTGATTTGCGAAAGCGATTTCATATCGGCATAACGGATTACCGGCACCAATAGCCCGTCTTCGACAGCTACGGCCACGCCGATATTGATATCCTTGTTGTAACGAATTTTGTCGCCCAGCCAGGAAGAATTGATGGCCGGGTGCTGGCGCAATGCGGCAGCGACAGCTTTGACGACCAGGTCGTTAAACGAAATCTTGACGGGGGCTACCTCGTTGAGCCGTTCGCGCAGTTTGGCTGCTTTTTCCATATTGAGCTAGATGGTGAGGTAGAAGTGGGGCGCTGAGAACTTGCTTTCACCGAGACGGCGGGCAATGGTTTTGCGCATTTGGCTGACGGTCTTTTCTTCGAAGTTGGCGCCTGAAGCGCTAAATGCGAAGGGCGTCACTGCCGGCGCGGCTTCAACTGCGGGCGATGCCATCGGCGCCGAAGCCGGTGCGGCCTGCTGGGCGGCGAGGAAAGCTTCCACATCGCGTTTGACGATACGGCCGTAGTCGCCGCTGCCTTCTACGCTGCCGATATCGATCCCTGTTTCGCGGGCAAGCGAGCGGGCCAACGGTGAGGCTTTCACACGTTTTTCTTCGTCCGTCTGTACAACGGCCTGTACCTGGGGAGCTGCCGGGGCGCTCTGCGGCGTAGGCGCGGCTACAGCGGGCGCGGCATCGGTTGCAGTGGCGCCGTTGCTTTTGCCCGCGCCGGCTTCGGCAGCCTGGAGGGCGGACTTCCAGTCTTCGCCGGGTTTACCGATAATGGCAATCACCCCGTCAATGGGCACGGCGCCTTCTTTTACGGCTATATGCAGCAACACGCCGTCGGCGGAACTGTCGAGCTCCATGGTGGCCTTGTCGGTCTCCACTTCTGCCAGCGTATCGCCGGTTTCCACCGCGTCGCCTTCTTTTTTCAACCAGCTTACGATATTGCCCTCTTGCATCGTATCGCTCATTCGGGGCATGCGAATGATATCAGCCATGGTGTTCGTTTTTTATGTCAATCAGGTAAAGGTTTGCAAAATTGCGACTTTTCCGGCAGACTTGATGAATCGCCGGCGTTTTTTTCAATTAACAATATGGGAGAAAGGTTGTTTTGGTAATGTGCTGATTAGTTAATGTGCTGATGGGTTAATGCGCTGATTATTAGAATTAGCAAATCAGCAAATCAGCAAATTAGCTAAATTTGTGCGATGAACTTCTCCTCCAAGCTACTCGAAGAAGCGGTACAGGCATTTGCCACCCTGCCCGGTATTGGTCGCAAGACAGCCTTGCGCCTGGCCCTGCATTTGGTCAACAAACCGGCAGAGCAGACCGAGCAATTTGCGGAAGCAATACAAAACATGCGTCGCAATATCAAAAATTGCCAGGTGTGCCATAATTTATCCGACGAACCGGTGTGCACCATCTGCGCCAACCCGCGGCGCGATCGCTCGATGGTGTGCGTGGTGGAACACATCCGCGATGTGATGGCCATTGAAGAAACGGCCCAATACCGCGGCTTGTACCACGTACTGGGCGGCGTCATTTCGCCCATTGAAGGCGTCGGTCCTAAAGACCTGAACCTCGATAGCCTGGTAACCCGCAGCGCCTCGGGCGAAGTCAAGGAAATCATAATGGCCATCAGCCCCACTATTGAAGGGGAGACCACCATTTATTATTTATCCAAACAACTCCAACCCTTCGAGGTCAAAATCAGCGTGATTGCCAGGGGGATATCCTTTGGCGGCGACCTGGAATACGCCGACGAGGTGACACTGGGGCGCTCCATCCAGGCCCGCATCCCCTATCGCACGGAAGAATAAGCCGTATGAAACTCTCTATTGTTATTGTCAACTACAACGTCAGGTATTTTCTCGAACAGGTGTTGCTGTCGGTGCGGCGTGCCTGCGCGGGCATTGCTGCCGAGGTATGGGTAGTCGACAACAATTCTGTAGATGATTCGGTGTCGATGGTGCGCGAGAAATTTCCGGAGGTAAAGCTCATCGCCAATACCGACAATGTGGGGTTTGCTCGCGCCAATAACCAGGCTATCCGCCAGAGCAGCGGCGAATACGTGCTGCTGCTGAACCCCGACACGGTTGTAGAAGAAGACACCTTTGCCAGGTGCATCGCTTTTATGGATGCGCACCCCGAGGCCGGCGGACTGGGCGTGCGCATGATCGACGGCTCGGGAAAATTCCTTCCGGAATCCAAACGCGGTTTTCCAACGCCCTGGGCAGCCTTTTGCAAAACCTTCGGCTTGTCGCGACTATTCCCGCGTTCGCAGCGCTTCAACCGTTACCACCTGGGCTACCTGAGCGAACGCGAAACCCATGAGGTGGACGTGCTGGCCGGCGCCTTCATGTGGATGCGACGTTCGGCCCTGGATAAAGCCGGTTTGCTCGACGAAGCATTTTTCATGTACGGCGAAGATATCGACTTATCGTACCGCATTGTACAAGCCGGTTACAAAAACTACTACTTCCCCGAAACGACTATCATCCACTACAAGGGCGAGAGCACCAAAAAGGGCAGTCTGAACTATGTGCGCACCTTTTACCAAGCCATGATCATTTTTGCGCGCAAGCATTTCAGGGGCCGCGAGGCCGGCTTTTTTGTGCTCATGCTGCAGGTTGCTATCTACTTCCGGGCGCTACTCACCCTGGGGAGCCAGGCACTTCGCCGGGCCTACCTGCCGCTGCTCGACGGCGCGGCCATTTACGCCGGGCTTGTCTTCCTCAAACACTTTTGGGCCAGCTACCACTTTCGCGATCCCGGCTACTACGACACTTCCGTGTTATACGTCAATTTTCCGCTTTACACCGCCATCTGGCTCGCCAGCATCTACTTCAGCGGGGGTTACGACCGCGTTTTCCGGTTGCAACCGCTGGTGCGCGGGTTATTATTCGGCTCTATTCTGCTCGCCGCCATTTATGGTTTTCTCGATCTGGCGTACCGCCCTTCCCGGGCGCTCATTCTGCTGGGCGCGGTTTGGGCGGTGACTGCCACGGTAGGTATCCGGGCGGCGCTGCACCTCATTATATTCGGCAATATCGATATCGGCCAGGAAAAACCCCGCCGGCTGGTAATCGTAGGCGCCCTGGCCGAAAGTCGCCGGGTAGAACAGTTGCTGCACCAGGTACGGGCGCCAAAAAATATCATCGGTTATGTATCGCCGCAGTTGCCGGTCAATGACAAAGCCTTTTTGGGCGGCTTGTCGCAATTAGATGAAGTCGCGCTGATCTACCATATAGAAGAGATTATCTTTTGCTCAAAAGACCTGGCGGCTCAAGACATCATGCGCTGGATGACGCGGCTGGGCCCCGGCATCGCCTACAAAATCGTACCTGAAGAAAGTCTGAGCATCATCGGCAGCCAATCCAAAAACTCCTCCGGCGAATTATACACCATCGATATCAAATTCGAGATTGCCACTGCTGTGGGGCGGCGCAACAAACGCTTGTTTGACATCGGCTTGTCGGTGTTTTTACTATCCACCCTACCCTTCCAGGCGTTGATTGTAAAAAAGCCCTGGGGGCTCATCCGCAATAGCCTGGCTGTACTGCTTGGCAGGGCAGGCTGGGTGGGCTACATCCCCCAGGCTAGTCCTGACGCCGGTTTACCGTGGCTGCGCCGGGGCATCCTCAGCCCCCTTGACGGGCTACCCGCCATATCAGCCGGCCTCGACGCGGCCGGGCGGCTCAATTTCCTGTATGCCAAAGACTACGATACCTGGCGCGATGTGGAGATTTGCCTGCGGGCGTGGCGGAGATTGGGAGGGTGAAACATTTGAATTTGTCAAGCAATTCATCATCCGGGGCCATCATCGCCTTGTCACTAAAATTTCCGAACTTCGCCCCATGTCAACTGCCAACACTACCCTGCCTCATCGCTTTATTGCCATCGAAGGCAATATCGGCGCTGGAAAAACTACGCTTTCCCGCATGATTGCCGATGAATTCAACTGCCGGCTTATCCTGGAGGAGTTTTCCGACAACCCGTTTTTGCCATTTTTTTATGAAAATCCAGAGCGATACGCCTTTCCTGTCGAATTATTTTTCATGACGGAAAGGCACAAACAGTTGCAATCCGAACTGAGCCAGACCGATTTATTCCAAAACGGGATTGTGTCCGATTATTTTTTTCTCAAAACGCTGTTGTTTGCCAAAAACAACTTACAGGATGAAGAGTACCGGTTGTTTCAGCGACTTTTTCACATACTGAACGCAAATTTCCCCAAACCCGACTTGCTGGTGTACCTGCACCGGCCTGTTGACCAACTAATGGTGAATATCAAAAAACGCGGCCGCGATTTTGAAAAAGATATTGCGCCCACTTACCTACAGCAGATCCAGCAGGCCTATTTCGAATTTTTCAAAACAGATCACGATCTACCGGTGTTAATCCTTGATATCAACCAGATGGATTTTGTGCAAAACCGCAGTCATTATGAATTACTGCTGAACGTATTGCAACAACCCTACGGCCCGGGATTGCACCAGGTAAGCGTATAGTTTTCGATAAATCAACAACCCTGTCATGACCAGGATTAATTTACCCGAAACCGGCCAACCGCGCATCGTTATTGTGGGCGGCGGTTTTGCGGGACTAGCGCTTGCCCGGCGGCTGGCAGGCAAAAACTTTCAGGTGGTACTCATTGATCGCAATAATTACCATCAATTTCAGCCTTTGTTCTATCAGGTAGCCATGGCAGGCCTGGAACCCAGTTCTATCGTTTTTCCTTTTCGGAAATTATTCCAGCACTATAACAATGTGTTTATCCGTGTTACCGAGGTGACCGCCATTGAAACAGACAAGCGCCGTTTGTTAACGCCGCTGGGTATCGTAAACTTCGACATACTCGTAATCGCCACGGGCGCCGAGACCAATTTTTTCGGCAATGAGAAACTGGCTCGACTAGCCATACCAATGAAGTCGGTTTCGGAAGCCCTCTATCTCCGCAATGCTATACTCGACGACTATGAAAAGGCGCTCACCTGCCCTGATTCGGAGGAAAGACAAGGATTTCTGGATATTGTAATTGTGGGCGGGGGACCTACCGGTGTGGAGGTTGCCGGCGCATTGGCAGAGATGAAACAGTATATTTTGCCCAAAGATTATCCCGAACTGAATATTGCAGAAATTGACATCTATCTGGTACAAAGCTCCGGCGAGTTGCTCAAAGGCATGTCGGAAGCCGCTTCCCGAAAAGCGTTTGAATTCCTGACCGACCTCGGCGTACATATCAGGCTCAATGCGCGGGTAGTCGACTTTAACGGCGAATTGGTTACGATGAATGACGGAAGCACTTTGCGCGCCAAAAAAGTAATTTGGGCAGCAGGCGTAGTCGGCGCGGCGTTGCCTGGTCTGCCGGAAGCGGCCCGAGGGCCGTCGGGAAGAATCCGGGTTGATCGCTTTCATCGGGTAGAGGGCCTTGAACAAGTATTCGCCATCGGCGACATCGCCTACATGGAGGAAGAAGCTTATCCTCATGGTCACCCTCAACTGGCACAAGCGGCCATGCAGCAGGCTGAAAATCTGGCCGGCAATTTATTGCGCGAAAAAACCGGCAAACCTTGCCGCCCTTTTGCCTATCGCGACCTGGGCTCCATGGCCACTATAGGCCGACACCGGGCAGTCGTCGACCTGCCCAAGTGGCAATTTCAGGGCGCTTTTGCCTGGCTGATCTGGTTATTAGTGCACCTTTTTCAAATTTTGGGCGTAAAAAACAAAGTTTTCATTCTCCTGAACTGGGTGTGGAATTACCTTACCTACGACCAATCGCTGCGCTTGATCATACGGCCCAAAGCAGCCGCTCAACAAAATTCGCCAGCTAAAACCTGAACGCTATGCGCATCGCCATATTAACGGTTGTCTGGATGGGTTGCCAACTCACCCTCTGGGGCCAGTCCAACCTCAATGTATCATTGATCGCCCAATACCATCGCGGCGATGTTCGCTACTCCGGGTCCTGGTGCTACGCCGCCCCTGACGGCACAGAATACGCCCTCCTGGGCGCCAAAACCGGCACGGCTGTTTATCGCATCCTTGACGATAGCGTGGAGGAACTGGCCTTTATCCCTGGACCCGTTACCAACTGGCGGGAGATAACAACATTGGGACAGCATGCCTACGTAGTGACGGATGTGCAGGGTAGCGGACACGGTATGCAGGTAATCGATTTGTCTACCCTGCCCGATACTGCGACGCTGGTCGCCAATTATACAGCTACGTTTACGATGGGGCATATCATACAGCGGGATATTTTTGACGAGGCGCCGTATGTGTATGTCTGCGGCACTACCGCTACCGAAGGCGTGCACATCCTTGATATCGGCAACCCGGCCCAACCCGTTGAAATCGGGCTGTACGATCCGGGATACTATATTCACGATTGTCACGTGCGGGGCAACACAATGTATGCCGCGGCTTTTTATGCAGGCACAATCGACATTGTGGATATAAGCGATAAAAGCCAACCGCTGTTGATCGCCCGAATTAGTATCAGCGACGGGTATACGCATAGCGCCTCGACCACTGCTGATGGCCGCTATCTATTTGTGGCGGCCGAGCGCGACGGGCTCCCCGCCCGGATTTTTAACGTAGAGGATCCCTATGATGCCTACGAAGTAGCCGACTATACGGCCAGTCAACTCAGCCTGGTACACAATCCCTATATTGCCGGCAACTATGCTTATGTATCGCACAATACCGAGGGTTTGCGCGTGGTAGATATCGCCGACCCTGAATTTCCCGTCGAAGTGGGCTATTTTGACACCTACGCCGGCGCCGGCGGCGGTTTTTTCGGCCTGTGGTCGGCCTGCCCGTACCTTCCCAGCGGGCGCATCATTGGCGGCAACCGCGAAGACGGCTTGTATGTGTGGAGTTTTAACGGCGCCCAGGCCGGCAGGATCTACCTTTATGCGCGCGACGCCAATACCGGCGAGCCACTGCCTGCCGCAAGCGCGATCGCTTCCCTTTCTTCCGATACTATTTATGCCAATCTGGAAGGTTTAATAAAAACCGGCGGCTTACCCGGCACTTTCACCTGGGAAATTGCCGCCCCGAATTATGAACCCGCATTTTTTTCTGCTGAAATTACTGCCGGCAATAGCGATACGGTTACGGTATTTATGCACCCCCTTACTGTAGCTACAAATGAGTCGCAACGGCCCTCGCAAGTATTAAAGGTTGCCCCCAACCCCGCACAAGATGAGCTACAGTTATTTCTCGAAAGTCACCAACAAATATCTCTACTGGAATTGCGCTCAACAACCGGCGCACTGATCTGCCGTTGGAACTCACCCTCCAGCCCCATATCTACTGCCAATATTTCCCCAGGTCTTTACTACCTTACTGCCTATGACACCTCCGGAAATTATATCGCCGCCACTCCCCTCCTCATCAATAATTAACCACTCCCTCTCACACTCATTCCTCCAACAAATCCGGGCGTCGTTCCCGGGTGCGTTGCAGTGATTGCTCGTGCCGCCACTCTTCAATTTTTGAAAAATTGCCCGACAGCAACACCTCCGGCGCCTTCCAACCTCTGAAATCCGCTGGGCGGGTATACACCGGTGGCGCGAGCAGGTTGTCCTGAAAAGAATCGAAAAGCGCGGAGGTTTCATCATTTAACACGCCGGGCAGCAATCGCCCGATAGCGTCAACCAGCACCGCTGCAGGCAATTCGCCGCCCGACAGCACATAATCGCCGATAGAAATTTCGAGGGTAATAAAATGCTCGCGGATACGCTCGTCGATGCCCTTGTAATGGCCGCACAAAATCATCAGGTTGCCTTTAAGGGAAAGGCGGTTGGCCAGCGGCTGGTCGAGGCGGCGGCCGTCGGGCGTCATAAAAATAATTTCGTCATAGCTGCGCTGAGCCTGTAAGGCCTCAATTGCATTAGCCAGGGGCTCGGCCATCATCACCATGCCTGCGCCGCCGCCAAACTGGTAGTCGTCGAGTTGTTTGTGTTTGCCCAGGCCAAAATCCCGCAAGTCGTGCAAGTGCACTTCCAGTAATCCTTTTTCCTGGGCCCGCTTCATAATGGAATGCTGCAGGGGGCTGTGCAGCAATTCAGGCAATACGGAAAGTATATCTATTCTCATATCTGTTGTTGTGGCGCAAAGTTACATTTTCTGCTCACACTTGTTAAAGCTACCTTAAGGCGTATAAAATTACTTGCGTCGCGCAACTAAATAGTTTATTTTGCAGCACAATAAGCATCACCCATTTTAAATCATCCGACATGTACAACAATCACCGCATCGCCGCGGGTATTATTGCGGCCATGAGCCTGCTATTAGGCATCAGTGCAATCCACAATTACCGGCAATACCAGGAACTGGAACGTTTGCGAGGGGTGCACATGCTCCTTCCTCCACCGCCGCCTGCTCCTCCTGCGCCAATACATATGTACGAAGCCGAGGCCGTGTTCCCCGCCAATCTGGAGGCTGTTAGACGCGAGATCGAACTGGAAAAATCGCTGCTGAAGGCCGAAGTTGAGATGGAATTGGCTAAAGTGAGGGAGGAATTGGATTTTCTTCGATAGCAGGTCGCCTACCAATACCGAATACAAGATTGAATAATGCCGCTCATACCAGCCGGTAAATGTCCAAGGTATAACTGTTTCTCTAGGTACAGCGGGTAACAAGATTCATTATTGGGAACTGCGGCTTTGATCCAGGCCAGGCCGGAAAAGCCGGGGATAGGACGTATTGCCAGCGATCCATCTGTGACGGCCGCCAGTTCTATACCCGCTGATAATTCCCAATCCAGGTCATTGGGAATATCAACGCCTGTCCAGGTATAGGTGTAAAGACTATCGTGTTGTGTCAGCATAACAGGGCCGTTGATCTGCATAGCTCTTCGCTGTTGAACCCGCACCCAATCCACTTGCATGGAGTCAGCGGAAGTTGCCGGATTGCCGCTTACCGTATTATTCAGAATCAGGTTGACGTAAAACAAGTCAAATTTATTCCAGGCGATATGTTCATAAACCGTAACCGCATCTCCTTTGGGTATATCCGTGCAATCGATGCCATTAAATACCAGCCTGTCAGCGGTCGATTCCATTTGATAGTACCGGTAAAAAGTCCGGAATGGTTTTCCGTCCAGCGACCATTCCATTTTATAGGGCGTCCAATCCAGGCAATATTCATGAAAAGCGGCGCTGAGATCGCCAAAATTGTCATCCTGGGGATAGGCCGGATGCCCCTGAGGCCCCCATCCATCAATGGGAAGGTTCCATTGATGCAGGGTGCTTTGCAACTCCCCGCAATCGGGCAGGCAAAATTCGAAGATATCAATTTCACCGGGCCATCCATATAACCAAAACGCCCCCCAATGCAAAAGGGCTGAAGGTATCCGAATAGAGGCGCAAAATCTGCCAAACCTGAAGCACCCCGACGCATTGTCGCTATCGGCCAGGCTGTTGTTAGTGTGGATTACTCCCGACGACCAGTTAATACGCTTGGATTTAATTGAAGTGCCGGGGATTTGTTGCCAGCGAAACGAAAGCGGCTTATTCAATTTTTGGGAGCGCAACACGAGTCTACCATCGACAACTGCGACATTTTCGGGCAAAAAAGCCGTATTGGCGCCCTGGCTATGGATCGTATCAAAAGGAGCGGGATAGGGAAAATGATCCAGCCATATCGTCGTATCCAACCCGGGTTTTTCAAAGCGATCCTCAAAGACAGTCAGGTAAGGCCGTTCGTCGCATGAATTGTGGGTTATCGTTTTTTTCAAAAAAACATGCAACTCCGGCTCGGGGTAATTGCTCAGTTGCACCGACTCCGCCGGTTCGCCCTTATAAGTTTCCGACAGGGAATATATTACGCGGTTTAACGGCGCTTCATACCGGGGCTGGGCCCAAGCCGCAAAGGGCAGGAGTAAACAGGTCAGACCGCCAAAAGCGATCTGACCTGTAACGCTACGGATTAATTTTGAGCAATTCAACCTCAAATATTAATGTTGAATACGGACCGATTTTGGGGCCGGCGCCGCGCTCGCCGTAGGCGAGATTATAAGGAATATATAACTTCCATTTCGAGCCTTCCGGCATGAGTTGCAGGCCTTCAATCCACCCGGGAATGACCTGTGTTACGCCAAAGGTAGCGGGTTGACCGCGGTCAACTGAGCTGTCGAAAACCGTGCCGTCGATGAGTGTGCCGTGGTAATGCACCGACACTTTGTCTTTTGCTGCCGGTTTGGGCCCCGAACCCGCGTTGACCACTTCATATTGCAAGCCGCTGGGCAGGGTCACAACGCCTTTGCGTTTGCCGTTTTCTTCCATAAATTTCTTGCCGTCGGCAATCACTTTCTCGTATTTTTTTGATTGAAAAGCCTGACGGTGCTTTTGCATCTGCTGGTTGGCCATTGCCACATTAATGGCCAGGGGCTGGTTTTTCAGTACATCATTAACCGCTTTTTGAAACGATTCCACATCAATGCTGTCAAGCCCTTGCTGTTTCAGGCTCTGCGCAATCATAACCCCAGCGCTGTAGCTCAACGAATCCAACTTTGCCTGGGCATTTGCCACGTAAGTGAAGGCTGATAACGCCGACAAAAAAATCCATTTTTTCATTCCAGATATTTGTTTTGTTGTGAATTAGCGATCATAGTGTTAAGGGGAAGCGCAACCTTCCCGGTTCGGCCTCGTATACCAAACGATAAACTGCCTCAAAAACGTCTTCAGCATTGGGTTTGCTGAAGTAATCGCCATCAGAGCCATAAGGCGGTCGATGCGCTTTGGCCGTTAATGTAACGGGCGGCGAGTCGAGAAAATTGTAGCCGCCCTGCACCTCCAATACCTCGCGCATCATATAAGCGGTAGCGCCGCCAGGCACATCTTCGTCCATAAAAACGATACGCCCTGTTTTTTGCAGTGAAGCGCAGATGCGGTGCTCCAGGTCAAAGGGCAACAGCGACTGTACGTCGATGAGTTCCACCGAAATACCTGAGCGCTCCAATAATTCAATACCGGCCTGGGCAATGCGCACACAAGAGCCGTAGGTAACGAGTGTAACGTCGCTCCCCTCTTGTAGTACTTCGGGTATACCCAACGGCACGGTATATTCCCCAATATTGTCGGGCATACGCTCCTTGAGGCGATAGCCATTCAGACACTCAATGATCAAGGCCGGATCGTCGGATTGCAACATAGTATTGTAAAAGCCGGCGGCCTGGGTCATGTTTCGAGGAGCGAGCACATACATGCCGCGCAGCGAATTCAGGATCATACCGATGGGCGAGCCCGCGTGCCAGATGCCTTCAAGGCGGTGGCCCCGGGTGCGAATAATAGCCGGCGCCTGTTGCTGCCCGTTACTCCGGTAGCGCAAAGTTGCCAGATCGTCGGTCAGCGGCTCCAGGCCGTATATCAGGTAATCGAGGTACTGGATTTCGGCGATGGGCCGCAACCCCCGCATAGCCATACCAATGGCCTGCCCAATGATCGTCCATTCGCGAATACCCGTATCAAAAACGCGGACTTCGCCGTATTTTTTTTGAAGCCCTGCAAAACCCTGATTCACATCGCCGATATTGCCGACGTCTTCTCCAAAAGCATAAAGCTGCGGATAGCGCTCCAGCATTTGGTCAAAAAAGGCATTGAGTATTTCAAAGCCGTTTTTCAAGGGCGCATCGGCGGCATAACGCGGGGCAATGGCCGGAACATGAACGGCAGCCCGGGGCGACGAGCTGTACAAATGAGTGTGATAGTGCTGAAAGGCCTGTTTTTTCACTTGTTCCAGCCAATCGGCAACCTTGTGGCGAGCGGGGTGATCGGCCTGTACCAACAGGTAATACATCCGCCTGGCATTCTGCGTCACTTCGCTGATCAAAGGATGCGGAATGGTCTCCAGTTCGTGCATCAAAACGCTTACGCCCTCAATATGGCCCGGGATTTCGGCGTAAATTGATTTTAAAGCCTTTAACTTCTGATTCGTTGGATGGTTAAAAGCCCGCCAGGCGTGATCGCGGCTGTCTTTAGCTTTTTTGCGCGACTGCTCCCTGATGTCGTCTACTTCCTGCTGGGTGGCCAATCCCGACTGCACGATCCACTCCGCCATGACGTTGATACAATCTTTGTCGCGTTCCCATTGCAGGCGCTCCTTGGATTTGTAGCGCTCGTGCGAGCCCGACGTAGAGTGCCCCTGCGGCTGGGTAACTTCCTGGATATGAAAAAGGGCAGGCACATGCGTTGCGCGCATTTTCTCGATAGCCTCGGTATACATACGCACCAAACCGGGGTAATCCCAGGCTTTTGCGGTGTAAATATCAATACCGCGCCCCTTGTCGTCGCGTTTGAAACCCGCCAGCACTTCCGAAATACTGCCTTTGGTGGTCTGGTAATCAATAGGGACCGAAATGCCGAAGCCGTCATCCCACACAGAAACGGCCAATGGGACCTGCAATACGCCGGCAGCGTTAATAGTTTCCCAAAAAACGCCTTCCGAGGTACTGGCGTCGCCTATGGTGCAAAAGACTACCTCGCCGCCGTTAATAGAAAAACCCTGGTTGTCGCCCGGCATTCCGTTTTGGCGGTATTTTTTCGAGGCCAGGGCCAGCCCCAACGCTCGGGCCATTTGCCCGGCAGTGCTGGATATATCCGAACTGATGTTGTAGCGGTCGGTATGGGTAAGCCAACTACCCTGCTGATCGATAAGCGGGGAAGCAAAATGACTGTTCATCTGTCTGCCGCCTGAAAAAGGGTCATTGTCGGGGTCGGCATACAACTGAGCAAACAGGTCTTCCGCCGTGCACAAGCCCAGGGCCATGAGCAGGGTCTGGTCGCGATAATACCCCGATCTGAAATCGCCCAACCTGAAAGCATGGGCCATAGCTACTTGCGGCACCTCCTTGCCATCGCCGGTAATGCCGAATTTGCCCTTGCCGGTCAATACTTCTTTTCGCGACAACAGACTGACTTCTCGGCTTATACAGCAAATTTCGAAATCACGCAACACGGCAACTTTATCAAGGGATAAGTCTTGCAAACCTACTTTTCTTTTCTTATCAGGTTTTATCGCTGGATCAATCATATTGACTCAATTAACTTGGTTTGGATTTGGATAAGGCCGGTATAAAAGCCCTGCAAAGTTAATACAATTTGCCGGAACGCTAAATAAGCAAGCCCTCGCTATTGTCAGTCATTCGTTAAAAGTGCGTTAAGCCATTAACTTCTCATTAACTATTTCGACTGGTCAAAACTTTTGAATTGAATTGAATTGCGCTAATTTTGTAATATAATCAATAGAAAAACAAAAAACAATTGTGATGAAAAGAATCTTCTTCTCTTTGATCTTAGTGCTGTCAGCTAGCGCTGTCGTTCTGGCACAGCAAACGACCACTCCGGCCACGCAAGCGAAAACGCAGAGCGCAGCCAAGATTGAGTTTGAAAAAGAAACCATCGACTATGGTACCGTTCAGCAAGGCGCTGATCCTTTCCGCACTTTCAAATTCAAAAATACCGGTTCTGAACCATTGGTAATAAAAAGTGCAAAAGGCAGCTGCGGTTGCACCGTGCCTACGTATCCCCAGGAACCGATTATGCCCGGCCAGTCCGGCGAAATCAAGGTTCGCTACGACACGAACCGCACAGGCCCCTTCAACAAGCGCGTAACGCTTACCACCAATGTCAGCGATCAGGAAATCGTGCTGACTATCATGGGCAAGGTTGACCCCAAACCCGCTGAACCCGCAGGTCTGCCCTCCGGTGACGGCAACATGTTCAAGAACTAAGCCGTTTTTTATACCAACTTTTTTATGCTAAAAAGCCTTGTATCCAATACGTGATACAAGGCTTTTATGCTTTATGCATGTCACAAAAAAACCCTTGCCTTTGACAGGCAAGGGCCTCTAACCCAAACAAATAAACACAAAAACTACTTTAAAGATGATGCAATTATACGGCCTTTTTTCAGTTAAGGCAATAGCAAGCCTATTTTTTTATACTAAATTTCATTGCAAATACAACGTTCCCCTCTTCTCATGATAGTAGCTCAACACGAAAAAAATCCCGCCGTACCTGCATTCGACCATGTTACACGCTTATGAAAACAGAAAATTATTTTTGATATATTTTTGTGACATTGTAAAACAGCTACAAAAAACACCATAAACCTTTTTTTTATTACTAAAAATTAAAAAAATACAATATTTCGTCATATTTTCGCAACACAACGTTGCCTCTTACTCGTCCCCTCTCCCCCCTTGCCAACAAACTCTCTCACACTTTTTCTATATTTGCCTTGAACTGTTTCGAAAATCCAACCAGCCAATGCGCTATATTTTATTTACATCCACCCTTTTGCTAACTATAGCTCTGCTATATGCCGGCAACAGCAACCATCCACTAGGTTCCAGCCTGCCCCCGCTTGGTAAATTGCTCGATCCTTTCAGCGGCTTCTGGCAAAATGCCGAACCTGTAGCTGCCCCCAACAGCGAGGTTGTCGACCTGCCCGGCATTAAAGACAAAGTTGAAGTCATTTTTGATGAACGGCTGGTTCCGCATATCTTCGCTACCAACAACTACGATGCCTGTTATGCGCAAGGATATATCACCGCCAAATACCGGCTTTGGCAAATGGATTTCATCACCCGTGCCGCTTCGGGAAGGCTTTCAGAAGTAATAGGAGAAAAAACGCTGGAGCGCGACCGCCTGCAACGCCGAAAAGGAATGGTGCTGGCCGCCGAGCGCACCCTTCAAGCCTGGTCGGACAACAGCGAGGAGATGCCGCTTATTGAAGCCTATACCGCCGGCATCAATGATTATATCGCCGGGCTGCAACCCGCCGACTACCCACTGGAGTTCAAGTTGCTCGATTACGCTCCCGAACCCTGGACAACGCTAAAGACGGCCATTGCCGCCAAAAGTATGGCCGAAACCCTCTGCTTCAGAAATGACGACCTGCAATCGACCAATACCCTGCGTATGCTGGGCGACTCATTATTCAACGATATATTTCCCGACTATCCTCCCGGGCAAACGCCTGTTATCCCTGCCGGTACTGCCTGGCCCTTCACGCCGGTAAAACCGCAGCAAACAGCGCCGGCGCCCCCGCCCTACGGCGATTTGATTCGTTTTGCACTACCTAATCCGCCGCCTTTTATAGGCAGTAACAACTGGGCTGTAGCCGGACAAAAGACAACGACGGGGTATCCTATTTTGTGCAACGACCCGCATTTAAGCCTTTCCCTGCCTTCAATATGGTTTGAAATACACATGAACTCCGGCGAGTGCAATACTTACGGCGTTTCATTTCCCGGCACGCCGGGTATTCTCATCGGTTTTAATGAATTCATTGCCTGGGGAGAAACCAATGTGTCGCACGATGTGCTCGATTGGTACTCGCTGACCTGGGTTGACGACGCCAAAACCGAGTATTTACTCGACGGGCAGCCCCGTAAAGTGGAATATCGCATCGAAGAAATAGCAGTGAAAGGCCGCCGCAAGCCGGTGCTGGATACGGTAAAATACACGGTCTGGGGGCCTGTCGTTTACCCCGACCCGGCATCTCCTTACCACGACATGGCCATGCACTGGCTCAGCCTTGACAAACCTGAAAACCAGGATTTTCACGAAGTAGGCGTTTTTCACCGCCTGATGTGCGGCCATAGCTACGAAGACTACTACCACGCCTTGTCGGGGCTCACTGCGCCCGCCCAGAATTTTGTCTTCGCCTCTTCAAAAGGCGATATCGCCATGACGGTCAACGGCAGATTTCCCATCAAATCAGACCAACAGGGCCGCTTTCTGCAAAAAGGCGACCTGTCGGCCAACGGTTGGAAAGGTTTTATCCCCTACGAGCAAATTCCAAGAGTAAAAAACCCGCCTCAGGGGTTTGTAGCATCCGCCAATCAACATTCGGTAGCTCCCGACTATCCCTACTACTACAACGGCCAGTTCGATATGTACCGCGGGCGCTTTATTAACCGGCTGCTGTCGGAAAAGAAAAAATTCAGCGCCTCCGATATGATGGCCATGCAAAACAACAATTACAGCATTCAAGCCGAAGAAGGGCTGCCCGCATTGCTGTCGGCGCTCGATACCGGGTCGCTTTCAGCCATAGAACAGGACATGCGACACGACCTTCGCGCCTGGGACTTTCATTTTGATAAAAATAAAAAAGCCCCGGTAGTTTTTCTCCGCTGGCTCAACCGCGCTTATAAAGATACTTTCGACGAATGGTATACCAGCCCCGATTCCAATTACCTGGATTACCCCGATATGTGGCGTTTTGTAGCGCTATTGGCTACAACTCCCAACCACCCGCTTTTTGATCAGGCGGCAACGGGCAAACGCGAAACCGCCCGCGATATCGTCACGCAGGCATATAAAATCATTAGCGCCGAGTTGGCAGATCAATATCACAACAGCGATTTCAACTGGAAAACAGAAAAAGGCGTTCGCATCGGCCACCTGGCCGGTATTGATGCATTTTCAAAACTCAATGTAGACATGGGCGGTCACAAAGACGCCATTAATGCCATGCAAAAAAGCTTCGGACCTTCGTGGCGTATGGTAGTATCGCTAGGCCCCGAACTCAAAGCCTGGGGCGTATACCCCGGCGGCCAGTCGGGCAACCCCGGCAGCCGCTTCTACGACAGCATGGTCAACCAATGGGCGGAAGGCGCCTACAATGAATTGTTGTTTGTGAAAACCCCCGATGCGCTTCGCGATCACGAACAATTTCGAATCACCTTTCAATAAACGGATACTGCTCATGCGCTTCAGTCAAACGCTTATTCTGACTATACTGCTGGGATTATTATTCCAATCAATATTACCCTGGTGGAGTATTGCCCCGGCGGGCGCCATTGCCGGCGCCGTGGGGTCGCACAACCGTACCGGCGCTTTTCTGGCCGGACTACTGGGGGCCGCAATTTTATGGGGCGGTTATGCCCTGTACCTAAGCGAGCTCAACAACGGTTTGCTTGCCGAAAAGATGGGGCTTTTGCTCAAAGGCATCGGCGCATCAGGTATGCTGGCAGTCACCGCTATCATCGGCGGTATTTATGGCGGACTTGGCGCGCTGCTGGGTTGCTGGGCGCGGCAACTATTCCGTCCGGCAAAATCGAGAGTTTAAGCCCCTGCAATAGCACTAAATCTAATTTAACACCATATTCCAACCAGTTAGCATTATCTTTATGATTCTAATAAAGCCTAGATAATTATGGATCGCAACCTCGTCAAAGCTCAAAAGCGCGTACAGGCCAAAAAAGGATTTTATGGTCACCTGGGCGCATTCATTGCAGTTAATACCTTCCTGTTTTTACTCAACGTAGTAACCTACTCTGGCGCCTGGTGGTTTATTTTTCCGACACTAGGCTGGTCTATCGGTCTCATCAGCCATTATTTTTCTGCTTTTGGCCTGCCTTGGCTTGCACAAGACTGGGAGGAGAAGGAGATGGAGCGCGAGTTAAAACGATTGGAAGGCGGAGGATCCCGTCGCCGGAACGACAATGATGAAGAAGACTCGCTCGACCTGAAAACGCTCCAGAAACAATCCCGCAAGAACTGGGAAGAACAGGATTTGGTATAAAAATAATATCCCCTATATTTGGGGCTTCTTTTTTTAGAGCAAACGCCCTCAATTTGTCAGATAGCTTAGTCATTATACCGACCTACAACGAACGGGAAAACATCGTCAGGATGATTGACACGGTGTTTTCACTGGGCAAGCCATTTCATGTGCTAATCGTAGACGACGGATCGCCCGACGGCACCGCCGCATTGGTCAAAGCCCTGCAAGCAAAATATCCTGAATCTCTGTTTTTGATGGAACGAAGCGGCAAGCTGGGCCTCGGCACAGCTTATATCGCCGGTTTTGAATGGGGGCTTCAACGCCATTATTACTATTTTTTCGAGATGGACGCCGATTTCTCGCACAGTCCGGCCGATCTGCTCCGCTTGTACGACGCCTGCGCCGCCAATGACGCCGATGTTGCTGTAGGTTCGCGTTATGTAAAAGGCGGACGCCTCGAAAACTGGCCTTACAACCGCATTTTATTGTCTTACGGCGCTTCGCTTTATGTACGCTGTATCACCTGGATGCCGGTCAAAGACCCCACCGCCGGCTTTGTATGTTATACCCGTCCTGTACTTGAAGCAATTGATTTGCAAAAAATTCGATTTGTCGGTTATGCTTTCCAGATCGAAATGAAATTTGCCTCCCGGTCACTGGGTTTTTCCATCAAAGAAGTCCCCATCACATTTACCGACCGCCTGGAAGGCAGCTCCAAAATGTCGAGAGGCATTATTAAAGAGGCTATCTGGGGAGTGCTGCAAATGCGCGTGCGGAGTTTCTTCTCCTCATACAAGAAAAGGCGCTGAGACTATCAGACTATTAGACTTTTGGACTGGCAGTGGCTTTGGAGCTTTGAAATCCAAGCCTTTGTGGTACTTCGTGCCCTTTGGGCCTTTGTAACAAACCGGGGCATAAGCTATTTCTTTACAAAGGCACATAAGTTGGACTATTGGACTATTGCGTAAACCGATAAACGAACTGGCAAACCGACAACCCACAGTAAGTCCCCCCTCTTCATCTCTGCAACCTTCGCATAGCATTCAGCAGCCGGTCGGGAAGTTCTTCCTGACAGGCCAGGCGATAATCGTTATAAGAGCAGGGCACCAGGTGATGGCGCTGGTACTTCTTGCCGGCTTTGCCGGGGACTTGCATCCACCAGCGTCCGCTTTTCTGGCTTTTCCAAAAAACGATATGGTATTCCTGCTGTTTAAAATCGACGATATACTCTACCAGTCCGTCAGTAGATACGGGGTAATCATTTTTTCGTTGATAAAACCCTTCGATAAAATACCAAATCATTTGAGCGACAACCTGGGCGGTTTGCCTGCGCAAATCGCGAGATTCGCGAAAGCCGAACACGCCGAACGACTTCAGTTTGTCGCTCAATCCGGCATAACGGCAAAGCTGGCAGGCTTCTTCTACCGTAAACCCGCTGGGTGTGGGCGTTGCCAGCCCCGGCGCCTCCGATTGTTTGAGGGCTTGTAAATGAAATCCCATTACATCGGCATCGCGGATAATGGGTTCGACTTCCTGCAATTCTGTACGAGCCTTGCCCAATCTTATGCAATCGTAATGTTGTTGTTCGAGGGCTTCAAAGGCAGCGGGGGGGGACAGGTGCGACTGGCAGCCGATGAGGCCCAGGTGAAAGACGCCGCCGTCTTTATCGTAGAGTATATCCTGTAAATAGTGCGATTTGCGCTTGGCCCCTGAATCGCCCAGCGGAATGGATTCGTCAACCACGGCCAGGCTGATCAGCTCTTTCCAACTCAAAAAAGCCTTGTATTGCGCCATGAGGTGATAAGGCTCCGGGCTGATTAGTATGGGCATAATCCGGCTATCGTGCAATTCTTTGATCAACGGAATAATAAAATCCACATTTTTTCGCCGCGCGTTACCCAGGTCAGCAATCTCCAACCCTTCAAAAGGGAAAGCCAACTGATACAACTCCTGACGAACCGCATTGGCGTCAATGGCGCCTATACCTACCAGTGCAATTTTGGTATGGCGCAGATTGGCGTTATTTTCTGAAAAACAATATATGCGCTTTCCAAACTGGTGTTTTTGCAAAGGCGTAGTCAGAATATCTTCGGGCTGAACAGGTAATAACCAGCTTTCCAACATAGCAATCGGTGGTTTTTGCAAAGGTAAATGATTCCGACCTAACCTGATAGCTCAAAAAATCAGGCCAATTTTACACACCAAGCAAAATAAAAAAATAACTTTGTAAGGCATTTGCACCTATTAACCCAGTATATCAACGGCAACTGTTTATTATAGCATTTGTAATCGGCTCTATATCACTTGGATATACAGGCGCCTTTGATCGCTGGCCCGCAATTAGGCCCTATTTCAGGCTTACTTAAAAGGTTTGGCGAATAACGCGTCAAACCTTTTATCGTTAACAACCATGAACACTAACTCAAAAACCTTTTCCCCTATGTTTCAAAAACGTACATTACTGATTTTAAGTTGTCTGCTCGCATTCCATCTGGCCTGGTCTCAGGATAGCGGCGGTAAACGCCCGGCGAGTATGTGGGAAGTCGGCGTGCATGGCGGCTATTTCTTTCTGAGCGGCGACGTACAATCCAAACCGGGTTACGGCGCAGGCCTTCACGTGAGAAAATCTATCGACTACATGTTCTCCCTGCGCGCAGACGGGCTTTATGCCATTGCCGAGGGGGCAACGAGCGACGACAGGACCTACTCCTCCAACATGTTTGCAGGCACCGGCTTTCTGGTGATCTCGCTTAACGGCTTCCGCTTCGACCAGAGCGTGCGCAAGATGAATCTATACGCGCTTATCGGCGGCGGCGGCAATTTTTATGAAACAAACTTTACAAACGAGGAGCTCGTAAGCCGGATGGATTCAACCATCGAGCGCGCTTTTGCGCCGCATGCCACCGCAGGTTTGGGCCTGGCCTATCGCATCAGCAAACGCATCAATGTGGGCCTCGAATGGCAAACCAGCACGCTGTTTGGCCGTAGAGCCGACCTCATGGACGGCTCCGAAAAGGAAGTGGGCGTGCGCACGCCGTTCCGCGACTTGATGCATTACGCCAATCTTCGCGTCAACTTTAACCTCGGCAATTCTTCCAAATTATCGGAACCGCTCTATTGGCTCAATCCGCTCGATGTTGTACTCAACGACCTGAAAGACGTCAAGAAAAAACAGGAAGAAGGCCTCCAGGATTCCGACGGTGACGGCGTTATTGACGCTGTTGACCAGGAGCCCGATACGCCCGCCAATGCGCCGGTGGATACGAAAGGCCGCGTACTCGACAGCGACAAAGACGGCGTTCCCGATTTTCGCGATAAAGAACCGTTCTATCCGCTCCGCGCCGGCGAACGCGTTAATGCCGACGGCGTCGTGGAGAACCCCATCGGCGGCGGCGGCGTTACGGAAGACCGCGTTAAGGAATTGATCAGAGAAGCCCTGCAGGATTATCAATCAGGCGGCGGCACGACGGGCGGCGGCGGCGCTGGCGGCGGCGGTCGCCCGGGGCCCATCTCCGAATGGTTCTTGCCGATGATACACTTCGGCACCGAGAGTTTTTCTATCAAATTCTCCGACTACGGCACGCTGGCCAGCATGGCTCGCATGCTCAAGGGCAATCCCAATATGAAACTGGTCATTATCGGCCATACCGACCAAACCGGCAGCGAAGAATACAACGAATACCTGTCTTATCAGCGCGCTAAAGCCATCGTGGACCACCTTGTGAACAACCACGGCATCGGCCGCGGCAGGCTGATAATCAACTGGAAAGGAAAAACCGATGCACTGGTACCCGCCAGCAGCAGCTATATGAACCGCAGGGTGGAGTTTCGCGTAGCTACGTCTCAAGACGTGGAAATGGATCCGCCCGCCAATACAGGTCAGAAAAAAACAGGAGGTTATTAATACTTCCTTCCCAAAAAAAAGGGCTTCATCGGTATTTCGATGAAGCCCTTTTTTTATTTCAGGCGCTCAAAAGCGATGTAGTGCCCCTCCCTGATGCCGAATTTATCGCAAAAACCGGCATTTACTTCTACAACATATAATGCCGGCTGACTCGATGGAATGCGGTCGAGCTGCTGCGGCACGGCATTTTTTCGAATGGTGACTATCTTAAAACCGGAATCAACAAAAATCAGATCGAGAGGTATGTAGGTGTTTAACATCCAAAATGCCAACATCTCTTCTTCATCCATGATAAACAACATGCCCTGCCCTTCTTCCATTGATTTTCGCCACATCAACCCCCGCTCCCTCGACAGTTCGTCGTCGGCGATTTCTATGTCGATTTCCTGTAATGCGTTGCCACCCTGCGTAGCTGTAAATTGCAGGACGCCCTCTTTGATGAACATAGGCCCTGAAGGTTTTCGTTGACCGGATTGCCAGATCAGCCAGCCGGCAAAAGAAATAACTATAACCATGATGAATACCGCGATACCCGCGCCGTAGCGGCGTTTGGGCGGCTGATTGCGTAGCGTGGATTTTTTTTGCGTCATAGCCAGAATAAAATCTTGTGCGAATCTATAAACTTTT
The DNA here is from genome assembly GCA_036741235.1 of Saprospiraceae bacterium. Classification (GTDB taxonomy): domain Bacteria; phylum Bacteroidota; class Bacteroidia; order Chitinophagales; family Saprospiraceae; genus JABWBR01. The sequence continues at coordinate 3,761 of DAINSQ010000024.1, read as the reverse complement.
ATAGCTGCGAATAGCTTATTATTGTGTTCTTATTTTTTCGGCAATATACAGCAATTCATTAATTGAAACAGCAAGCAAGCGCCATCATACCTACCTACTGGGGCAAATTCAAAATGGTTGCCTTTGCGCACTACCCAGACGACTGGATGCCGCACCTGGCATTGATACACGAGTCGTGCGAACTCGACAAACCCGTACTGACGCGTATCCATTCAGAGTGTATCACCGGCGACCTGTTCGGCTCCCAGCGCTGCGATTGCGGCGAACAACTCGAACGCGCATTGGAAATGATAGCCGAAGAACACGGCATTTTATTGTACTTGCGCCAGGAAGGCAGGGGGATCGGTATTATTAATAAATTGAAAGCCTATAATCTGCAGGATCTGGGCTTCAATACCATAGATGCCAATTTGCATCTCGGATTGGAGGTTGACGCCCGCCATTACGACATCGCCATTGACATGCTCCGGTCGCTGGGCGTCAGCCGCATCAATTTGCTTACCAACAATCCGGATAAAATAGACGCGTTTGAAAATGCTCCCGTCCAACTGGTCAATCGCATTCCACTAGTGATCGTACCCAAAGCGGACAATGAGGCCTACTTGCGCACCAAGCAGCGCGATATGGGCCATTTGTTCAATCTTTTCTAATTATTCGCTCAACGATCTGCGATGATTAGTTTTGCCCCATAAACGCCGCCGTTTTCGTCAGTGCAGATCAAGGAATAAAATCCAGCAGGCAAAATAGCGGACAAATCGAGTTGATACCTGTTGACGCCGGGTTGCACCTCCAGCGACAAGCGCTGCATAACCCGGCCGTCTGCTGCCGTCAACGCGGCTTGAAGCGCAATTTGCTTCGATGAACGGATATCCAATGCGGGGTGTTCTCCGGGAGTCAGCAAATTGGGAATAAGCTGTATGGATTCCACGCCTGAAATGGCAGGCGTCGACGACACCTCTGCCGTCACAAACGACCGGTGTCCGGTAAATTCAACACAGTGGAATTGCCGGTTGAAGGGCCTTACCCGCCAATAGTAGGTTTTATTGATATCCAGGGCGGGTAAAACGATCATCGTGTCAGTCACTACGAATTCCAGCGTAATATTGCCGGGAAAAGCGCTCAACCGGCTCACCTGCACCAGGTAATGCGACGCATTGGGCACAGACAACCACTGTAGCATAGTCTGGTTGAACGGCGTTTGTTCTGCCTCGGCGGGCTGAACGAGACTAGTAATACCGGCTACCGGCGTTTCTGAGGTCTGATTATAGAGTAAATTCGGCTTTTCATCGAGCAGATTGGCGCGCATGGCCGCAATTTGCTCCGGAGAGAACCTGTTGGCGCAGGCATCGTCGCTGTATGACATGATCAAAGTACCGTCGGAGCGAAAAGTCACGCCCAGCGGGTCTGTTTGCAGGGTTGGGCTTTGTGAATTGGCGTTGCACTGCCACCTGTCGGCCAGATAATCGGGCGAAGTATCGCAAAAGCCGTCGGCGGCGATTTGGCAATTGCTGCCGTCTACCAACTCTACGTATGCCGTATCGATGATCAGCGTATCAATGATCAGCGTATCTTTAAAGTAGGTATAGTCGTAGGTAACAAAAGGAGGCGCCGGGTTGTTGTAATTGTGCGGCGGGTTGCCGTAACTACCGCCGTTTTCCCAGCCGATAAACGGATGAGGCAACGACAAGGCGTGGCCCAATTCGTGCGCCCAGGTATGGTCGGATTCGTCGGCGCAGTCCTTGCGAATGGCAATGCCTGCATAAGGCAGATTATAACCGCAATTGCCCGCCGGATTTGACATAAAGTAGCAGTTAATGGTATTGGCTACGTTATTTTCAAACATCATCTCGGCCCCGTCGAGTACGCTGGGGTGCGAATTCCAGAATGAATTCGGCAGATAACGAATGTCTCCTTCCAGATAAAACCGGATATTCGCATCTTCAAAATCACTGTTGAGGGTACAAAAGGCGTCGAGCAGGCGGGCCACAGAAAAGTATCCCTGTCCGTTATCGCTGCCCAGCAGGTGTATGGTAAGCGGCACGTATAGCGTTGTATTGCTTTTAGGGAAAGCCTCCGGCGCCGCCTGGTATCGCTTGAGCCAGGCATTGCGCCCCATCAGCGTACCGCAGGGATTAACTGTTTCCTGCGCCCCCGCGCCGGCCATCAAGAAGTACAAAAAACCGACAATCAAAGCTATACGCGCCATAATCATATTAGTGTTGAATAATGAGTTTTGACTGCCACTGCCTGTCGTCTTGAATAATGCGCAACAGGTAAATGCCGGAAGAAAGCGATTCAATACCCAAATCAATAATTTGGTCGCCTTTGGCCAGGGTGGGCGTACCGCTCCATACCTGAGCGCCGGCAGCGGTGTACAATGTAATCAGCGCCTGGCCCTGCATGTCCTCGCCGATTTGAAGGTGCAGCGATTGCCCTTTGCTTATTGGATTGGGATAGATACGTAGCGCCGGGTTTTCGCCCGGATTGTCAGTACTCGTCACACTACCGGTTGTAAATTGCTGCGAATTGGTGAACGAAGTGCAGGTATAGATATTATTGAAAGGTCGTACGCGCCAATGATAAGTGCGATTGGGCAACAAGCCGCTGACAGTTAATGAAGTGCCTTCAACAATAAACTGATCGACTACCACGCTGAAAAAAGAGAACGGGTTGAGTTGCAACACGTAATGCGTGGCGTTGGGCACGGGTTCCCATTGCAGCGTCACTTCGTTGGGATTGGGCGCCGAGGCTCCCTGGGCGGGGTTAACCGCCGTCAGAACGGGGTTATCATCAATAATGCCATCAGGTTGGGTTTCGCTCATCAGGGCGACATTATCGTCGAGCAGATTGGCGCGCATAGCGGCAATCTGGTCGTCGGAGAACCTATGGCTGCAAGCGTCAAGCGAATACGACATAAACAGGCTGCCATCCGAATAAAATGAAACGCCGGTGGGGTCTTTTTGCGATGTAACGCTATTGTTGTTGTTATCGCACCCCCATCGGTAATTGAGATAATCGGGCGCCGTGTCGCAGAAGCCGTCGCCGGCATTTTGGCAATTACTGCCATCGATACGTTCCACTTCATTGCCAAAGACAAAAGCTGGCGCCGGGAGGTTGTAATTATGATCATATCCTTCCCAGCCGTAGAAAGGGTGCGGCAGCGACAGTGCGTGCCCGGCCTCATGCGCCCAGGTATTGTCGCCCGTATTGATGCATCCCTTCTGCAACGCGATACCTATGCCATAAGCAGAGTAACCGCAGGCGCCGGCAGGATCGTCCACGATATAACAGTTGAGGGTATTAGGTACATTGTATGTGTACATCATTTCGAGACCCGGCTCAAACTCCTGGTGGCTATAGTATTCCGTATTGTCGTGATATAATATATCTTTTATAATAAACTGAATATCAGCCTGCTCGAAATCTTCGTTGAGTTCGCAAAATGCGTTCAGTGTTTTTGCGATGGAAAAATATCCTTGCCCGGCGTCGTTGCCCATGATATGAATGGTCATATCCACATACATGGTCCCATTGCTTTTTGGAAAAGCATCCGGATTTTGCTGATAGCGCTTGAGCCACTCCGATTTGAATGCGGGGGTAGCGCAAGGTTTTGGCGCCGCCTGCTGCGCGCTAATGACCGAAAAGCCGGCCAGCAAGGTCAGAAGTGTAATGAGCTGTTTTTTCATGACTTGATTTGAATGTCTTGTGAGGGGTTATGAGGGGTTATGAGGGGGGATGAGGGGTTATGAGGGGGGATGAGG
>DAINSQ010000023.1:22409-38739 GCA_036741235.1 Saprospiraceae bacterium | reverse complement strand
CTACAACCTACAACCTACAACCTACAACCTACAACCTACAACCTACAACCTACAATAATTTAGAATAAATCTAAATAGCCATTGAACTGCAACAAGGGAAAGGGGTAAATGCTTAATAATTGGAAACGTTTCTATATTTGCCAAGTTTTTTTAATCCGGCTCACACAATTGAAGACAAAACGATGAAAAGCGGGATACACAAGTTGATTTTACCGGCATTAATCATGCTTGCGCAGGTTGCCGAAGCCCAAACGGAAGCGCCGGCGGCGACAAAGAGCGATTCCAATTGGTTTGTATATGGACTGGCGGCCCTGGCGCTGTTGATAGTAATATACATAATCGTTCAGGTTTCTGAAAATCTGATGGCTATTGAAGCCAAGCGGCTGGGCGCTGATAAATCCGGCGCCAATTTTTCACTTTTCCCGCAAATGCGCGAATTGTTCAATGCCAAGCAGCCGGGTTATGTCGGCGGCGAGCCGCTTTTCACGCTGCACAAGGGCTTTGATATCAATCTCGAAGGCGAAGCTGCTCCGCAGATCAACACAAAAGTCAAGGCTAGTACCTATGCCGTATTACCGGCCAACTTCCGCGGCAACTCGCCTATCCCGAAAATGGAGGTAGAAGTTGGCGCCATTGTAAAAGCCGGCGATCCGCTTTTCCACGACAAATCCCAACCTGATATCAAGTATTGCGCTCCGGTTAGCGGCGAGGTGATCGCCATCAATCGCGGCGAAAAACGCGCTATCAAGGAAGTTGTGATATTGGCGGATATGGATATGCAGTACCGCGAGTTCAAAGCGCCCGACCTGGGCAAGTGCACGCGGGAAGAACTGGTGCGTTTTCTGCTCGACAGCGGCGTGTGGCCCATGATACGCCGTCGCCCATTTGATATAATACCTGATCCGACCGAAGTTCCTCGCGATATTTTCATCAGCACTTTTGATACTGCGCCGCTGGCGCCCGATCTCAATTTTGTAGTAGAAGGCAAAGGCGCTGCTTTCCAGAAAGGGCTTGACGTATTAGGGCATCTCACATCAGGCAAAGTCTTCCTGGGCCTCGATGCCCGGGGCGACAATCCGCCATCGGCGGTATTTACCCAAGCCACCGGTGTTGAGAAATATTGGTTCCGCGGCAAACACCCCGCCGGCAATGTTGGTGTTCAAATCCACCACATCAAGCCCATTAACAGTGGCGACAGCGTGTGGGCGATGGGAGTACAGGAAGTAATTACCCTCGGCACTTTATTTACAGAAGGTCGTTTTGACTCCGCCCGCGTAATAGCGCTCACCGGCGCCGAACTGGAGACCCCACAATACGTAAAAACATACCTGGGCGCCAGCATCAGCGACCTGGTAAAGGGCAATCTCAAAGGTAAACACGTACGGATTATCTCCGGCGATGTGCTTACGGGCGAACACAAAGCAGAAAACGGATTTTTGAATTACTGGGACGACCAGGTCACCGTAATCGAAGAAGGCGACTACTATGAGCTGTTCGGCTGGCTTATCCCGGGTTCGCTGCGCCCGTCTTTGTCCAGAACTTATCCCAATTTCCTGATACCTGGCGCCAAATTCAAGGCTGACAGCAATACGCACGGCGAAAAGCGGGCTTTTGTAGTCACCGGTCAATACGAGGAAGTACTGCCGATGGACATTTACCCGCAGCACCTGATGAAAGCCATCCTGGCCGGCAATTTTGAAAAAATGGAAGGCCTGGGCATCCTCGAATTAAGTGAAGAAGATATTGCACTCTGCGAATTTGCGTGTACCTCCAAGCAGCCTTTGCAGCATATTTTGCGCCAGGGGTTGGACATGATGCGCGAGCAGAGCTAATTCATACACACATCCAGTAACCGCTATATTACGATCATGAAAAAAGCGTTACTTCATTTTTTTGAAAGAATAGAACCCGACAAGAAGAAGTCGCCATTGCTGCATACGGCATACGATGCGTTCTTCACGTTTGCGTTCACACCCAAAATCGTCACAACCGGCGGCGTTCACATTCGCGACGGCATAGATCTGAAGCGAACGATGGTTTATGTGGTGTTGGCCCTTCAATTGTGCTATCTGTTTGGCACCTTCAACATCGGCCACCAGCACTTCAGCGCCATTGGCCAATATCCGGGGTTGCTCGAGGGCTTGCACCTCAAATTGGTGTATGGTTTGATCAAAATCCTGCCCATCTTCATCGTTACGCACGTAGTAGGTTTGGGCATTGAATTTTACTATGCATCCCGCAGGGGGCACGGTGTAGAAGAGGGTTTCCTGGTCACCGGCGCCTTGATCCCGTTGTTGATGCCGCCCGATATTCCCATGTGGATATTGGCGCTCTCGGTAGCTTTTGCCGTCATTATCGGCAAAGAGGCTTTCGGAGGCACGGGTATGAACATCGTCAACATCGCATTATTGGCGCGGGTATTCGTGTTTTTTGCCTATCCTACATATATAGCTGGCGATGAAGTATGGGTTTCCGGCTTGGAGAAAGTCAACGGCGTATACCAAACGACGGAATACGGCGGTATCTACCACTTCTTTGACGGCATCTTTAAATCCTGGGGCTGGAGTACGTTTGGCGCGGGCGGAACCCCGGTAACTGACGCCTACACCGGCGCTACGCCAATGGCATTGGGGTATCAGGGCGGATGGGAGAAAATTGTTGCCACATACAGCGCAGGCGATATGTGGTGGGGATTAATACCCGGTTCGATAGGTGAAACCAGCAAGCCGCTCATCATCCTGGGCGCTTTATTCCTGATAGGCACCGGCATTGCCAGTTGGCGCGTCATGTTGGCGGGTGTTTTCGGCGTGGCATTCACAGGTTTGTTGTTTAACGCCTGGGGCATGACCCCCTTCATGAACGTACCCTGGTATTACCACTTCTACATGGGCAGCTTTTTATTTGCCATTGCCTTTATGGCAACCGATCCGGTTACTGCTGCTTCCACCAACATGGGCAAGTGGATATACGGATTTTTCATCGGCGTATTCGGTTTGATCATCCGTGTGATGAACCCCGCCTACCCTGAAGGCTGGATGCTGGCCATATTATTGATGAACGTATTTGCGCCGCTCATCGACCACTATGTGGTAGAAGCCAACATGAAGCGCAGGGCGCGCAGGGCAAAAGCGGCTGCGCAATAATTGTTTAATAAATAAAAACTGACAAGCGTGGGATCTTCTGGCTATATTCTCCGGTTTACGCTGATCATGACAGTTATCACTGCCTTGATACTGGCCGGCATGTTTTATTGGACTGAGCCATACGCTACGCGAAGCGAGGCTGTATTCAACAAACGCGCTATCCTGGCAGCAGTTCGCTCGCAATTGGGCGGCGACAAATTCGACGAACTCAGTGATCAGCAGGTTCTCGACATTTTTGAAAAACAAGTCGAGCAGGTTGTTGTTAACATGAAAGGCGAAATTGTGGACGGGATGCAGGCTGAGAAAGTAAATCTCGCCCAGGAAAAGAAGAAACCCGAAGCTGAACGTCTGCTACCTGTATTTATTTATAATAATCCTGACGACAGCAAGAAGTACTACATCCTGTCTGTTCGGGGCAACGGCCTGTGGGACGAGATTTGGGGCAATATTGCTCTGGAGTCTGATTTGAACACGGTTGCCGGCGCCAGTTTTGACCACAAGGGGGAGACTCCTGGTCTGGGGGCAGAAATCAAAGACAACCCCGCTTTCCCCGCCTCATTCATCAATAAAAAAATCAACAACGAAAAAGGGGAATTTGTCTCCATCGTTGTGCGCAAAGGCGGCGCTCGCGACCCTATGCACGATGTGGATGCCATCACAGGTTCTACCATCACCAGCAACGGGGTAACCGAAATGATCGATAGGGGCCTGAAGTATTACAAACCCTATCTTGACAAGTTAAAAAAGAGCTAAGCAGAACATCCATATCAATCGGCTACCCATAGCGGGCATCCGTATAACTTGATAAAAAAGTAGATTATGGCTGAAAATACGGTAATAAGCGCTCCGGCGGAAAAAGAGCCCTGGTTCGGCAAAAAAGAGCGCAAACTGCTCACCGATCCGCTCAACGACAACAACCCGATCACGGTTCAGGTGTTGGGTATTTGTTCGGCGCTGGCAGTAACCACCCAGGTATACCCGTCGGTGGTCATGGCTATTGCAGTAACCTTCGTTACGGCATTTTCCAATTTGGCTACATCATCCATTCGGCAGTACATACCCAAAGAAGTGCGCATGATTGCCCAATTGGTGATCATTGCCTTGCTGGTAACTATTGTTGAGCTCATTCTCAAGGCGTTTAATTACGCTATTTGGAAACAGCTCTCCGTATTTATCGGACTAATCATCACCAACTGTATCGTAATGGGGCGCCTGGAGGCTTTTGCTATGGCCAACAAACCCTGGCGATCTTTTCTCGATGGCATAGGCAATGGTCTGGGGTACGGTGCGGTATTGATTCTGGTATCAGTGATCAGAGAAATAACGGGCAAAGGCAGCTTGTTTGCCGGCAGTCCTATTGAAATGAAAATCATCGGTCCCAATAGCGCATACATGATCAATACGGCAGCCGAAGGCAGCTGGTTTGGCTGGTATGCCAACAACAACCTGATGGTACTGCCTACTTCGGCCCTTTTGCTGGTTGGCGTCCTGATCTGGATACAACGCGCTTATAATAAGAAGTTGGTGGACATTTCCTAATCTCGTTTTAACGAAACAATCATGGAAGCATTAAACATCTTCATAAAGTCGGCCTTCATCGAGAACATGGTGCTCTCTTATTTTCTGGGCATGTGTTCGTTTCTGGCGGTATCCAAAACCGTAAAAACGGCGGTGGGTTTGGGCGCTGCGGTAATTTTCGTACAGGCGATTACCATCCCTGTCAACTGGCTGATCAATGAATATTTGCTCTTGGATCGCGGCCTTTTTGGTATTGACCTGACTTTCTTGCGCTTTATCCTGTTTATCGCTACCATTGCCGCTATGGTGCAGTTGGTAGAGATGATTGTGGAGCGCTTCTCGCCTTCGCTTTATAATGCGTTGGGGATCTTTTTGCCGCTGATTACGGTAAACTGCGCCATTTTGGGCGGTTCGCTGTTTATGATTTCCCGCGAGTATAATTTCACCAACTCGCTTTCATTTGGTTTTGGCAGCGGTTTCGGCTGGGCCCTGGCTATCGTTGTTATGGCCGCTATTCGCGAAAAAATGGCTTATTCCAATGTGCCGCCGGCTTTGCGCGGCCTGGGTATGGCCTTCATCCTCACGGGCCTGATGGGCATTGCCTTTATGAGCCTGATGGGTATTGACCCCGCGTTGTACATGGGGTTGAAGAAATAATAAATTACTTCACTACAAGTGATCTGCGATATGCTATTAATGTCAATGGTCGGCAATATTCTCCTTTCAATAGGGGTATTTAGCGCGGTAATATCGCTGCTTGCTTTTCTGCTGATTTACGCAAAAAGGAAGCTGGTACCGCAAGGCGACGTAAAAATCGTTATCAACGGCGATGAGGCTAACCCGCTGTTGGTCAAGCCCGGTTCTTCATTGTTGGTGGCACTTTCCGACAAAAATATATTTCTGCCCTCTGCCTGCGGCGGCGGCGGCACTTGCGCCATGTGCGAATGTCATGTTGACGCCGGCGGCGGCGATGTGCTGCCCACCGAGCTCAACCACCTTACGCGCAAGGAAGTGGCCGAACACAAACGCCTGGCCTGCCAGGTGAAAGTGCGCCAGGATATGCACATCCGCGTACCCGAAGAAATCTTCGGTATCAAAAAGTGGGAATGCGAAGTGGTGTCTAACTACAACGTGGCTACCTTCATCAAAGAATTTGTGGTGAAACTGCCCGAAGGCGAACACCTCGAATTCGAATCGGGCGGCTATGTGCAAATCGATGTGCCCCGCATTACCTGCGATTTCAAAGATATCGATATTACGGCTCACCCGCGTATGGGCAAGAAACCCGACGAGTTCAGGCCTGAGTGGGACAAGTTCAACCTCTGGAACCTTAAAATGGTCAACCCCGAGCCGGAATTCCGCGCCTACTCGATGGCCAACCACCCGGCGGAAGGCAATATCGTGATGCTCAACATCCGTATCGCCACGCCGCCCTGGGATCGCAAAACCAACAACTGGATGGGGGTAAATCCGGGTATCTGTTCTTCGTATGTGTTTACCCGCAAGCCGGGCGACAAGGTGACGATTTCGGGCCCCTACGGCGAATTCTTCATCAAACCCACGAAGAAGGAGATGATTTACATCGGCGGCGGCGCCGGTATGGCTCCGCTTCGTTCGCATATCTTCCACCTGTTCCACACGCTCAAAACGCGCGACCGCAAGGTATCGTATTGGTACGGCGGCCGCTCGGCGCGCGAGTTGTTCTACACGGAAGACTTCACCAATATCGAAAAGGAATTCGACAACTTCTCGTACCACATCGCTTTGTCGGAGCCGCTTCCCGAAGACAACTGGACGGGCCCCGTGGGCTTTATCCACCAGGTAGTACTCGAAAACTATCTGAAAAACCACCCAGAGCCCGAAGAGGTGGAATACTACCTCTGCGGTCCGCCGCTCATGCTCTCGGCCGTCATGAAGATGCTCGACGACCTGGGCGTGCCTCCGGGTAATATTGCGTTTGATGATTTTGGCAGCTAAATAGCCGCTACTATATTGATGAAAGAGAAAGGCCCCTGCACTTGCGGCAGGGGCCTTTCCCTTTTATTGTTTCCACCCTTCAAATTTGGTATACTCGCCGGGATCGTATAATCCGCTTCGGCCCATGTTAAGCTTCAAATATCCTTTAGAGACATCGATATAGACAGTAGCACTACGGGAAGTATAATAATTGGAATCAATGGCTTTAAATTCGTATTTCCCGCTTTCTGAAGGCTCGAATACAAAGGAGTCCCACCAAATATCCCTACCCTGGCTTTTCAGGCTAAACTGTACGTGGTTTTCGTCGATCTGGTAAACGACTACCGTGTCGGCATTGACGTTTACGGTATTCACTACCCACTCGTTGTGCAAACCTTGAATTGAATCCCAGTGGTAAATGCTTTGGTGTTCGACATGGACAGAAGGGCCCACGTATTCGCCCAGTATATCCACTAGCATAGGTTTGTAATCTTCTTTTTTGCAAGCGGAGAAAAAAAGCGAAACCAGCGCCAGTAGGCAGATGAGATTAATTGTGGGTTTCATGGTGAATTGGTTTGTTATCTTATACGTTAGAGATGGCAAAAATATTGGCTGTTATTTTTTCCAGCCTTCGAAAGTGATAGAATCAAAGTCACCGTGTGACACAAGCCGGTAGGAATGAAATCTTAAATATTTGTCTGCGGCACTAATATCAATGAAAATTCCATCTCCTGAAGACTCGGATGGATTAATGATACTGAAGCTATAATCTCCAATTTCGTATGGATTGAAAGGAAATTTCTGACTATAATATGGGGAATAGTAGTCTTGACGATCAAACCTTATACCTAATTGCGTGCCACTGTATCTGAGAACATTTGCCTTGTCATGTAAGACGGTAGTATCAGCAACCCAATGGCCTAAAGAATTGTATTTATGCTCAATAACAGTAGTAGTTCCAATGTATTCGCCGAGTATCCCCTCTCCAGGAAAATATTCATCATCTTTTTCACAAGAAGAAAATAAAAACACAGTCACGGCCAGTAGGCCAAATAATTTGATGTAGGATGGCATGGTTGGTTGTTTTTTCTATTTATACCCAACCTAGACATTCATTACGCCTTGTTAATTAAAAATGAAGAATTAAAAATGAAGAATGTATTTTTTCATTCTTCATTCTTCATTATCTCAAGTGGTACTCCTTCCTCAACTCCTGCTCATTCAGCACCTTCACCTTGCCGCTACTGAGGTCGTACAGCATCGGCACCAGTTTTACTTCGCCAGAGGTGATTTTTTCAGACAATAGGGGTTGATCGTGGCGCAGTTGGTCCACGCCGTGCAGCACATTGGCGGCGATACAGGCGGGCAGGTTTTTGCCAACTTGTTTCACCACTGCTTGTTCTTCCGATTCCTGGGCGATGGCCTCGACCAGATCGGCGATATGGCCGGGGGCTTCGCCGCCTTCAACGAAAGCTTTGACGGCGCCGCATTCGGTGTGGCCGACCACGGCGATCAGTTTGGCGCCGAGGTGTTCTACTGCGTATTCCACGCTGCCCAGCTCGATATCGCTGAGCAGGTTGCCGGCGGTGCGGATGGTGAACAGGTCGCCGATGCCTTCGTCAAACATAATTTCGGGTGATACCCGGCTATCGGAGCAGGTGATGACCACCGCAAAGGGATGTTGGCCCGAGGCGGTTTCTTTCACGCGTGCAGCCGTTTGGTGGGGATGCCATAGGTCGCCGTTCACAAAGCGGGCATTGCCGTCGAGCAGGCGCTGCAGCGGGTCCTGTTTGTCGAGAGCGGCATGGTCTGTAGCTTCGCATCCAATCATCAGCATGGTAGTTATGATTAAAACTATGCCGATTGTCGTGTTTAGGAGTTTCATATTCAAATTTTTAAAAACCTTCTACTTTCTACCTCCCTGTCTCTTCCAAAATGGCATGGGCCCTATCAACAGCCGGGGAGATATGCGGCAGTACGTTTTCACTGCCGACCATTTCTATAATTCCCGATTTGTCGAGTTCTTCGCGTACGTGGGGTTGCACGCCCGATAGTACGATCCTGATTTTGGCGTGTTGCATGCGTTTGAGAAATTCGCGAAGGCTGTTAATACCCGACGCGTCTACCAGTGATACTTTTCGCATGCGCAAAATGAGTACTTTGGGATTGCGTTCTACAACACCCATCGTTTCCTTAAACTTGTGGGCCATGCCGAAAAACAGGGCGCCGTTGATCTCGAATACTTCAATGCCTTTGGCGAGTTTGTATTTGGAAATGGCGAACGGGTCGTCCGATTCTTTGCCTTCTACCTGCGGACCCGTTATTTGCTCGATACCGCTGACTTTTGACATGTTGTACATAAACAGAAATACCGACATCACAATACCCACTTCGATGGCTATCGTGAGGTCGAATACGACGGTAAGGAAAAAAGTGGTAAGCAGTACCGCTATGTCGGAACGGCTGCCCTTGAGCAATGCGCGGAAGGTGTGCCATTCGCTCATATTGTAGGCTACAACTACCAGTATGCCTGCCAGACAGGATAGTGGTATGAGTTGCGCCCATTGGCCGGCAAATAACATGATGAGCAGTAAAACGACGGCGTGGGTCATGCCGGATATAGGGCTGCGCCCGCCGTTTTTGATGTTGGTAGCCGTTCGCGCAATAGCGCCGGTGGCCGGTATGCCGCCGAATATCGAAGAGGCCATGTTGCCGACGCCCTGCGCTACTAACTCCATATTGGAACGGTGACTGCCGCCGGTCATGGCGTCGGCTACCACGGCAGAAAGCAAACTCTCTATGGCGCCCAGCAAAGCAATGGTGAGGGCGGGTTTGAGCAGGTTTTGCAGGGTCTCAAAATCCAGTTGCGGTATTGACGGAGCGGGAATGGTGTTGGGTATATCGCCGAAGCGGGAGGCTATGGTTTCTACAGGCAGGTTGAGCAATTGCACAGCCAGGGTACTCAATATAATCGCGACGAGCGATCCTGGCACTTTGGTCTTAAAACGCGTAAATAACAGCGACAAGGCAATTGTGCCCACTGCTATGGCCACCGCCCAGGGGTTGATGGTTTGGAAATGGGTGAAATAAGCCCACCATTTTTCGTGGAAATGGGTGGGCACGCTGTCCATTTTTAAACCAAAAAAATCTTTGATCTGCGAGGAAAAAATGATGAGCGCTATACCGCTGGTGAAACCCACGATGACCGAATGAGAGATAAATTTGATGACGCTGCCAAAACGAGCCAGCCCCATGATTACCAGCATGATACCCGCCATGAAGGTGGAGATGATAAGCCCATCGAGCCCGTATTGCTGTACGATGCCGTAAACAATGGGCACAAAAGCCCCCGTAGGCCCCCCGATCTGCACCCGGCTGCCGCCTAATACCGAAATTAAAAAACCCGCAATTACAGCCGTCACCAGGCCTTTGTCGGGCGTAACCCCAGAGGCTATGGCAAAAGCGATGGCCAGCGGTAAAGCCACTATACCCACGATGGTACCGGCCGTAAGGTCGGCTTGCAGTTGTTTCCAACTATATCCTTCTTTCAGGACGGAAACCAGTTTCGGTGTAAACATCTTTGTTAAAAGTTTATGAGGGTTTATGAGGGTTTATGAGGGTTGATCACTCCCTCTCTCCCTCCCTCCCTCTCACCCTCCCCGCCCAGCTGTCCGGCGTTGAAACACGGCCACGTACACCAGCCACCCCAGCAGCGTCAGTACAGTGGCCGCCAGCAAAGGCAGACGCACGTCAATGGCGTTGATATAGCCGGCGATCAGCGGGGGTATAATTTGACCCAGCGATTGCATCGACTGGTTGATACCCAATATTTCGCCCTGCCGCTCACTGCCTGCCTGCATCGAAATCACCGACGTCATATTCGGCGAAGAGATGCCCTGGAAAGTAGCGATCAGGGGGTTGATCAGGTAGAACCAGACAGCCTTGTCGGGTATCAATAGCAACCCCAGCGCTATGCCCATTCCTAAAATGCTCACATTGAGCAATTGGGCGGAATGAAAACGCCGCGCCAGTAATCTTACGGTCAATCCTTGGGTGATAGCCAGCCAAATGCCGATCCAGGCATAAAGTTGGCCGATTTTGAGCTCGGTAAATTCAAATTTCTGGATCAGGTATACCGAGAAAAATTGGGTGAAAAACGAAAATCCAAGTGAAAGTAGTAATACAACGCCAAAGATAACCCGAAGGTTGGGTATGGAAAAAGATTTTGCCACGTTTCTAAAGCCGGTGAACAGGCTTAGCCGCGATTCGCGCCGCTGTTGCAGCGTTTCGCCGAATTTGAAGTGAACAAAACCAATGTTCAGCAGGGTGAGCCCTGCCGTGAACCAAAACGGCGTAGCATGGTTGAACCACGACACTACGGCATCATCGGCCAAAACGCCCCCCAAAAACGGCCCCAGGATGAAACCCAGCCCGAAAGCCATGCCTACGAGCCCGAAATTTTTGGTGCGCGATTGTTCATCGCTTACATCGGCAATGGAAGAGAGGATCACCGAAATATTGCCCCCGGTAAAGCCGGGCAACATGCGGCTGAGATAGAGCAGCCAAACGTTTTCCTGGTATATCGCCAAAGCAAACAGGATGTAACCCGCCATCGTGCCCAACAGGGAAATCACCAGCACGGGTTTGCGCCCGTAGCGGTCGGATAAAGCGCCCAACAGCGGCGCCCCGAAAAATTGCATAAAAGGATACGCAGCTACCAACAAACCATAAAGGATAGAACGCCTCGCTTCGCTCACCGAGGGATCGAAAATGGAGGTGGAAGCGTCAAAAAATAAAGCAGGGATAACAGGTATGATGATACCGATGCCCAGCATGTCGATGAAAACGGTGAGAAAAATGGGCAGTATCCTCGAATTATTAGCCGGCGTGGCAGGAGGCGTCATCGTAAAATTGTATTTTTGATAATTCAACGCAAGATACGCAAGAAAAGCACATCAATCATGAAATGGTCGCTCCGCATAGCCCGCCTCGCCGGCATCGATGTTTTTGTTCACTGGACGTTCATGCTGCTGGTCGCCTGGATTTTGCTCACCAACCTCGGCGCCGGCCGTAGCCTGGCCGAAAGCCTGTGGAGCCTGTGGTTTGTGCTGTCGCTGTTTGTATGCGTAGTCTTGCACGAGTTCGGCCACGCGCTTACGGGCCGCCGCTACGGCGTAAAGACAAAAAATATCGTGTTGTTGCCCATCGGCGGGGTAGCCAATATGGAGAAGATGCCCGAAAAACCCATTCAGGAGTTGTGGGTGGCGCTGGCCGGCCCGGCGGTCAATGTGGTGATCGCCGCAATCCTCGGGGCGATATTGCTGACGCAGGGCAAGATGCAACTCCCCGCTGACGCAACCGGCGCTATCAATACCGGTAATTTTCTCTTCAATTTGTTTGTAGTCAATTTATGGCTGGTACTGTTTAATATGATACCCGCTTTTCCGATGGACGGCGGCCGGGTGCTGCGCGCCCTGCTGGCCATGCGCTACGACAAGGTCAAGGCCACGAATATTGCCGCCAAGCTGGGGCAGATACTGGGTATAGGGTTTATTGGACTCGGCTTGTTTTATAATGTCTGGCTGGTTTTTATCGGCATTTTTATTTTTCTCGGGGCCGGCAACGAGGCCAGCTATGAATCCACGCGAGCTGTGTTGTCGCGCTATCGCGTAGCCGATGTGCTGATGCGCCAGTTTACGACCCTGCACGCCTGGGAGCGCCTCGACAAGGCGGTGGCACTGTTGCTAAACGGCCAGGAGAAGGAGTTTTTGGTAGAAGAAGACAACCGCATCATAGGCGTGCTCACTCGCGAGGATATCATCAGGGGGCTCCAGGAATTCGACGCCCAAACGGCAGTGGGCCGCATTGCCAAAGCGGAGGTGGTGCAGCTCAACCCCGAAATGAGCCTCAAAGACGCTTTCGAGCAAATGGCCCGGGCCGGCATCGCCATTAGCCCCGTTTACGAAAACGAAGAACTGGTAGGCGTCGTCAACCAGGAAAATATTATGGAGTTGCTGATGGTGCAGGAGGCGATGGCGGCAAGCCGGTGAGGGGCTGTTTGGTGTTCAGACCACATATTTTTCTATTTTTGCGAATCTTTTCAAAAAGCCTCTTGTTTTTATTCATAATCAAATACAAACGAACTACAGGATGCACCACCTCAGCGAACAAGAAATACTGCGACGCGAGAACCTGCAAAAAATGCGAGAACTGGGCATTGATCCCTATCCGGCGGGATTGTTTAACGTAAATGCCATGGCTGCCGACATCAAAGCCGTCTACGAAGAAGGCGCCGCCGGTTTTGAAAACGTACAACTGGCCGGTCGCCTGATGATGGTGCGCGACATGGGCAAGGCCTGCTTTGCAGAACTCCAGGATTCCAGCGGCCGCATTCAGATTTATGTGCGCCGCGATGACATCTGCCCCGACGAAGACAAAAGTCTTTTTGACGAAGTTTTCAAAAAACTGCTCGACATAGGCGATTATATCGGCATACAAGGTTTTGTATTCCGCACCCGCATGGGGGAAACCACCGTACATGTGCAGCAGCTTACGGTATTGAGCAAGGCCCTGCGGAACTTGCCCATCGTAAAAACCGACGCGGAGGGGCAGGTCCACGACGCCTTTACCGACCCCGAGCAGCGCTACCGTATGCGCTACGTGGACCTCACTGTAAATCCACAGGTCAGAGAAGTTTTTATCAAGCGCAGCCGCATCATCTCGGCGATGCGCCGCTACTTTGACGGGCAGGGCTGGCTGGAAGTCGAAACCCCAATTTTGCAGCCCATTCATGGTGGCGCGTTGGCGCGCCCTTTCAAGACGCACCACAACACCCTCGACATGCCGTTGTACATGCGTATCGCCAACGAGCTATACCTGAAAAGGCTCATCGTCGGCGGTTTTGACGGGGTGTACGAGATCGGGAAGATGTTCCGCAACGAGGGCATGGACCGCACCCACAACCCGGAATTCACCTCCATGGAAATCTACGTTGCCTACAAAGACTACGATTGGATGATGGAAATGGTAGAACAATGCCTGGAATACATTGCCCGCGAGGTCAACGGCGATACCAAAGCCCAGGTAGGCGAGCAAATCATCGAATTTGCCGGGCCATACCGCCGGCTGTCGATGTTTGACGCCATCAAAGAATATACGGGCATCGATATTGCGGAAATGGACGAAGCGCAACTGCGCGAGGTGTGCAAAAAAATGCATATCGATGTGGATGCCAGCATGGGCAAAGGCAAGCTGATCGACGAAATTTTCGGCGAAAAGGTGGAAAAAAACCTTATCCAACCCACTTATATTACCGATTATCCGATAGAAATGACCCCGCTGGCCAAAAAACACCGCAGCAAGCCGGGATTGGTAGAGCGTTTCGAATTGTTTGTCAATGGCAAAGAAATTGCCAACGCCTATTCGGAGCTCAATGACCCTCTCGACCAGCGCGAGCGATTCGAAGAGCAACTCCGGTTGAGCGAGCGCGGCGACCTGGAGGCTATGTCGCTCGACGACGACTTCCTGCGCGCCCTGGAATACGGCATGCCGCCGACTTCCGGACTGGGCATCGGCATTGACCGCCTGACGATGCTGCTGACCAACCAGCAGGCCATCCAGGAGGTGTTGTTCTTCCCGCAAATGCGACCAGAAAAAACATGATATGGCGAATCTGCAACAAAACGGCAAATACGCTGCCAGAAGCATCTGGATTTCTCTGCAATTTTTAGGTGTGTTGTGGGTAGTGCAAACACTCCAATGGCTGCTGCATGCCGAGTGGGGTATTTTCGGTATTTACCCCCGGCAGTTATTTGGATTGCGCGGGGTCATACTGGCGCCGCTGATCCACGACGACTTCAGCCACCTGCTGGCCAATACGCCGCCGTTGTTCGTACTCAGCGCCATGGTGTTGTTTTTCTACCGCCGCGTAGCCGTGCCGGCTATCGTCATGATTTATTTGCTTACAGGATTAGCGGTGTGGACTTTCGCCCGCCCCGTTTTTCACATCGGCGCCAGCGGCGTTGTGTACGGCCTGGTAGCTTTTCTATTCTGGAACGGCATTTTCCGCCGCAATATCCGCGCTATCGCCCTGGCCCTTATCGTGGTGTTCTACTACGGCTCTATGTTTATGGGCATTTTGCCCGGCCAGGAAGGCGTTTCCTGGGAGAGCCACCTGCTCGGCGGTTTGGCCGGTATTTTTACCGCTTTTTGGTTTAAAAACAAATCAGAAAAGGAAGAGACGCGCGAACCTTATTCATGGGAAACAGAAGAACAACTGCCTCCCGGGGCTTTTTTCGACCCCGATACGTTTGAAAAAACAAAAGCGGAGCGCCGCAGGGAAAAGGAAAATCGCGATAACGACGGCTGGTTTACTACGCATACCTGACAACAAAAAAGGCCGCCTCAGTGAATTGAGACGGCCTTTTGTTTTTAAGATGCTTTTACGATGTCGAAATTAAACAATACGACAATCAGCAACAGAATACCGAGAATGATCATGGGAGGTAGTTTTGATATGTGAGGGAATATAGAAATACTTAGTGTTCAATGTCGTTTCGTAACAGAACGTACAGTTCGATTATTTCGGTATGTAGTGCCGGCAAAAAAAAGAACGGATGAGATATTGAGCGGCAATGTACATCAAAAAACCGGTACGTGTCAAGTCCCCTTTTTGCGACGGCAGCAAAAAAGGCAGGAATGGAACAATCAGCATAGGAATCGGAAGCCGGCAGTATTAATTATTTCCGTTAATCTCTTTTTCAATCAGGTAGTGATTGCGGTCGGGGGCGTTGCGCGTAACCAACTCGGCCAGGAACCCCGTGACAAAGAGCTGGGTACCCACGATCAGGGTAAGGATGCCGAAGTAAAACAGCGGGCGATCTGCGATGCCGTATTGTTGGTATACCAGTTTGGCGATACTGAGGTAAAGCAGAATGAGAAAGCCGAAAATAAAAGACAAAGTACCCAGGGTGCCGAAGAAATGCATGGGGCGCTTGCCGAATTTGCCCATAAAGGTGATCGACAGCAAGTCGAGGAAGCCGTTGACAAACCGCTCGAGGCCGAACTTGCTCACGCCATATTTGCGGGCGCGGTGCTCCACCACTTTTTCGCCAATTTTATTAAACCCTGCCCACTTGGCTAGCAGTGGAATGTAGCGGTGCATCTCGCCGTACACTTCAATGCTTTTGATCACTTCGCTGCGGTAGGATTTCAGGCCGCAGTTAAAATCGTGCAACGCAATGCCGCTGATCCAGCGGGTAATAGCGTTGAAAAATTTCGAGGGTAGCGTTTTGGAAAGGGGGTCGTAGCGTTTTTGTTTCCATCCTGATATCAGGTCGTAATGTTCTTCATTAATGAGGCGGTACAATTCCGGAATTTCGTCGGGGCTATCTTGTAAATCGGCATCCATAGTGATCACCACGCGGCCCAGGGCGCTGTGAAAAGCTACATTAAGCGCTGCCGACTTGCCGTAGTTGCGCCTGAATTTGATACCCTTGACATTGGGATTTTCCCGGCTCAGTTTTTCAATAATCTGCCAGGAGTTGTCCTTGCTGCCGTCGTCTACAAAAATAATTTCGTAGCTATACCCGTTGGCATCCATCACCCGGCGAATCCAGGCTTCCAGTTCGGGCAGTGAATCGTCATCGTTAAACAAGGGGATCACTACTGTAATATCCATGCTTTTTCTATCTGTTAATCAGGCCGGCGACTGC
>DAINSQ010000023.1:0-22399 GCA_036741235.1 Saprospiraceae bacterium | reverse complement strand
GATTCGCCCAATAGCGGGTTATCAGCCAGCGAATGGTACTGCAACTCGATCAAACCGGGATCAACAACGCCGAAAAGGATGTAATAGAAAACGTAAAACAGCGCATTGCTAGCGGCAAATACAGCGAAGGCGGCGCGCAGTTTGTCTTTAAATTCAAAACTGGCGCTTGCTTTTACTGCCAGCGCCATTGCAACAATATTGATCAATATCGAGCTCCACCAAACGGCGTAATGCAGCATGGCCTCGCGGCTGAAGGCGTAAAACAGCAGGAAATAGGCGACAACGCCTACTCCTGCCGGTATGCCGTATTTTAACAAAAGAGTACGGATCGCCATTACATCACACCCGCTTGCGGGGCTTCTTTTTTCATTACAGCAGCAACAATAAGCGAGATGATTACGCCCATCACCAGCATCATAAAGCCGGCGCTGATAGACATAAATACCGGCGAGAAGGCCCAACCCATCATGCTCATGCTTTCTTCTACCTGTTCTTCGGTCATACCTCGTTGCTCGATCATCTGTGTTTTAGATTGTTCGATGATGGCGTCCATCATTTCCGGGGCAATGAACGAGAAAAAGGCGATCACCCAAACTGCGCTGACAACGGCTATGATCAAATTGACCAAAAAGCTGACGGAAAAGGCTCTTCCGAAGTTAACATAGCCGCCAAGTTCTTCATCGCGATGTTTGCGAACAGCGATTATAGCGGCGCCTACCATCACGGCAAAATTGAGGATATTGCCTATCCAACTGCCTGCGCTGTTGCTTTTGGAGGGGTCAGATAATCCTGCGAGGTACATTACTAATCCCAAAATGATGAGTACTACAGCTGCAATACCGCCGTAACGCATTGAAATAGGCCAGGGGGAAACCGTTTTGGGATCTACCGCCTGTGGATTGTCTAATGTGTCCATGATATGGAAAGTTTTGGTGAATAATTCTGGTCGCAGGTTGTCAGTTGCAGGTTTTGAAAAAATAAATTTACAACAGAAAACCGCTACGCTAATATAAATACGTTTTCTTACGATACGGTCAAAGACAGTTGTTTATTGTTGACAATTGCCCATACCTTGCCTTTCAGGGGGTAGCCAAAAAACGGCGAATTGTGCGATTTTGACAAATTGAGGTGCGGCTGGAAAGTCCATTCGCTTTGCGTATCAAAAACCGTGATATTGGCGGGATGACCGGGAGCGACGGCGGGCGCCGGTAATCCCAGCAACTGCCGGGGTTTGACGGCTATTGCATCTACCAGTTGCGCAATGCTCAAGCTGTCGCCCACGCTGGTGAGTGCCGCTGAAAAAGCGGTCTGCAAGCCGATAGCGCCAAATTTGGCATAGGGGTATTCCAGTTTTTTGGCTTCTTCCTCCAGGGGCACGTGGTTGGTGGTAATACAATCGATAGTACCGTCGGCCAATCCCGCTTTGAGGGCGGCAATATCTGTGTTGTTGCGCAAAGGCGGCAGGACCTTGAAATTGGAGTCGAAATCGAGCAGGGCTTCGTCGTTGAAAAACAGGTTCATAACGGCAACCGAAGCGCTCACCTGCAAGCCCGCTTTTTTTGCTGCCCGCACCAACTCCACCGATCGCTCGGTTGATATGTTGTGAATATGTAACCGCGATTGGGTGTAGGCCGCCAACTCAATATCTCGTTGCACCATCAGTTCTTCGGCCAGCGAGGGCAGTCCTTTCAGCCCCAGCGAAGTACTCGCCACGCCTTCGTGCATTTGTCCGTTGGCGGCAATGCTGTCGTCTTGCGGCCTGTTGAGAATAACGCCGTTAAAAGATTTGACGTACAACAACGCGCGTAGCATCAAACCGGCATGTTGCAGGGCTTGTTTGCCGTCGGAGAAAGCCGCGGCGCCCGAGGCGCGCATGTCGAGCATTTCCGTGAGTTCTTTGCCTTCGCAAGCCGACGAGACCGCCCCGATCGGGCATATATCCACGATATTGCCCTGCGAGCGGCGCAGCAGGTATTCTACTTCGGCTTTTGATTGTATGGCGGGCGAGGTGTTGGGGAAACAGGCAACGCCGGTATAACCGCCTGCGGCAGCGGCCCTGCACAGGCTATTGACGTCTTCCCGGTGTTCATACCCCGGATCGCCGCCCTGGGCGCCCAGGTCAAACCAGCCCGGCGACACATGGGCGCCGGCAACGTCTATGACGATAGCATCGGCAGTCTCTTGTAAGGAAGGCCCGGTTTCTGCAATAAGACCTTCTTTTATTCTGATATCGAGTTGTTGTTGGTGCAGCGGACCTGTGGGGTCGATGACCACCGCCCTGCGTATCAGCACGTGCATCGGTTCGGTTTGTTTGCGCAAATATAACAATTTGTCGGTTCCCTGTTGTCGGTTTATCTTTAAGAGCCGATAGCCAATTTCTCCAAAATGCGTAGCTTGCAATTAATTTTCAGCGCATGTCCAACACCGCCGCTACATTGATCAACGCAATGGTGCAAATGCTCCTGCAGTCGCCTTTTTACGCGCATGTACTGATGGGGTTACCCCGGCGAGTAGAGAAGCAAGCAGGAAATACCATATTGATTCGATATTATTGCGGCGGGTTTGAAATAGTTGTTAATCCAGCTTATTGGGATCAACTAACAGATCAGGAGCAGTTGAATGCGCTGCGGCACGAAGTGTTACACCTGGTTTTTCAGCATCCTTTTCGTATACGGGATTTTGAGATGACCTGGTTGTTCCACATCGCCGCCGACCTGGCGGTCAATCAGTGGCTGGTAGAGGCCGCCTTGCCCGTTGATTTTATTGCAAAAGCACAATTTCCCGATTTACGCATATCGGACAATTCCTCGCTGGACGATATATATGACCGGCTTGTAACCGCGTGGCATTCGCCGTTATCATACCCCAAAAGCGCTGCAGCCCTGCAATTGTTGGCAGAAAGGGGCAGTGCGGCTCTCGACAGGCACCGGTGGTGGGCCCTGGCCGGCCCTGAAATCCGGGTGAAATGGGATACCGCGCTGCGACTCGGATTGGCGACTTGCCCGCCGGGAAGCCTGGAATCGCTGCCCTTGCCGTTGCGCCGGGAGTTGTCCGGTTGGCGAGAAACGCCACGAAGTGCCGTTGACTGGCGGCGAGCGCTGCGATTGGCCTGCCAAAGCAGTCGCCGCACTCGTTTGTCGGATACGGCTAAAAGGCCTTCCCGCCGTTTTGGCACGCTGCCGGGACTGAAAATCAGGCGAAAACACCGCATCTTTGTTGCGGTGGATACCTCCGGCAGTATCAGCGATAGCGCGCTGGGCTCATTTTTTTCTGAAATTCACCAAATTTGGCGCACCGGCGCAGCAGTGACGGTTATTGAATGCGACAGTCAAATTGGCCGAATTTTTGAATATGAAGGCCGTCGTCCCGAAAAGGCTGCAGGCGGTGGGGGCACCAATTTTGTGCCGCCGTTGGTTTATGCCAATCAACACCGCCCCGATCTGACGATCTATTTCACCGACGGCGAGGGCGCCGCGCCCGTCCTGGCGTTGCGCTACCCTCTGTTGTGGGTGATCACCCCCGATAGCGCAGCAAAAACAGGGGCGCTGCCGGGTAGAAAAATACGCATGACCTTATGATGAAACCGCCGGCATTTGACTATATCACTTATGGAAGTCCCTGTACAGGCACTGAACTGACGGCTTTTTTACAACATATCCTGTCTTACCATTTCGCTCATCCCCAACCGGCGCCGACGCCCATCTGCATTTGGGGCCGGCATGGCATCGGCAAAACGGCGATTGTAAAAGAAGCGGCGTCGAACCTCGGCGCCCGACTGGCCTACATCGCGCCGGCGCAATTTGAAGAAATGGGCGATTTGCTGGGCTTGCCCAAAGCCGACGCCGACGGCGCACGCACCGTTTACCTGCCTCCCGCCTGGGCGCCGCAACAGGAGGGCCCCGGTATTTTGCTCATCGACGACTTTAACAGGGCCGACGACCGTATCCTGAGAGGCATTATGCAGTTGTTGCAAGACTACGAGCTGGCCAGTTGGCAATTACCTCGTAACTGGGTCATCCTGCTTACTGCCAATCCTGACGGCGGCGATTATTCCGTAACGCCCCTTGACGATGCCATCCTGACCCGCCTGATGCACATCACGCTCGTTTTTGACGCCGGCAGTTGGGCCCGCTGGGCACACGAAGAGGGCCTCGACGCTCGCGGCATTGATTTTGTGCTTACCTATCCGGAATTAGTCACCGGCCGGCGTACTACCCCCCGCTCGCTGGCGCAACTCCTCGACGCCCTGAAGTCGGTTCCCGACTGGCAGGCGCAACCCGCTTTGGTATCCCAGTTGGCCCACGCAACCCTCGACAACGAAACTGCCGCCGCGTTTACCGCTTTCCTGCAAGGTAAACTCAGTCTGCCCTGGCGCCCCGAAGAGCTGCTCAATTCCGTCGATCCTGTATCTTTGAAATCAAATAACTACGATCAGGATAAGCTGTATATCGCCGTTTCCCGCCTCACCCAATACTTGTCATCTTGTAATGAGGATCTCACCGAACGCCAATACCGCAACTTATTGCATTTCCTGATCGCTCCGGAGCTCCCCGGCGACCTGCGATTTATGGCAGTTAATGCCCTGGCAGCCTCCAACAATCCTACACTCCAGAACCTGCTGGCCGAGCCGGCCCTGGGAAGGCTGTTGCTGGGAATGTAGGGGAGAGTGGGGGAGGGGGAGAGGGGGGGAGTGGGAGAGTGGGGGGGCGGTTTAGCTGTATCCACAGTGCGACTGAGTAAAGCTAAACGAACCGCAGGCGTACCCCGGAATCAATACCACCGATTATTCACAAACAAATACCCTTCCGATTTTTTATATAAATTCAACCCCTCGGGGCGGATCAGCAGTTCGTCGAGGTGGAGGAGTCGGGATTTAAGCGCTTTGTTTTGGAGATAAACGCCAATAAAATTGCCCGGCGCCGAGGGGGTGAAAGTCCACTCCAGCAGGCCCCAGCCGTTGCTGTCGAATGTCTGTACCCATTGGCTCACCTGGGCGTCGCGGCGCTGCACCTCCTGACCGTTGGACACATCGTATTCAACAATGGCAATATTAGTACGCGGGTGAAGGTCGTCCTGAAGATACATCCAAAAAGAGAAAACGTAAGGTCCTGTAGCCGGCCCAGGCAGCGTATCGTAATAAATCGTAGCGCCTGTATCGACGCGAGATTCCCAGGCGCCTTTGCCCATATAAATCCGGGAGGCTGTCTGATCGTTATAAGAGCGGTACACAAATCCATCGGCGGCCTGCGAATCGCTATGGGTAGCCAGCAAGCCGGCTTTTGTGCGGTACAACAGCGAATCGGCGGCCATAATCTGTTCGGCGGCTGCTTTGCGTTTTTCAATACGCTGGGTAAAGAGCTGTAAAGGCAGGCGATAAAATCGCAGCGGCGGATTTTCGTAGATTAATTGAGCGTCTTCCAGCAAGTGTTCATAGTTGAATACGCCCTCTGCTACGCGTTCTTCATCCCAGGCCAACAATAAAGGCCTGGCATCCGGGAAATCCTGAAGAATAGCAGGCTGGCGGCAGGGTTCCATCACGAGTTGCAACTGCTTGATAGTTTGCGACAGCGAAGTACGAGTAAGCATGGCGCCGGTGGAAGGCAGGCCGGTCTGCATGGCCAAGGTCTGTGTTTTCTGGCCGATAAAGCCGCTGAGCGCCCACCAGAAATTGTCAGAGCCTATATTGTAATAGGGTACCGGCAAAATAGCCTGATACTCCCGGTAGTCGATCTTGAGGTCGGTAAAACGTTGTCCGGCTTTGTATTCCTCGATTTCATCGAGCCGGCAGTCAAAGCTGTGCGTGAAATTCCAGGCCTCGAAGGCAACAATGACTATAGCCGCTGCAACAATGCCTTTTCGCCGGCGCTCCCCGCGCTCCATCCACCGGTATAACAGTACAAACGCAACAATATTGCTGGAAAAATAAAATGCCCAGGCAAAACGACCGATAGATCGAAATTGCTTGAGCGGACCGGTATAGTCGAGCAAAAATTCCAGTCTGTCAATGACGAAGGGAAAACCCGTTGCAAAGACCAGAAGCGCCGCCCCGGTGAAAAACATGGCATTAAGATAGATGGAGCGTCGGCCCTCGATTTGTACGGGAAGTATCCACGAGAGGGGGCGAGGTGGCGAGGGGGCGAGGGGGGGAGGGGGGGATTTCGTTTCAGTTTTTTGTATCAACCGGCGGGATAACCTGCCTATTACCTGGCCCATCAGGATCAAAAAGCCCAGGGTGGCCACTATGCCGATATATGATTTACCCTCATAGTCTACCTGTTTGATGGCAATAACGTTATCGTTTATCCAGCGAAACCAGGGTTGTGACAGGGAGGTAAAACCGCCTTCCGGGCGGGTATTGTAATTGAGAAACACCCAGGGCGACGCCGTGCGGTCGGTAATGGGGTCGCCGGCCATCATCCACCACCAAAAAAACAGGAATGGCAATATTACCTGCACGGCGAAATGCATAGCATAACGCGGCAGTTGCGCCCAGTGGCGTTGTATCAGCAGGCTAAATGCAAAATATCCTGCCACGGTAAAAGACAAAATGGCAAAAAAGTAAAAATGGACAAGCGAGAAAAACCAGATGAGCAGGGCAATACCCAGGCTGGTCGTCCATCGACGCCGTTCCTCCCATTTGAGCAATCCATAGGATAAAGCCGCCAGCGCCGCCGGGTGCGCCAGCCCGTAATGCGAGATAAACCTTTCAGTAGGCGGGCTCAAAAACGCCAGCGCTATCGCCACGGGTATGGCGTACCATGCAGCCAGCCCCAATCGCCTGAATAGCAAATAGAGAAAAACCACGCAGGTAGCCAATGAGAGTAGCAAAAAGAAGTGCAGCGCCCCGATGCCGTAATCGGCCAGGGTTGGAAAACTGTTGCTGAGCAGTTTGAGCGTATTCGACAATGCGGGTTGGGCATCGCCGGGAATGACATGCTCGCCGTAGGGGTAATTCATGGCTTCCAGCCGGTTGTAGCTTGTATCGTGGCGCAGGTGATAGACCAGGGCCAAATAGGTTTTATAACCATCGCCCCAGGGTTCGATGACTTTGCTATTCGGCGTTTGTACTATATCGGGAAAGCGCAGGAAGATGCAGCCGCCCGTCAATACAAGCAATACCATCCAGGATAACCACTCGTTTCGTTTGTTTGTATCAGCCATATCTGCCCATTTGTATGGGGCTAAGGTAGCTGATTCCATAAATATATGGTACTGCTTTTAGCAAATGGGAAATTGACATAGAAATGAAATCTGTTATGCGCCCAAATATGCAGCCTGCGCGTTTCTTTGCAAAAAAATCGTCCAATCCATGTCCGATCAACTCCGCCGCCCCCGCCGCAATAGAAGAACCGCCGCCATTCGCGCCATGGCGCAGGAAACGCACCTCACAACCGACCACCTGGTACAACCCCTGTTTTTGATGCCCGGAGAGGGGATCAAGCTGGAAGTGGCTTCCCTGCCCGGGACCTTCCGCCTGTCGCTCGATCATACCCTGCGAGAAATAGAAACCTGTATGAACCTGGGCCTGCGCAGCTTCATCATGTTCCCCGCAGTGCCTGATGCGCACAAAGACAAAACGGCAACTTACAGTTATGACCCTGCCAACTTTTACCTGCAGGCAGCGCGGGCCCTCAAACAGCGATTCCCGGAGTGCTGCCTTATCAGCGACGTAGCCATGGACCCCTACAGCATAGACGGCCACGACGGATTGGTGCAAAACGGGCAAATCGACAACGAAGCCACCCTGCCTATTCTGGCCCGCATGGCCGTGGCCCAGGCCGAAGCCGGATTTGATATGCTGGGCCCTTCCGATATGATGGACGGCCGGGTGAAGGCATTGCGTCAGGCGCTCGACGCGGCGGGCTATTACAATACCGGCATTTTATCGTATACCGCTAAATATGCCAGCGCCTTCTACGGCCCCTTCCGCGACGCCCTCGACTCGGCCCCGCGCGACGAAGCCGGCATTCCCAAAGACAAGAAGACCTACCAGATGAACCCCGCCAACCGGCGGGAAGCGCTGACAGAAGCCGAACTGGATACGCTGGAAGGGGCTGATATGCTGATGGTAAAACCCGCGCTGCACTACCTCGATGTCATTGCCGAAATAAAACGGAATACAGCGCTGCCGGTAGCCGCCTATCATGTGAGTGGAGAATGCGCCATGTTGCTCGCCGCTTGCCGCAACGGCTGGCTCAACTACGAAAAGGCCATGCCCGAAACGTTACTCAGCATCAGAAGAGCGGGGGCTGATGTTATTTTGACTTATTTTGCGAAAGACTTCGCCTCGGCTAGCCGTTAATTTCCGCGCCGGCCTTCAGCTTTTCGGCATTGTCCAGCACTTGCAGGGCTTCGATAATGTCACCGAGGTTGCCCACCATAACCTGGTCGAGGTTATAATTTTTGGCGTCGCCTTCGAGGCGGTGGTCGGTAACGCGATTTTGCGGATAGTTGTAGGTGCGTATCTTTTCAGAGCGGTCGCCCGAGCCCACCTGCAGCCGGCGCTGGGCTGCCAGCGTGGAAGAGTGTTCTTCGAGACGGCGTTCCTGAATTTTCTGGATAAGGCGTTGCAGCGCGATTTCCCGGTTTTTGATCTGCGAACGGCTGTCCTGGCTCTCTGATACAATACCCGTAGGCAGGTGGGTAAAGCGCACTGCCGACTCGGTGCGGTTAACGTGCTGCCCGCCCGCGCCGCTGGAGCGAAAAACGTCGATGCGCAGGTCTTCGCGCCGTACATCGATATCTTCGAGTTCCATTTTGGGAATAACGGCCACTGTGGCTGCAGAGGTATGAACGCGGCCTTGCGATTCTGTTTTGGGCACCCGCTGAACGCGGTGGGTACCGGCTTCAAATTTGAGATTGCCGTATACTTCATCGCCGCTCACTTCTAGGACGAGTTCTTTGAATCCGCCGACAGTACCTTCGTTTTCCGAAATAACCTCCGTCGTCCAACCTTTTGATTCAAAAAAGCGGCTGTACATGCGATAGAGGTCGCCGGCAAAAAGGCTGGCTTCGTCGCCGCCCGTGCCTGCGCGTATTTCAAAAATAACGTCTTTGCCGTCTTCGGGATCTTTGGGGATCAGCATATACTTGATCTTGTCTTCCCACTCCACTTGTTGCGGCAATAATTCGTCTATCTCCAGTTGCGCCATCTCCCTCATTTCAGGGTCTTCTTCCTTGAGCATCTCCCTGGCGCTTTCGAGGTGTGCCAACACATTTTTATACGCCTCCAATGCCTCAACAATCGGCTTGAGGTCTTTGTATTCCTTGCTGACCTTTTTGTATCTGCCCATATCGGCTACTACCCCGGGGTCTGACATTTGTTCTTCCAGGTAGATGTAGCGATCTTTGATGGCTTCTAATTTATCGAGCATGACATTTGAATGAAAAAATTAAAAATAAATAATGGATGGTGTTGTCTGTCAAATAGATAGGACAGACTGAAAAATAAGGAGCTATCGAAAGAAGGCCGTTGGCAGGCGGAGAATCATGGCAGTTGAAATTTTGATGTGCAAAGATATAATGTTCGGTAATTTAGAATAAATAATGAAGATTGAATAATGAAATATTTTCAGTCAGCATTCATTATTCAGCATTTTTCTTGTGCCTGCTAATCAACAAAACGCCGCTGATTACCACAATAGTTCCGAGCCATTGGAGCCGGCCCATTTTTTCATCTAAAAAAATATAAGCCAGCGCAATCGTAGCGATGGGCCCCACGCTGCCGATAATAGCGGCATTGCTGGAACCTACCAGCCGGATGCCTTCGGAAACCATCAGCGAGGGCAGCACAGTAGCGATGGCTGCCATGAGAAGTGCGAGGTAGTATACTTCAGCTGGGTAGTGGAACAACCGCCATTGATACCATACGCCATGGTGGATAATGATTATCACCGCCGCTATCGTCATAGCCAGCGAAGTATAGCGCAGGGCGCCCAGTTTGGGAATAAGCCGGCCGCTGCCCACCAGATAAATGGCATACGCCAGGGCGCTGATGAAGATCAAACCGGCGCCCAACCAGAAATTGCTGCCTCCGGTAAGTTGTATGTTTTCTAAAAATGCCAGCGCTATACCGGCGTAAGTTAAAGACAAGGCCCCCAATTGTACCCGCGTAATGGGCTGTCGATATACGAGCGCAGCGATGAGAACGACCATGGTGGGGTATACAAATAAAATGAGTCGCTCCATACCTGCGCTGATATATTGCAACCCCATGAAATCGAACAAGCTGGCGATGTAATACCCTGACAGGCCCAGCAGCGCCACCGACAACCAGTCGCGAGGGTTCAAACGCGCGCGCATCGGCCCTTCGCGGTAGCGCGACCAGGCCATTACGGCAATAAATAAAGGCAGAGAAAATATCATGCGAAGGGTGAGCAGAGATACGCCGTCAATGTTGTAGCGATAGGCCATTTTGACCATTACCGCTTTCGCGGAAAAACAAATAGCCCCTATAAACACCAACAATGCCCCCCATAGGGCTGAATTTTCGCGAATATTGGCGGTTTTGCCTTTCATGGTGCAAAAAACGACATTTTTTATATCTTTACCGCGCCACATCTCATCTCTGTTATCTCGGTTATCGGTTGTCAGTTGTTAGTTGTCAGTTTATTTTTCACAAACTGAAAAAACTGACAGTAAAATTCATTTTACAGATATGAAGAAAATCACCCTTTTACTTTGTTTGTCTGCCTTGTCTACGGCAGTCCTTTTTGCGCAAAAAATCAATGTCGGCCACCTCAAAGCCATGGATATCCGCAATATTGGCCCGGCGGGTATGAGCGGCCGGGTGACGGCCATCGACGTGGTATTGAGCAATACCGACATTATCTACGTCGGCACCGCTTCCGGCGGGGTGTGGCGTTCAGAAAGCGGAGGTATTGCCTGGGCGCCCATTTTTGACGAAGCGCCCATGCAGGCCGTAGGCGCCATCGCCATTAACCAGCGCAACCCCAGCGAAATATGGGTGGGCGCCGGCGAGGGCAATCCACGCAACTCGCAGAACAGCGGCAACGGCATTTACAAAAGTATCGACGGCGGCAAAACCTGGAAAAACATGGGCTTGCAGGGCACAAAAACCATCCACCGCATTATCATCCACCGTGATAATCCCAATATCATTTTTGCCGCCGCCACCGGTTCCGCCTGGGGCCCCAGCCCCGACCGCGGCGTTTTCCGCACTACTGACGGCGGCAAAACCTGGGTAAAGGTTTTGTACGTGAACGACCAGACCGGCTGTGCCGATATGGTCGTCGACCCCTCCAATCCCAATAAAATCTTCGCCGCTATGTGGGAATACGGCCGTAAACCCTGGATATTTAAGTCCGGCGGCCCCGGCTCAGGCCTCTACGTGAGTTTTGACGGCGGCGACACATGGCAGCGCCGCACCGAAGCCGACGGTCTGCCCAAGGGCGAATTGGGCCGCATCGGGCTGGCAGTTGCAGCCTCCAAACCCAATATCGTCTATGCACTTGTAGAAGCCAAAGAAAACGCCCTCTACAAAAGCGTCGACGGCGGCGCCAAATGGCAGAAAGTAGCAGATAAAAACATTGGCGACAGGCCCTTCTACTACGCCGAAATTTATGTGGACCCCAAAAACGAAAACCGCCTCTACAACCTCTATTCCCTCGTGTCAAAAAGCGAAGACGGCGGCAAAACCTTCGAGGTCATCCTTCCTTATTCCGGCGTACATCCCGATCACCACGCTTTCTGGATCAGCCCCGACGACCCCGAGTTCCTGATCAACGGCAACGACGGCGGCCTCAATATCTCGCGCGACGGCGGCAAAAACTGGCGTTTTATCGAGAACCTGCCCCTGGCGCAGTTTTACCACATCGACTACGATATGGATATCCCTTATAACGTGGGCGGCGGTATGCAAGACAACGGCTCCTGGGTGGGGCCCAGCGCCGTATGGAAAAACGGCGGCATCCTCAATTCCGACTGGCAGGAAGTCTATTTCGGCGACGGCTTTGACGTGAGCTTCAGGCCCGACAACAACCGCTACGTATATGCCATGTCGCAGGGCGGCAACCTGGGTTACATTGACCGCATCACCGGCGATTCCAAATTTATCAAACCCACCCACCCCGATGGCGTGGAGCTGCGATTCAACTGGAATGCCGCTTTTGCTCAAGATCCCTTCAACCCGAAAGGCATATACTACGGCAGCCAGTTTGTCCACAAAAGTAACGACAACGGCCAGAGCTGGGAAATCATCTCCCCCGACCTGACCACCAACGACACCACCAAACAGCAACAGCAAAACAGCGGCGGCCTCACGCCCGACGTAACAAACGCAGAAAACCACACGACCATACTGGCCATCGCCCCCAGCCCGGTTGATCCCAAGGTCATCTGGGCAGGCACCGACGACGGCAACCTGCAGCTCACGCGCGACGGCGGCGCCACCTGGACCAACCTGGCCGCCCGCCTGCCGGGCGCCAATGCGGGCAGCTGGATACCCTACATCGAAGTATCCGGAAAAAATGCCGCCGAAGCCTTTGTGATCGTTAACGACTACCGCCGCAACGACTGGCGGCCGATGGCCTATTACACTTCCGACTACGGCGCTACGTTCAAACGCATCGTTGACGAAAACAAGGTGGAAGGCCACGCGCTTTGTATTGTGCAAGACCCCGTCGTATCCAACCTGCTTTGGCTGGGCACTGACTATGGGCTCTACTTCAGCATCGACATGGGCGATACCTGGAACAAATGGACCAATGGCTATCCATCTGTATCAACCATTGACCTCAAGATACACCCTCGCGAACACGATCTTATCGTTGGTACTTTCGGCCGGGCGGCCTGGATTCTTGACGACATCCGCCCCATTCGCGAAATCGCACGCAGCAAAGGCCAGGTGCTGGATAAACCATTCAGCGCATTTCCGGCGCCCGACGCTTACCTGGCCAACTACCGCAGCTACGACGGCTATCACTTCCCGGCAGATGCTGCCTTCCAGGGTGAAAATCGAAGCAGCAGCGCAATGCTCACCCTTTGGGTAAAACCTGCGCCGTTGGCAGCTAAAGATGCCGCCCCTGCTGAGAAAGACAAGGCAAAAAACAAAGCCAAAAGCGACAAACCCTCGGGAGAAACGGCCAAAAAAGAAGAAAGCAAAGGCGACAAAAAAGAGGGAAAAGACAAAAAGCAGCCCGAGAAGGTGAAGATCAATGTAGTTGATAATTTGGGCGATACTATCCGCGCCTACAGTGTCAAACTCGACACCGGCATGAACCGCATCTATTGGAATCTCGACCGCAACGGCGTGCGCTTTCCCTCGCGTCGCGAGCAAAAACCCGACGACGACCCGCCCGGCGGCATGCCAATCATCCCCGGCGTCTATAAAGTGTTATTCGCCTTTGGCGAGCATCGGGATTCAACGATGGTTACCGTGCATCCCGACCCGCGCATCCAGATTCCGTTGGCGGATTTGCAGGCCCGCGATGCCGCTTACCGCGACTTTTACGCCATTGTTGAAAAAGCGGCAAAAAGCTTCAGCCAGCTTCAGGATGCCAGAAAAACTGTTCAGCGCGTCGACAATGCATTAACCAATGCGCCCGATAGTACCAAGCAACAGATCTCCAAATTGGGCAAAACCATGCAGGATAGCCTCGATACGCTGGAAAAACTGTTCACGACGCCTGAAAATCAGAAAGGCATTCAGCGATTCGGCGACAATTTCAACTATTACATTTTCCAGACAATGGGTTACCTGCGTTCGCTCGACGGCCCGCCCAACCAGCCTGTTCAGCGCATGATGACCCAATTGCGCAATTACGCCGGAAAAACCTTCGACAGGGTCAATGCCTTTTTTACCAAAGATTTTGCCGGCTACCGGCAAAAAGTAGAGGCTGTGCAATACTCGTTGTTTAAAAATATCGAACCCGTTTCCATTGAGTAGGAAGCGGGTTCCCCCCAATGCTTACCCGATGCGGTTCCATGCCGAAAACCTTTTTTTGGTTTGATCGAGGAACTGGCGAAGCATTTCGTGCTCGGGAAGCGCGAGTTGAGGGTCGGTATCGAGAATGAGCGTGGCCGTTTCGCGGGCGGCCTGGAGGATGCGTCCGTCTTTGGCCAGGTCGGCGATACGCAAGTTGAGAACGCCGCTTTGCTGGGTACCCTCCAGGTCGCCGGGGCCGCGCAAGCGCAAATCCGCTTCGGCGATATCGAAACCGTTATTGGTTTTGCACATAATCTGGATGCGCTCGCGGCTGTCGGCGCTGAGTTTGTAACTCGACATCAGTACGCAATACGACTGCTCGGCGCCGCGGCCAACCCTGCCCCGCAATTGGTGTAATTGCGACAGCCCGAAGCGCTCGGTATTTTCAATGACCATCACCGATGCGTTGGGCACATTGACGCCCACTTCTATCACCGTAGTTGCCACCATAATCTGCGTAGCGCCGCTCACAAAGCGCTGCATCTCGTAGTCTTTGTCGGCGGGTTTCATCTTGCCGTGCACAATACTGATCTGGTACTGCGGCTGGGGGAATTCGCGTTGCAGGGCCTCGTAGCCCTCCATCAGGTTTTGGAGGTCGAGTTTTTCCGATTCTTCGATAAGTGGGTACACCACATAGATCTGGCGGCCTTTGGCGATCTCTTCCCGCATAAAGCCGATTACGCGCATGCGGTGGTGTTCGGTGCGGTGAACCGTAACGATGTCTTTTCTGCCTGGCGGCAACTCATCGATCACCGACACGTCGAGATCGCCGTAGAGGGTCATGGCCAGCGTTCGCGGGATGGGGGTGGCGGTCATCACCAGCACATGGGGCGGGTAAGGGTTGCTTTTTGCCCACAGTCGGGCGCGTTGAGCCACGCCGAAGCGGTGTTGCTCGTCGGTAATGGCCAGTCCAAGATTTTTGAAAACAACAGGGTCTTCGATCAAGGCATGGGTGCCGATAAGGAGGTGAATTTCGCCGGCTGCGAGCGATTTGAGCAATTCGGTGCGTTTTTTTCCTTTGACCGTTCCAGAAAGGAAACCTACGCCGATATCCATGCCGGCTACGTATTCGCTGATGGCGTTGAAGTGCTGCTGAGCCAGAATTTCGGTAGGCGCCATGATACAGGCCTGAAAGCCATTGTCGATGGCCATCAAGGCGCACATCAGGGCCACGATGGTTTTGCCGCTGCCTACGTCGCCCTGCAGCAAGCGGTTCATCTGGATGCCGGCGCCCAGGTCGCGGCGGATCTCTTTGATCACCCTTTTTTGGGCGTTGGTGAGTTCAAAGGGCAATTTTTCATTAAAAAAGCGGTTGAACTGCTCGCCGATTTTATCAAAAACATAACCTCGCACCTCTGTTTTTCGCCGGCGCTTCAACTGCAAGAGCCTCAATTGCAGGAAAAACAGCTCTTCAAATTTCAGCCGGTTGCGAGCGGCGTCGAGGTCTTGCTGGTTTTGAGGGAAATGGATAAGGCGCAGGGCCTGAAAACGCGATGGAAAGCGGTACTGTTGCATAATGCCGGCAGGCAGGTTTTCGGGCAAATCATGCTGGCCTAACCGCTCCAGCAAAATAGTCATCAGTTTGCGGCGGGCTTTGACGTCGAGCCCTTTTGCATTGAGCTTTTCGGTGCCGGGGTAAACCGGTGCAAATGTGACCGATTTTTGGGTGTTTTCCGCCGCCGCTACTTCCATTTCGGGATGCGCAATATTGAGCTGGTCGCGAAAAGCGTTGATTTTGCCAAAAACAACGTATTCCGTACCAACAACCAACGCTTTTTCCAGCCAGTTGATACCTGTAAACCACACCAACTCAATTGCGCCCGTATCGTCGCGAAAGAGACCGGTGAGCCGCTTTTTACGCCCCTCGCCTACAACGGTCAGGCGCCGCAATATACCTCGTATTTGCACCACCCCGCTATCTTCGGTGAGGTCGGCAATGCGATGAAACTGGGTTTTGTCAATGTACCGAAATGGAAATTGAAAGAGCAGATCCTCAAACGTGTGAATATTGAGCTCTTTTCGCAATAACTCCCCCTTGGCGGGCCCAACGCCTTTCAGGTATTCAATCGGACTTTCGAGCAGGGAGGAGGGCATGTTGCAATCGGGTTTTGTGCAAAAATAGGAAAAATATCGGTTGCCAGTTTTCTCTTGTGCGTTCTATGATGTAGGTTGTAAGATGAAATTTGGATTTTGCTTATCTTTATTTGTTCCCCATTTACAGAGAACAGAGCGCCCCAAAAATTGTTACTTTTGTACCATCAAAAAAGCAAGCCATATGCGGGTTGACGATTTATTGCAAAAAGCCTTGGCGCTAGAATTTCTGACGCCGGAAGAAGGCGTATTTTTGTTTGAAAATGCGGCTACAGCCGAGTTGATACACGCAGGTAATCGGCTGCGGCAGCGCCATGTGCCCGGCAACGTAGTCACCTGGATCATCGACCGCAATTCCAATACCACCAACGTTTGTATTGCGAACTGCAAATTCTGTAATTTTTATCGACGGCCTGGCCACGAAGAATCTTACATCACCACCATAGAAGAATACAAGCAAAAGATAGAAGAAACCTTCGAATTCGGCGGCGAGCAATTGCTTTTGCAGGGCGGGCACCATCCCGACTTGGGGCTCGATTACTACTGCAGGCTTTTCAGCGAGTTGAAATCTATGTATCCCAACCTCAAGCTGCATGAGCTGGGGCCGCCCGAAGTAGCCCAAATCACAAAGCTGGAGCAATCGACGCACTATGACGTTCTCAAAGCGCTCAAAGCGGCAGGTCTGGATTCGCTGCCGGGCGCCGGCGCCGAAATCCTCAATGACAGGGTGCGGCGACTGATTTCCAAAGGCAAATGCGGCGCCCAGGAATGGCTCGACATCATGCGCGCCGCCCACCAACTCGACCTTACCACGTCGGCCACTATGATGTTCGGCCATATCGAAACCAACCTGGAACGCATGCAACACCTGGTTGACCTGCGCCAGGTACAGTCGGAAAAACCGGCCCATGCCAAAGGATTTATCGCATTTATTCCCTGGCCGTTCCAGGATGAAGATACTATTCTCAAAAAGCTCAAACGCGCCCGCAATACCGTTACGGGCGATGAATACGTGCGCATGATCGCAATGTCGCGCATCATGTTGCCCAATGTTACCAATATCCAGGCTTCGTGGCTGACGGTGGGCAAGCAGGTCGCTCAATTGTGCCTGCACGCCGGCGCGAATGATTTTGGAAGTATTATGATTGAGGAAAATGTGGTGTCGGCAGCCGGCGCCCGCTTCCGATTTACTGCCAACGGCATCCAGCAGGCTATCCGCGAAGCCGGCTTCGAACCCCGTCTGCGCAATCAACAGTACGAATACCGCGAATTGCCCGCGCATATCCGCCAACAAGAACTGGATGCCGCCACTATGATTGTGGACTAAGCGACTGTTGGACTTTGGGACTGTTGGACGGGTAGTGGTTTGGGTGTTTTGGGCTTCAAGCCTTAGTGGTACTTCGTGCCCTTTGGGCCTTTGTGGCAAAAAACCGGGGCATAAGCTAATTCTTTAACACAAAGGCTCAAAAACCACACAAAGGCACTAAAGTTTAGCCCTTTTTGCTGGACTTTTGTGGTGCGACCCTGCATAAACCAATAAACTTATAAACGAACCGACAAACCAAACTGACAACCCACAACCGACAACTGACAACCGACATATAAACGAACCCAGAGAGCGGCATGGATTGGCGCCCATATTTGCAAGGATTTCGGGCATATCTTTTGCTCGAACGCACATTGGCCGGCAACACTGCCGAGGCTTATCTCAGTGATTTGCGCAAGCTGGTACAATTTCTTGAGATCAAGCGGCTTGACATACAGCCCCAGCATATCCAGCCGCAGCACCTTGTTGACTTCATCCTTTGGCTCAACGAATTGGGCCTCGGCGCCCGCTCGCAGGCCCGGTTATTATCGGCGCTAAAAACCTTTTACAAATACCTGTTGGTAGAAGATATCATCAACGAAGACCCCACCGAGCAACTCGAAGGCCCCCGTCTCGACCGCCATTTGCCCGATGTGTTATCGTACGAAGAAATACAGCGCATGATGGACAGTATAGACCTCAGCGACCCGCAGGGCACGCGCAACCGCGCCATCCTGGAAACGCTTTACGCCTCCGGGCTTCGCGTCAGCGAGCTCGTCAATCTTCGGTTGAGCAACCTGTTTCTGGATGTAGGTCTGATGAAAGTAACGGGCAAGGGCAATAAAGAGCGGCTGACGCCCATCGGAGAGGAAGCGATAAAACATATCCGGTTTTATTTAGAGGGAGTTCGCCGGCATCACCGGCATATAGAAAAAGACAGCGAAAACATCGTCTTCCTTAATCGACGCGGGCGAAAACTCACCCGTGTTATGGTATTTTTGATAGTAAAAGCATGCGCAGAAAAAGCGGGTATCCATAAATCGGTAAGCCCCCACACCTTTCGCCATTCTTTTGCCACCCATCTGATCGAGGGCGGCGCTGATCTGCGGGCTGTACAAGATATGCTGGGCCACGAATCTATATTAACAACAGAAATTTATACCCACCTCGACACCGATTTCCTGCGCAGCACAGTTATGGCCTGCCACCCGCGCAATCGACCGGTGTAGGTGGTTGTCGGCTGTTATTTGCAGTTTTGACAGCTTAGCGGTTTTTTCACCATGCAACTAACAACCGACAACTGACAACTTTTACCCGATTACGGAATTGTCCCTGGCTACGTATTTGGCGAAAATCCATGAAGCGCCGGCCAACATGGTATCTTTGAATACGCCAGAATAGTCGCCGCCTGAGGCTGACTTCATATGAACTGCAAACACAAATACAATCATCATAATACCAAGCAGCGTGGCTGCCAATTTATCGTATTTGCCCAATAACATGCTGGCGGCGGCAGCTATAAGACATACGCCTACAAGGTACACCAGCCAGGTTTGGCCAAAAGCGATACCGGCCATATTGGCGCCATACATTAAATGAAGGATGCCGAAACCGGCAAAGGGAAGGATAAACAGGTACTTACCCAGGTTGTGAAGAGCGTTCATACACTATTGTTTTGGTTGGTTAATGTTTTGTTGAAAATGATGTATATACACGAAAATTCTTGATCAAAGTTAGCATAATTCCTGATTTAGTTGCAATAATCAAACTTTTTTTCTAAACTCTTATAAAATAGACGCCAACTAAAGCGAATTGTTCGTAAAATGCGGAATAATATTTTATATCGCCAAATTGTTGTTATAGGAATATGCAGCTGGAATTGTTTACTCTATTGGAGATTGTGGCTACACTCAGCGGACTGATCCACGTATATCTGCTTACCCGCGAGAAGATCATCGCCTGGCCATTCGGCATCATTACAGTGACATTGTACGTCTACATATTTTATATATCGCGATTATATTCCGACGCCATATTGCACGTATTTTACATTTTGCTGAATTGTTTTGGCTGGTATAATTGGGCGCGCAGGCGGGAAGATCGATCAGAAACGGCGGTGGAGCGTTTATCCTCCAGGCAGATAGCGGTGTTGGCGGGGGTAATTGCCATGGGGGCGGTAATATGGGGATATTTGATGCGAACGCATACCAATGCTGATTTCGCTTATTTTGATGCTTTTATAACGGTGACAAGTTTGCTGGCGCAGTATTTGCTTACCCAAAAGAAAATTGAAAACTGGTTATTGTGGATTGCTGTTGACCTGGTAGCCATCCCCATCTATTTGCTCAAAGAGCTTTATTATACTTCGGGGTTATATGTTGTTTATTTATTGCTCTGTATTTCAGGATTATTAGCCTGGAGAAAGACATTGGCAGCTGGAAAATTGGAAGGTGAAACGATATGATTGAACAACTCAGCGGTAGTCAAAACGGGTTCTTCCCTGTTTTCTTCTTTCGACAGCTGCTCTTTGACCAATAGCTTGGCATTCACCAGTTCGTATTCGCTTTCATCGTATTGATAAATCGTCCATTTGCCAAAATTATATTCCAGTGCGGTCAGGTTCTCCACCCAATCGCCCGAATTGAGGTAGGTAACCTTGTGGCCGTTCACCTCCACTTCGCGGATTTGCGGTCGGTGTATATGTCCGCAAATTACAAAATCATAGCCTTGTTCGGCGGCGAGTCGAATAGCGGTATCTTCAAAATCGCTGATAAACTTGACAGCTTCTTTGACCTGGTATTTGATTTTTTGCGCTAAAGACAAACGCGACATGCCCAGGGCGGTACGGATAGCGTTGACCCAGCGATTAAAGCGGATCAGCCAATCGTAGCCTTTGCCGCCCAGTTTGGCGATAAAAGGAGAATACTTGATAAACACGTCGAAGATGTCGCCGTGGAACAGCCAATATTTGTGGTTTTTGAGTTGCAGGACGAGCTTGTCGCGCAGATGGATATTGCCGGTACTGAAGTCGGAATAACGCCGCAGCATGTCGTCGTGGTTGCCGGTAATGTAATATACCTTAGTGCCTTTGGCCGACAATCGCAATATGCGCTGTATGACCTTCATGTGGTCTTTGGGAAAATAGCGCTTTCGAAACTGCCACATATCGATAAAATCCCCATTGAGCACAAGCGTTTCCGGCTTAATGCTATTGAGGTAGTTGAGCAGTTCCTTGGCGTGGCAGCCGTAGGTGCCCAGGTGCACATCAGAAATAACGACGATGTCTACTTCTCTTTTCATGCTTGGTTGCCCTGCTTTTCAAAATTGTTCGCAAGTTGGCAAGCATGTGTGAAGTAGATGTAAAGATAGTGTGATGATTTGGTGAAAGTTTAGTTGAGGGGTAACTCTTCATCACCCTTCATCACTGCGCCGTATCCTGAGTTACCGGTTCTTGCTGTTGAGGTTCGGCGGGTTTAGCGTTGGGGTCGTAGGGCACCAGAATTTTGGGGAAGATGAGCCCTCTTTGCTTGGTAGCGGCGAGGATAATTCTCTCGGATGTAAATTCGAGGATAGGGTTGCCATCCGCTTGCATCTTGGTAGTGGCCATAAACAGCTCTTTGCCGTCATTGCTGAGCTTCCAGCCGCCGATGGTTTCGCTGCCGTCTTTGAGTTTGATGACAAGCTCGCCGTCGGGTTTAAACGTCAGCGAACCGCCCTTCAGGCGGGCCATAGTAGCATCCAATAAATTCTTTTCCATATCGC
This sequence comes from Saprospiraceae bacterium, assembly GCA_036741235.1. Taxonomy (GTDB): domain Bacteria; phylum Bacteroidota; class Bacteroidia; order Chitinophagales; family Saprospiraceae; genus JABWBR01. The sequence continues at coordinate 1,295 of DAINSQ010000023.1, read as the reverse complement.
TGATGGGCTTGTTGCGCATGGAGTCGCGAATAGCGGCTTCATCGTATTGCCACGGGTGCGAAGTCAATATTTCTTTATAGTCGCCTTTTTTGGAACAGGAAGCTGCTGCAATTGCTACGAGTACGATAAATAGCCAGGTACGCATAATAGCTGAATTGTTTTTGGATTCTGAAAATGAAAGCGCAAAAGTAAAGAATTTCTATGGAATTACTCAGGTCAGCAAGCGTTTGTGATTTTTGCGGTACTCGCTGGGGCTCACCCCTGTGATCTCTCGAAATTGCTTGTTAAAATTAGACAGGTTGTTGAAGCCGCATTCGAAGCTGACGGCGGCTATGGTGTAGTGGTCGTGCGCCAGCAGGCGACAGGCGTGCGCGATGCGAAATTCGTTGACAAAACGCGTAAAAGTTTTGGTCGTCATTTTTTTAAAATAACGACAAAAAGCCGGCACGGTCATGTTTATGGTTGTGGCTACGTCCTCTAGCGCAATAGGCTGCGAATAACGCTGCTCTACAAAATCATAAACGGCCCGCATGCGATCCTGATCCTGGGTATTGACTTCCAGCGCAAAACCATCCACGTTGAGCAGTTTGTATGCTTGCGAATTGGCCAGCTGGTGCAATACGCCCAGCAGTTCGATCAGGCGTTCGAATGGGGGTAATTCAACGAGCCTGACAAGCCGTTGGCCCACTTCCCATTTGGTATGCCCGCTGAAGCTAAGTCCCTGCTTCGAGCGCTCGAAAAGTTGCTGAATGGCTTGCATTTCGGGACGCAACAGAAAATCCTGGCCGAGAAAGTCTTCTTTCATCTGTACCACAATTTCTATGTGCTCTTCGAGCAACCCCTGCGTAAAACCCAGATGAGGCAAATTGGGCCCCAGGAAGATCAGATCGCCGTCTTCAAATTCAGAAATGTGGGTGCCGATATGACGTTTACCCCTGCCGTTTGAAATGTATACAATTTCGTATTCGGGATGAAAATGCCAGTGCGGCTTGTCATCTGCACATATTTCCGTGTGCTTCCTGATGGTAAACGAGTTGCCAAATACCGGGTCTATCCGCTCTAGCGTTGGTTTCATGAAAATCATTGATAAACACTAATGCTAACTCCGCAATTTGGCTGAATATTTGGTAGGGAAGGTTGTAGGTTGTAAGTTGTAGGTTGTAAGTTGTAGGTTGTAGGTTGTATGTTGTAGGTTGTAAGTTGTAGGTTGTAGGTTGTATGTTGTAAGTTGTAATAACCCTAGAACCTACAACCTAGAACCTACATCCTAGAACCTACAGCCTAGAACCTACAAC
>DAINSQ010000022.1:36739-38788 GCA_036741235.1 Saprospiraceae bacterium | reverse complement strand
CCGAACACGTGTGGGAAGCCCTCGACAATGCCGCTTCCGGCCCCGTAGCCGAAGGAAACGTCGGCGGCGGCGCCGGCATGTGGTTGTATGGGTTTAAAGGCGGCAGCGGCACTGCATCTAGGGTATTTGCCATCGACTCTACCACATCTTATACGCTTGGCGTATTTGTACAAGCCAATTTCGGCATAAGGGAAGAATTGACCATCGCCGGCGTGCCCATGGGCCGCGAAATCACCGAATTGCAGCCCATCCAGCATACGGGCAGAAAAAAAGACGGCTCGATCATCGTTGTCATAGCCACCGATGCGCCCCTATTGCCCGGCCAACTCAAACAGGCAGCCAAGCGGGCTACCCATGGCCTGGCTCGCACCGGTTCGATCTCGCACAATGGCTCGGGGGATATTTTTCTGGCCCTTTCTACCGCCTCACCCGAGTATTCCGACGATTCCCCCCTGGAAACGTGGCGCGTGTTGCCCAAATGGCAACTCGACGCAGTCTACAAGGCTACCGTAGAAGCTACAGAAGAAGCGATCATCAATGCCATGGTAGCCGCCCGCGACCTTGACGGCATTAATGGCAATAAGTTTTTTGCGATTCCCCACGAGAAGATCAGGGAATTGCTCAGGAAGTACAATAGAGTGCCGAAATAGAGTGTGGGAGTGTGGGAGTGTGAGATCTTTAGCAACTATTTCGCTACATTTGTCATCAAACCTTAAACACAGCAAACATGACGATGAAGTATCGGCTGATTGTAATGAACTTCTTGCAGTTCTTCGTGTGGGGCGCCTGGCTCATTTCCCTGGGCGGTTACATGATCAATACACTGGGATTTAGCGGTGGTGTTGTAGGCAGTGTGTATGCCACCATGGGCCTTGCTTCGTTGTTTATGCCCGCGCTGTTGGGCATGGTAGCCGACAGATGGGTAAATGCAGAGCGGGTATTTGGCGCTTGTCATGTTATTGGTGCAGCCTTGTTGTTTTGGGCTTCTACAGAAACCGATCCCAATACCCTTTATTGGATCATGTTGTTGAATTCTATGGCGTATATGCCCACCATAGCGCTAAACAATACCGTTTCCTACCATATTCTGAAGCAGGGCGGTTACGATGTAGTAAAAGATTTCCCCCCTATTCGCGTATGGGGCACCGTTGGTTTTATATGCGCCATGTGGGTAGTAGATTTGTTGGGTTGGAACAAAAGTCCGATGCAATTATATGTTAGTTCTGCATCGGCCTTATTGCTGGGTTTGTATGCCTTCAGCATGCCCAAATGCCCGCCGGCGAAAGCTACCCAGGGTGGGTCGTTGTATAGCGCTTTGGGCTTCGACGCTTTTGCGCTCTTCAAAAAAACGCGCATGGCCGTATTTTTCATTTTTGAAATGTTGCTGGGTGCTGACCTGCAGATCACCAACACCTTATGCGAACCGTTTTTGCACGATTATGACAAAGACTACGCCGATTCTTTTGCCGTGACCCATCCCGGTTTATTAATGTCAATTTCTCAAATTTCGGAGACCTTATTTATTCTCACCATACCATTTTTCCTGCAGCGATTTGGCATTAAAAAAGTCATGATGATCAGCATTTTTGCCTGGGTGCTTCGCTTCGGCCTATTTGGCATCGGCAATCCCGGGTCGGGGCTGATCTTCCTCGTTATGTCGATGATCATCTACGGCATGGCCTTCGACTTCTTCAATATATCGGGCTCGCTCGTAGTTGAAAAAGAAGCCGACGCCAAAATCAGGGCCAGCGCGCAGGGCCTTTTCATGCTCATGACCAACGGCCTGGGCGCCTTTTTCGGCGGCACGCTGAGCGGCTGGGTGGTGGATTATTTTACCACAAACGGCGTCAAGGACTGGCCCAGCATCTGGTTCACCTTTGCCGGCTATGCATTGATACTCGGGTTGATTTTCCCGTTTGTGTTTAAATACGACCATAAGAAGGAGGGGGCGAGGGGGTGAGTTGTCGATCTTTGTGAATTTGGGAATTTGATACAGTGCGATCATTTTCTTTCGTTGATCGGAGTCGAATCGTCGACTTTGCGACAGTG
>DAINSQ010000022.1:0-36657 GCA_036741235.1 Saprospiraceae bacterium | reverse complement strand
CCCCTGCCCCCCCCGCCCCCCCTCGCGTAGGCCTTCATACCCTTCGATATGGAGCGCTGGGATTGGATTGTGCGCAGGAGGGGGCGAGGGGGTAAGTTGTCAATGTTTGATTTTTTTATTTTTAATTAATTGGAGGTCAATTAATTGCGATTAGATATTCAACATTTGATTTTAAATCGCCTCTTGAATTACCGTTAGGGAAGCTGTAGGCTATTGGACGCTCCCTCTCTCAACATCGAGCATTAATCATTAAATCAAGCACTCACGCTAATCTGCATAAGTTCTTCTATTTCTTCGGGTTCGATAGGGATGTCGGCCATGAGGTCTTCGGGGCCGTTGTCAGTGACGAGGATGTTATTTTCGAGGCGGACGCCGAAGCCTTCCTGTGGGATATACAGGCCGGGTTCGCAGGTAAACACCATTCCTGCCTGTATGGGATCGTAGCGGTGAGCGGCGTCGTGCACATCCAGGCCCAGGTGGTGGGAGATGTTATGCATAAAATAGCGCTTATAGGCGGGGAATGAAGGGTCTTGATTTTTGATATCATTGGCATCCAGCAATCGCAGGGCGATTAATTCGCTTTCCACCATTTTACCTACTTCTTTGTTGTATTCCTCCATGGTAATACCTGGCACGAGCAATTGCCGGGCCGATTTAAGCAGCCGCAATACGGCATCATACACTGAGCGTTGGCGCGGGGTAAATTGGCCGTTTACCGGGATTGTACGCGTGAGGTCGGAGGCATAATTGGCGTATTCGGCGCCAAAGTCCATCAACAGCATATCGCCGTTGTGACATTTTTTGTTGTTGAGGGTATAATGCAAAATGCAACTATTGATACCGCCGGCTACAATAGGCTCGTAGGCGTGTCCATTGGCGCAGTTGCGAATAAATTCGTGGGTAATTTCGGCTTCGACTTCGAATTCGGCTACGCCGGGTTTTACAAATTCAAGTACTCGCCGGAACGCCTTGCCGGTGATGCGAATGGCCTCGCGCATGGGCGCCAGTTCGTAGGGCGACTTGATCATCATCAGTTTTTTGAGGATAGGCGCCGCCCGGTGGTATTTGTGGGCAGGGTAGCGCTCCATCAGCGCTTTGGCATAACGCTGATCGCGGCTGGGCACTTCTGAGTAAAACCGGTCTTGTTCAGGCAGGTTGAGATAAATGCGTTTTGACAATAAAATCAATTCGTGCAGGATCGGCTCCATTTCGTCGAGCCAGTATATTCTGTTGATGCCTGAGACAGCGCGGGCCTGCTCTATGGAGAACTTGGGGCCGTTCCAGATGGCGGTAAATTCATTACTGCGTTTGATGAAGGCCACTTCCTGAAAACCTTCCTTCACACAATCGGGAAACAACACCAATACGGTCTCTTCCTGGTCGAGTCCGCTGAGGTAAAACAGTGCGGAATTTTGCCGAAAAGGGTGGTAAGTATCGCCGCTGCGCGGCATCATATCATTGGAGTGGAAGATGGCGATGGCGTCGGCGCTCATTTTGCGGGCAAACCGACTTCTGTTGAGCTTAAATAATTCCGGGTTGAGCGGCTGGTATCTCATGGTAGCGCTATAGCTGGATGAAATGCAAAAATGCAATTTTCTTCCAACACCTTACAATTGTTGATCAACTTCTGTGAGGGGGGCGGGGTCGTAGTCGCCAAACCACATCTTAAGTTTTTCGCGGGCCTGGTTGCGCACTTCGTCGTTGACATAAGCGGCAATGGTAACGAGGCCGAAACTCAAAACCCCGATATCGTCGGTATAGCCGATGATGGGGGTCAGGTCGGGCATCCAGTCGATAGGCGACAGGAAGTAGCCCAGCACGCCTAATATGATATTTTTGGCCCAAACGGGGGTATCTTTGCGCTTGTAGGCATAAAACAGCAGTAGCGCGGAGTATACGGTCTTCAATCCGGCCTGCTTGGCATAATGCCCGATTTTTTTCCAGAGCCCGTGCTCTGAAAAGCGCTTGATATATGCCTTAAACGGATTTTTTTTCATAGCCTTTTTTGTATTACTAAAGACGTACAAAATTTGCTCCTGTCACACGTTTTCGCCAACAACTATGGACGAATATACGAAATTATCGGACGCAATGCGCTGTGGCGTTATGGCGATACGGCGGGTTCTTCCAGGTTAATGGTCAAACGCTGGGTATCCATACTTGCTTTGATGCCCAGGGGCAGGGTGCACTGGTGAGCGATATGGCCAAAAGAAAAGCCATAAGCTACCGGAATGCCCAGATCGCCGAGGCGGTCGTACAGGGTATCTGCCAGCGATAGCGACAAATCGCCTTCTTTGGGTTGGCAATCTTCAAAAATGCCGAGTGCGATGCCTGCTGCGCTTTGCAGGGGCCAGGACTGCCGCAGTTGAGTAAGCATGCGGTCTATGCGATAGGGTTTTTCTCCAATTTCTTCAATAAACAACAATTTACCTGCGATATCGGCTTGATAAGGCGTGCCTGCCAGGGCTGCCAACAGCGAGAGGTTGCCGCCCATCAGCGGGCCGGAGGCTTTGCCCGGGCTGATGAGGAAGGGTTGGTATGCCGGTTTGGTTTCTGCGAGATTGCCCTCAGCCGGTGTGATCAGGTGGCCGGCGTTGCCCTCCAGGAGTACCGCTGATAGTTGGGCCTTGGTGTATTCAGTAAAATCAGAAGCCGCCACGGGGCCATGAAAGCCGATCAGCCCGGTTTTAAGGAAAACAGCCTGAAGCAGCGCCGTTACGTCGCTATAGCCGATAAGCGCTTTGGGATGCTGAGCGATAAGTTGGTAATCGACGAAGGGCAACAACCTGCTGCAGCCATATCCGCCGCGGGCGCACCACACTGCGGCTACTTCATTATCGGTAAACATAGCGTGCAGGTCGTCAAGCCTTTGCCTGTCTTCGCCTGCCGTAAAACCCCGTTGTGCCCGGATATTTGTTGAGAGCTTAACCCGGAATCCCAACCCCTCGATGTTCAATACGGCTTTTTGCAGCGCCTCGTCGCTGATAAAGCTACCCGGGGTGATAAGCCCCACCAGGTCGCCCGTTTTTAAGCGCCTGGGTTTCACAACAGGAGTTGCGGTTTGCGTTGTCGCCCCGGGTTGAGCCCAAAGCCGGTATCCTGTGGAGGCTGCCAATGCTCCTGTGAGTATATGTCTATGAAATTGTCTTCTGCGCATACTCCGCAAATTGCTGTTTTGATAAAAACGCTTAACCTGCCAAATCGGCTTTGACACTGCAAAATATAGCTTAACAACGACAAATTCATGTTACCCGCATCATCGTTAGTCTGTAAATAAGTACATTGTGCATGCATAATTGCCATTATTCATTCATTTATATTAAACGCCTTTATGTACCCACGTTTTTTATCCGGATTAGTACAAAAAGCGCTAACGGTCCTACTGGTGGGCTGTTTGGCAACAGCCGGCCGGGCCCAGCCGGCGGGGTCGCCGGTCGCCCAATTGCGACGGCCGTTGAGCGCTGTACAACAGGTCGTAATGCCTGCACAAAACAACCAGTTATTACTGGAAGAAGAACTCAACCGTCGTGGACCGGGAATTGCGCCCCGATTTGCCGTTACAATGCCGGTAGACATCACCCCTGAAACTTATGGCGATTGGGAGCAATTGCCCAACGGCTCCTCGGTGTGGCGACTCCGCCTGCATTCCGCCGGCGCTCGCTCGCTCAACCTGGGCTTTACTCAGTATCGCATGCCCGAACGCAGCTCGCTGATCCTGTATTCGCCAGATGGCAAACGCGTGATGGGGCCCTTTACCCCTGCCGACAACGAAGAACACGAGCAACTTTGGACCCCCATATTTGAGGGCGATGAACTTGTGCTGGAAGTACAGACGCCCACTGAAAAACGCCAGGAGTTGCAATTGCGCCTCACGAGCGTCAACCACGATTTTGTCGGGTTTTCCGAAATTGCCTCCGGCTCTTGTAACCTCGACGTGATTTGCGGCGCCGCCGACGGCTGGGCTATTGTTGATCATTACCGCGACATTATCCAGTCGGTAGCGGTTATCGGCCTCAACGGCAATACCTTTTGCACCGGCTTTTTGATTAATAACGCCCGCAACGATTGTACTCCTTATTTTATGACAGCCAATCACTGTGGCATTACCAACGGCAATGCCGCGACTTTTGTGGCGTATTGGAATTTTCAAAACAGCTTCTGCCGTCAGCCCAATTCGCCGCAAAGCGGGGGCGCCGGCAACGGGCAGTTGAACAATTTCAACAGCGGCGCTATTTTTAGAGCGGCATACGGGCCCTCAGATATGACGTTGATTGAACTTGATGATGATATCCCCGCCTCGGCCAACGCCTTTTTTGCAGGCTGGGTGGTAGCCAATGAACCCCCGCAGGATACGGTGATCTGCGTGCATCACCCCAGTACTGATGAAAAACGCATTTCATTTGAATTTAACCCTACTTATCTCGGCAACTGGGGAAGCGGCAATACGCCGGTACCCAACGGCAACCACGTTATTGTGCCCGACTGGGACATTGGTACCACGGAAGGCGGTTCTTCAGGTTCGCCGTTGTTTGACCGCCATAAACGAGTCGTAGGCCAATTGCATGGCGGCTCGGCTTTCTGCGGCAACGACCTCTACGACTCCTACGGCTGGTTCACTACTTCCTGGTTGGGCGGCGGCGCTCCCAACAACCAGCTAAAGGCCTGGCTCGACCCCGACAATACAGGAATTTCCAGCCTCGACGGGCGTTACCAGCAGCTGTGCAGCTTTTTTGTATTGGCAGATGTGCCCGCGCAATCAGTCTGCGCCCCTGATACAGTAGTATATACGCTGCAAATCAGCGAGAATTTTGCAGGCCCTGTTGATTTAAGCGTTGTTGACCTTCCTGCGGGCCTGTCGGCTTCCCTCAGTGAAACAAGCGTAACTCCCGGCGGTAGCGCTATCCTTACCATTACCGGCACGGATAACCTTGCTGAAGGCGGATATACCTTCTCCATATCGGGTACTGACGGCGCCAACACTGCGCAAAGCTCGCTTTCGCTTTTACTTTATAACGGCATTGCCCAGGCTGTTTTGTCGGCTCCGGCCGACGGCGCCGTGGGGCTCGGCCTCAGCCCTGCCTTCTCCTGGTCGGGGGGGGCAACCGGTACAACCTACGATATTCAGGTAGCCTCCGACCCGGACTTTACGCAGTTAGTGAGCGAATTGAACGGACTGACAGCCCCTTCTGCTGCCGGTATCCAATTGATCGGCGAATCGACTTACTACTGGCGCGTCCGCACTGCTAACCTTTGCGGGGTTTCGGATTGGACTGCCCCGTTCTCGCTGACCACGGCGGCCATCGCCTGTGCACAGGTGACCAACAATGTGCCCGTGGTTATTTCACCCGTAGGTACGCCTACCATTACATCGACTATAGACATTAACGTTCCCGGACAGGTTGTCGCTGTGCGTGTCAATACGCTTAATATCCAGCACACTTGGGTTGGCGATGTTAGCGTCAGGCTAACGTCGCCCTCAGGCACCCAAATCACGCTGATCAACCAGCCGGGAGTACCCGATTCATTTTATGGTTGCGATGGCGACAACATAACGGTGAATTTGTATGACGGCGCTACCGGCTCGGCTGACGATCTGGAGAACGCCTGCGGCGATCTGCCTGCTATCAGCGGCGATTACGAGCCCGCCAACGCCTTTGCCGCCTTTGCCAATGAGCCGGCCAGCGGAACCTGGACCTTAACGGTGAGCGACGCCGTCAATTCAGATGGCGGCTCGTTGATTAACTGGCAGTTGGAAGTGTGTACCACGCTACCCAGCGATATCAGTTTAAATCTGCTAGAACCTGCCCCCGCTATTTGTCCGGGTGATTCGACATCGCTGCAAATACTGGCAGGCAATGGCTTTACCTCCGATACGGTTGCCATAATGGCCAATGGGTTGCCCACAGGCGCTGCGATTAGCTACAGCCCAAATCCTGCCACTACGGGCGAGGTCATTACCGTTACCTTCAACGGTTTGACGGACCCCGGCAGTTATCCTGTTCAGTTGCTGGCCACCGACGGCATTGATTCTGCTTTTTCGGATATCGAACTGCTTGTAATTGGCGCGCCAGGACAGGCTACGCTGCTTTCACCTGCCGACGGCGCCACTGATGTTCCTTCCGGGGTAGTATTGCAATGGGAGCCCGTAGCAGGCGCGTTGTATTACCAGGTCATAATGTCGCTGTCGCCCAATTTTACCGACACGGCAGCATTATACACCAGGGCGGTTACCGACCTGCCGCTTACCGGCTTATTGCCCAACCTGACTTATTACTGGCGCGTTGATGTATTTAATTCCTGTGGAGAAACCACCGGTACTACTATTTTCAGCTTTACGATAGAGGCCGATTTCGCCTTTAGTATAGCGCCGTCAAATCTCGTAGAATGCAACCTGGCGGGAAATACTGCCGAATTTGCATTTACTGCCGGTAATGGTTTTAACGGACCCGCAACGCTCACCTATATCGTTTTGCCGGCCAACGGCCCTGTGCCCGGCTTCAGTATTCCGGCAAACAACATCAATCCTGGCGACGAGATAACGATAACGCTGAGCAACCTCAACAACAACGCTCCCGGCAATTATATCTATACCTTTACGCTGGGCAACGGCTCTAATTCGGCATCGGTAGACGTATTGCTTGTTCTTAATGCTTCTCCGGGGCTTGCTACCCTGAATTCACCGCCCAACAATGCAACGATAGCAATTCCTAATCCGCAACTATTCTGGAATAGCGCAACAGGAGCTGCCAATTATACTGTGGAAGTGGCTCGCAATGACGATTTTACAGATATTGTTCAGACGGCTACCGTTACCGGTACGTTCCTCACTATCAATAATTTGCCGGAGCCGGGCGAGTACTACTGGCGCGTATCTGCCAATAATCTCTGCGGCAGTTCGTTGACGTCGGCGTTTAATTTCACCTTCCAGCCCAATAGCACGGAAACGATACAAGGTCGGCAAATGTACCTGGAACCCAATCCAACCGGCGGATTAGTACAAGTGCGTTTTTCGGCGCCGCTTGCCGGCGAGTTACAGGCGGAGGTATTTACGGCCAATGGCGGGCGTTTGCAAAAACTGACCTGGCTCGCTGCGCCGGAACAGTTTACTATCAATCTGGGAGATTACGCGCCGGGGACCTACCTCCTGCGCCTCACCAGTCGTGATGACAGCGTTACGCAGCGCATTATCAAACAATAAAGCCTGAAAAGGCATAATGGGCCATCCTTGATTCATGCGGGGTGGCCCATTTTTTTATAATTATTGTAAATTCGGGGTAAATACCTGACGGATGCGTAATAAAAGGAAACAAACAAAAAAAACTGGGCTTCCACCGGGATCTCTCGTTTACACGGGCAAACACCGGCACGATGATACCTTTATCACATTGGTACAATACAACGAGGATAGATTATTAGAACAAAAAACCCGAAATAGTATTCCCGCTGCCAAGCCTGGCGATTTTTTGAATTGGTACGATATCAGGGGCTTGCACCAACTGGAAATTATAGAACAGATTGGCGAACAATTCAAAATGCACCCCCTTATACTCGAAGATATCCTGAATATCGAGCAACGCCCGAAGTTTGAAGATTACGACAACGGGCTTTTTATCATTGCCGAATCTTTGTCTTACAACAAGACTACTTTTGAAATTGACACCGAGCAGGTTTCTATTTTTTTGGGTGAAAATTTTTTGATTTCTTTTCAGGAAACGGAAACCGATCTTTTTGAAAATATCAGAGTGCGATTGGATACATCCAAGGGCCGTATTCGCCGGCGGGAGGCCGATTATTTGGCCTATGCCCTGCTCGATGCCATCATCGACCATTATTTCGAGGTATTGGATGAAATAGAAGATTCGCTTGACTTGCTGGAATCAGAAATACTGTATCAACCCAGTCACCGCTGTAAGGCGCAGGTGCATGCCCTTAAACTGGGCTCTTTATACTTTCGCAAACACGTGTCGCCATTGCGCGATGCGATATCGCAATTTTCACGCTCCGACTCGCCGTTTATTCAACCCGAAACTGGCGTTTTTTTGAGAGATTTATACGATCACGTCGTCCGCGTTGTCGATATGGTGGAAACCCATCGCGATGTGCTCAACGGTCTTTACGATCTGTATCTGTCGGAAATCAGTTATAAGATGAATAATGTGATGCAAATTCTCACCATTATATCCACCATCTTTATTCCCCTTACTTTTTTGGCCGGCGTTTATGGCATGAATTTCGACCACATGCCCGAGTTGCACTGGCCGTACGGCTATTATTTTGTGTGGGCGATCATGATAGGGGTAACAATTTTCCTGTTGTTGGTATTTAAACGCAAGAAGTGGTTGTGATGGATATTATCGGGTTTGCCTGGGTTTTAAATTTTTTTTCAAAAAAAAGTGACTACGGTGGCAACCTATCGTCCTAACAACAAAGATTGACGCCAACAACCCCTCAGCATATATCTTTAGTTATCAATTATATTTATTGGGCCTTGACCCGGGCATACAATGCGAAAACTCACAATCCCACGAACTACATCTGACACATTTCTTTCGTTTGACAGGGGCTGTCTCTCAGAAAAAGAGACAGCCCCTTGTATTTTTATCTGATAACGGTTACATCGCCGCGGTAAAGCAGCGTGACATTATCGAGGAATTTCACTTCAATCAGGTACACATATACGCCCTGTTGCACAGGTTTTCCTCTGAACTTGCCGTCCCAAAGCGGCGAACCGCCTTCGCAGATCACCGGCACGTCGTCCGACTGGTACACTTGATCACCCCAGCGGTCGAAAATGCGCACATAGTTAATCGACTCCACGCCGCGACAAGCGAAGAGGCGGAATTCATCGTTGGGGCCGTCGCCGTTGGGTGAAAACACATTGGGAATATACACATTGCGGTTAGCGTCCAATTCGACAAATACCTCGGCCGTACCTGTACATCCGTTCACGTCGGTTACCAAAAGGGTATAATCCAGGCTTTCCAAAGGCCGTACAAAGGGACTTTGCACCGTGTCTGACGACAAGTAATCGGCAGGGGTCCACAAGTAAGTATCGATAGGCAGGCTGGAGAATATCGTTGGCACGAGTTGTACGCTCGTATCGCCCAATTCCACAACAATTTCTACCGGCAAGCTCACCTGTATCTCTGCCGGTTGATCGATAAATAGCTCGGTTTCAACCGAGCAGCCGAGCGTATCCTCTACGATCACGACGTGATTGCCTGCAAAAATGGTGGCCGGTTGGTTGGCAGGAAAGTTGAGGCCGTTGAAATCGAGTTGGTAGGTGTAATCCTCCAGCGACTGACCGCCGCCGCCAAAGATCGTATCGATAACCAGCAGCGTGGGGTCGCCAAAGCATAGGGGCGGTACGGTAGGCTCAAGGATAACCGTGATAGGCGTGGGTTCGCCGATCGTAAAACTGATCGAATCCTGGCATCCCTTGATATCGGTGATCGTCACCGAATAAACGCCCGCAGTGAGATTATTGGCAATATTGGAAACAGCCGGCGCTACGCCGCCCGACCAGGCGTAGGGTGCGGGCCCTACAGGATTGATATTGTCATTGACGTTGTAGACGACTGCCATAATACCATCGGCGCCGCCGTTGCACGATACTGTGGGCGTCGAAATGTTGGGGTCGAGGGTAAGCATGAGAGCCGCAGGCTGACTAAGCTGAACGATCTGTTCTTTGTTACAGCCGTTGGCATCAGTAATTACTGCCGTATATACGCCCGCGCCGAGATTGCTGATGGTGGGCGTCACTTGCCCGCCCGGCGTCCATAAGAAAGTATACGGCCCCGTACCGCCTGAAGGCGCCAGGGTGATAGAACCGTCGGAAAGGCCGTTACAGCTCACTGGTTCCTGGTCTACTGCAATATTGATATTTGGAGGCGTAGGCACGATAAACACGGTATCAACGCCGCAGACGCCGTCATTGACGGTGAGTTGTTGCGGGCCGCGGCACAATTGCGAGGCCGTTGCGCTGGGTACGCCGACGCTGGCTTCTCCTGAAGACCAGATGAAGTTGAAGAGCCCCGTGCTACCGTCGCTATATATGGCTGTTGCCGTTGCCTGGCCGTCGCAGGTCACGTCATCGGGGCAGCTTACCGGCGCCAGCGCAGTGAATGACACATTAATGGAGGGAGGATCGGGTAAAGTAACCTGCAAAGGCAGCGGCGTACAATTATTGGCGTCGATAACCGTCACGGCATAATTGCCGGCAGTAAGGCCTGCTATAGGGTTGATAGTGGTTACCTGTCCAGGGTTGGTTGACCATATGTAATTATACGGCGCTGTGCCGCCGTTGACAAAAACGGCGATCTGGCCGTTGGCGTCGCCGGGGCAAGTAGGCAATTGCAGCGAGAAGCTGTCGAGGCTGAGCGCCGCCGGCGAGGTCACCATTGCCGTATCGATAGCCCGGCAGCCATCTTCTGCCGTCACGGTTACAATATAAGTGCCGGGGCACAAGCTCACGATATTGGGGCCGACAGCCATATTGCTCCAGGCGTAACCCGCGATGGGTGCGCCGCCCGGCACGGCAGTTACGCTTAGCGTACCGTCGCAGTTATTGGCGCAGCTCACCGCGTCGTCGTTGAGTTGGGTAATGCTGGGCGGCGTAGGCGCCAATATATCGGCGCTGAGCACGTCGGTACAGCCGTTGGCGTCAGTAACCGTAAGGCTGTACGAACCCTGTGTCAGGTTGGCTGCGATGGAATCCTGCAGGTTTGCATCGTGCGACCAATTATAGTCGTAGGGGAAAGTACCGCCGGTTACGCCAACGACCACCTGGCCGTCATTGCCCACAACGCACGACTCGTTAACCAATTCGAGGATAGTAGCGTCAAGCGGTTGAGGTTGTGCAACGACAAACGTATCGAGCAACTGACATGCAGCGGCGCTCGCGTCTGTCATGGTAAGGAAATAGGTACCTGCACAAAGGCCGGTCAGCAAACTCGTCGTATTAGAGTTTACGGGCGGGTTGCCGGTGCTGCTCCAGGTAAAGGTATAAGGCAGTGAAGCGGGCGCGCCGGTGGTAGCGCCGGTTACAAAGATCTGGGCGTCGCAAAGCGCATTACAGCTTACATTGTCGATTACCGGCGTAATGGTGAGCGTTTTGACGGCGCCCACGGTAAAACAAGTATTGAAACTGCAAGCGTTATTGTCGGTAACCGTTACGCAATATTGGCCGGGTAGCAGGTCGGTAACTGTAGCAGTAGTGGCATTCAGCGTACCCAGCCCGTTATCCCACTGGAATGTATAAACGCCCCCTGTTGTAGTGCCGCCGCTGGCTGTAACGGTAATGCTGCCATCATTGGCGCCGGTACAAGAGGCGTTGGTAATAAAGGTATTGTTGGGCAAAATAGTGAGCGCCGCGGGTTGCGACAGCGTTACGCTGGCAGTCGCCTGGCATCCAAACGGATCGGTCACCGTCACGGCATAAAACCCTGATGGAATATTGGTTAGTGTTGAAGTATCCTGAGCCGTAGTATTCCAGGTGAAAGAATATCCCACGCTGGGGCCGGATTGCACCACGCCGTCGAGTACGATCTGAGCCTGTACCGAGCCATCGCTTTCGCCAAAACACGAGGGGCGCTGGAAAAGCGGTTCGACACCCAACTGGGGAGCAGCCAAAACTTGAATCGTATCCACAACCACTATAGGCGGAATGCTTGAATCAGTCACTGTTACCTGATACACGCCGGCGGCAAGGTTGTTGACGGTAGACATACCACCCTCGGTAGCGATAACTACAGGGCCGTTATTGGGGCCTGAAGGCGGTACCGTATTCCAGGAGTACTGATAAGGCGGCATACCGCTGGCCACAGTGAGCGTAAAAGCCCCGTCGGTATCTCCGGAACAGGTTACACTGTCTTGCTCGATCACCAAAAACAAGGGTAAATCAGAAATATTAATAATGCCATTGCGAATGATCACGCCAAAAGGGACAGGCTCGGGAGTACTGGGGTCGCCTATTTCAATAGGTGTAGGCGAACTGGAGATTGTAATATCGCTGGATTCGCCCAGGTCGCCGATCACATCAAAGCAAATCTGGAAAAGCGTAGACCCATCGAGCAGTGTGACGCCAGAGAAGCTTGCATCGAGCCATGACATGGTGAGCGTACCGCTATTGGGGCCGTAGGGGAGCGCGAAAATATTGGCGCTCAGGTCGGGCATATTGGGGTTAAAGGCTTGTACGCCCGTATAATCGAGAATGGTAGAATCCCAGGTAATCGACCACTGGATTGAGCCTACATTGACAAAATCCTCTACCAGAATATCCGCGCAGATATTTTCGCCGGGCAGCGCATTTTCAAACGGGAGTTGGAAAGCAACAGCCTGACAGGCGCTCATGTTCACATTAATAGAGGCGCCGCAGCTTTTTCCATCTTCTATGGTAATAATGTAATTGCCGGGGCGGGGCACGTAGAATTCCAGCGTTTCGCCATTGCTGGGCGAGCCGGTTAGCAGTGTGCCTTTGATCGTTGGGTCGTTGGCAAAAGAAATGTCTATGGAATAAAAGCTGTTGGCGTCAAATTCCGGCAAGCCGCCCTGTACGACAAAGGAGCCCAGACACCCTGTAGAGCCTGTGTTGGCATTAATATTGGAAACGGTGATAGCATTCAGGTATACTACGGCGAAGCGCTCTGCCGTACTCACATTGACGCAGGGGCCCGCAGGGCTGCCTTCGAACTCGGCATTGGGAAAATTCAGCCGGTCGTAGGTGATGGGCGCAAACCAGAGCAATACAGGGGCTCCGGCGTTGAAAAAATTCTGCAGAACGCCGCCGTTGAAGAACGTAGCATCTCCATCCGTGCCGTTGCGGGTAAAAACATAAATACCGCCTGCCGGCGGCGGGTTATTGGCCACGCAGGGATCGGCAATAATATTGGCCAATGCAGGCCCGTCAACGGTAGGGGGGCACTCGTAGAATGCGTATCCAACGCCGGCCGGCGTTGCCGGAACGGGGTCGCCGCTGAGGTCCATGTCGCCATTGTGCAACAACTGAATGGAGTCGCCAAAGCACAAGTAGAGCGTATCGGGCGTCACATCGTTACTTTGCCCAAAGTGCTGCCCGAATTCAAAAGTGCCGGCAGCGTTGCACATCATGCGGGCTTTGGCATCGCCGCGCGCCGCCTGGCCATTGTACAAAATGACATCGGGCGTTTGAGCCTGCATTTGCCAGGCGCCCAACAGCAACAGGAGAAGGAAAAATTGCCTCATCGTAGAAGTTTATGGTAATAAGTTTATGGGACTTTCAGGTTTAGACTCGCAAAAACCCCAGTTTGCTGCCCTCGTTGCCGCAATTGCGGTACGAACGGCGGGCACAAAAATAGCCAAGTAAACTCGTATCGCCAATCAATAGCCCAATTCCGTGCGAATTGGTCGCGCCGTTACGCATTTTTTGCGCATTTCGAGCCGGCGTTGAGCCTTGGCCATAATGCCGCGCGGTATATGAACGACGGGAAAGCTCCCGGCAGTATCCGGGCAAGTAAAAGTATTTTGTTAAATTGAAAGGCCTTGTTTGTCAATTTCAAGGCTTTTTGCTGATCTTTCAGGCGTGTAAACTATACCTGCTTATGAACAAGCCAAGCCGCCCAATTTTGTCCAACAACGACCAATATTTGGAAGGGCCCAAAAGTCGCACCACTGAACTCGTTTTCGTGATCAGGGTTGTATTCCAGTTTATCAAAGGATTCCGAAAGCTTCACTTCGTAGGGCCCTGCATTACAGTATTCGGCTCCGCCCGTTTTCCCGAGGGGCATATTTATTACGAGAAAGCCCGCGAGGTAGGCAAAGCCATATCCCAGATGGGGTTTACGGTGATGACCGGCGGCGGCCCCGGTATTATGGAAGCCGCTAACCGCGGCGCCTTCGAGGCCGGCGGGCGTTCGGTAGGCTGCAATATTACGCTGCCTTTTGAACAAACCCCGAACCCCTATATGCATACCTGGCTCGAAATCAGGTATTTCTTTATCAGAAAAGTGCTGCTGCTCAAATATTCTTATGCCTTCGTTGTACTACCGGGCGGTTGGGGCACTATGGATGAGCTGTTTGAAACGCTCACGCTGGTACAAACCGGCGTGATCCATAATTTCCCCGTGGTGCTTATCGGCGTTGATTATTACCGGCCGCTCATGGATTATCTCCACTTTATGGTTGAACAAAAAACCATTTCACCCAAAGACCTCGACCTGGTATTACTCACCGATAATATCGACGAGGCGACTGCGCATATCCGCAAGTTTATTACCCAAAACTACAGGGTCAAGGAGCGCCGCAATCCATTGTGGTGGCTATTCGAGCGTTAATTTATTCTTTTTTGCTGGCCATACGCCACAGCAGGAACGCCAGCAATCCGAAAGCCGCTACGCCCGCAATGTCTCCCATTGCGCCCATATTTTCGCCGATATGGGTGTTCACCATGTCCATCAGCGATTTGGGCGTGCCGTCTGCTTTTGTGCCCACGTTGGTGCCCAGCATAACGGCGATCAGGATACCCGTAATGGCGCCGCCGGCGATAAGCCCCGAGCTGAACAAAGCGCCCGGGCCAATTTCCGATTCTTCTTCCTTTTGTTTGTTGCGACGGTCTACCAACCACTTCACCAACCCGCCAATGAAAATGGGCGACGTAGTGGAAAGGGGCAGATATGCGCCCACTGCAAAAGCGAGCGAGCTCACGCCACAGAGTTCAACAACCGCTGCAATGGCCATACCGGATATCACGAGCCCCCAAGGCAGGTTTTGACTGAGCAGACCTTTGATAACCGTGGCCATAAGCGTAGCTTGGGGGGCGGGCAGCGGGTTGGGGTGCTCGGGCGTGGCCTCACCGATGCCGAGCGTGTTTTCAAGCAACAACAGGGTAAGCCCGATAAATACCACCGACACCAGCACGCCGATAATAAGTCCGAGCTGCTGTCGATACGGCGTAGCGCCCACGAGGTAGCCGGTTTTGAGGTCTTGCGATGTAGCGCCGGCATTGGCGGAAGCTATACAAACAATAGAGCCGACAACAAGCGCGATAGGCTGGTAGGCGTCTCCGGTCCAGCCTAATCCCAGGAAAATCAGCGATGTCGCCATCAAAGTAGCAATGGTCATACCCGAAATCGGGTTAGACGAGGAGCCGATGAGGCCTACGATGCGCGAAGACACGGTGACGAAGAAAAAGCCGAAAACGATAATGAGAATAGCCGAAAAGAAGTTGGTCGGCATATTGGGCAATATGGTCATCAACACGATAAGCCCCAGGCTGCCAACCAGCACGTATACCAGGGGAATGTCGCGCTCCGTACGGCTTTGATCGGCGGCCTGCCCCGATCTTTGCTCGCGCAGGTCGCGGAACGAATCGCTGAAAGCGCTGACAATAGTGGGCAGGGTTTTTATCAGCGTCATTACGCCGCCGAATGTCACAGCCCCCGCGCCGATATAGCGGATATAGCGGCTCCAGATTTCGCTGGGCGACATATCGGCTATGAGTTTGGTGGTTTCAGGCGCCAGCGGGGTTGTGAGGGCGGCGCCGAAAATAGTGATCAAGGGGATGAGTGCCAACCACGACAAAACGCCGCCGGCCACCATGACGCCCGAGATGCGCGGGCCGATCACATACCCGACCCCCAGCAATTCAGGCGTGATTTCCCCATTGACAGTGCCGTTGGGCAGGGCCGAATTTTTGCCAAAAACAATACTGGGCGCTTCTTTCCACAACCCGATAATCGACATCAGCAATTTATACAAAAAGGCGACTCCCAGGCCCATGTATACTTTCTGGGCCAACTTGCCGCCTTTTTCGCCGGCAATCAGCACGTCGGCGCAAGCAGTGCCTTCAGGATAGGGCAGGTTGCCGTGTTCTTTAACAATCAGCGAGCGACGCAGCGGCACCATAAACAACACGCCGAGCACCCCGCCGATGAGCGCCAGCACAAAAATCTGGAAATACTGAAAGTAACTTTGTCCGCCCGCCAAAAATAACAACGCCGGAATAGTAAATACCACGCCCGCCGCAACCGACTCGCCGGCAGAGCCTATCGTTTGCACGATATTGCTTTCGAGTATCGTTGCTTTTCCGAATTTTTTAAAAATAGAAATTGCCAACACGGCAATAGGTATCGAAGCGCTCACGGTGAGCCCTACTTTTAGCCCCAGATATACCGTGGCGGCGCCGAAAAGAATGCCAAACAAGGATCCCAGCAGGATTGCTTTTAACGTAAACTCAGGAATTAATTCCTTGGCAGAAATGTACGGTTGGAAGGTTTTCGCGTTGTTGTTTTGCATGGCAATAGGTGTTTTGTAGTGCCCGCGCTATTTGTTCATCGCTCGGGCATGCCAAAATAGCGCATTTTGCCGTTTATTTTCTTAACTTTGTGCGAATTTTTCAAAAACAAAGCGCCAGGACGGCCCCTGTTACGGCTTTCAGACGCTGCGTTGGTTTAGTGAGCAACATGGACCTGAAGTCGCAGATCAATCTTGACAAGCTGCCCCGACACATTGCCGTTATCATGGATGGCAATGGACGATGGGCCAAGCAACACGGCAAACCGCGGGTATTTGGCCACCGCAACGGCGTAAAAGCTGTTCGCGAAGTGACCGAAGCCGCCGCCGAATTGGGTGTGGAATACCTTACCCTCTACGCTTTTTCTACAGAAAACTGGAATCGCCCGGCTCTGGAAGTCGGCGCGCTAATGAGGCTGTTGGTAGAAACCCTGCACAAGGAAATCGAGACGCTCAACAAAAACGATATCAGGCTGCAAGCAATCGGAGATATAAGCCGTCTGCCCGACTCTACCCACAAGGCCCTGCTCGACGGCATCCATAATACCCGCAATAACAAACGCATGACGCTGATACTGGCGCTCAATTATAGCGCCAAGTGGGAGTTGGTAGAGGCCGCCCGGCAACTGGCGACCCGCGTGCAAAACGGCGAGTTGAGCCCCGATGCTATTAACGAGGCTATGTTTGCCAATGCCCTTAGTACGCAGGGTATCCCCGACCCCGAATTGTTGATCAGATCGAGCGGAGAGATGCGTCTCAGCAATTTTATGCTGTGGCAACTCGCCTATGCCGAACTGTATTTTACCCCTGTTTTCTGGCCTGACTTCCGCCGCGGCCATTTTTATGAAGCGATTATCGACTTCCAGCAGCGGGAACGGCGTTTCGGCAAAATCAGTGAACAATTGATACAATAACTATACAACCCTATTTACCTTTGCCCGCTCTTTATGAGCAGCTTGGAATAAAAGAATGGCCATTCAATTGGACGTGCGCATGATTAATCGATTTTTGCTTTTCTGTTTTTTTGTCGCCCCGATGTTGGGCTTTGCACAAATCTCAGACCAAACAGCCATTATGAGTTATGGCGACCCGCGCGATTACGAAATCGGCGGTATCAAAGTAACCGGCGCCGAATTTAGCGACGACAACGCTATCATCGGCGTTACGGGCCTGACTGTCGGCGAGAAAATCCGCATCCCCGGCCCCGATATACCCCGGGCTATCAAAGCGTTGTGGAAATTGCGCCTGTTTACCGAAGTGCAAATTGTGAAGGAAAAAACAATAGGCGATGTGATTTTCCTCGAAATCCTGCTCCAGGAACGCCCCCGCCTGTCCAGACACACCTACCGCGGCGTCAAGAAATCAACCCACGACGACCTCAACGAGCAGGTGAATAAATTCCTGCTCAAGGGCGGTATTGTTACCGAAAATATAAAAGCCAATGCCGGCGAGGCCATCCGCAACCATTTTATAGACAAAGGTTATCTCGATTGCCGGGTGCGTATCATCGAACAGCCCGATACCTCCCGCACACATTCGGTATTGCTGATCTTTGACGTAGATCGCGGCGATCGAGTGAAAATCAAGGAAGTCCGGTTTGTCGGTAATCAGCACGTGAAGGCTAAACGCCTGCGCCGGGAAATGAAAGATACCAAAGAAAAACGCCGGCTTTTTGCCAATTCGAAGTTCCTGAAAGCCAAATACGAAGATGATAAAAAGAAGGTTATCACCTTTTACAATAACAAGGGGTATCGCGACGCCTCTATTACCCTCGACAGCCTCTGGCGCGACGAAAAAGGCCACATGGTTATTCAACTGAATGTTGACGAAGGCCGCCGGTACTACTTCCGCGATATTACCTGGAAAGGCAATTCTATTTATGACACCGCTACGCTTGCCAATGTTTTGGGCATCAAACGCGGCGATGTCTACAACCAGGAATTGCTCAACAACCGCCTTCGCTTTAGCCAGGACGGCCGCGATGTGAGTACGTTGTATATGGACAATGGCTACCTTTTCTTCCAGGTTGAACCCACCGAGGTGGCTATCGAAGGCGATTCAATCGACCTGGAGATGCGTATCTTTGAAGGCCCCCAGGCTACCATCGACCGCGTGGTGATTGAAGGCAACGACCGCACCCACGAACACGTGATCCGCCGCGAATTGCGCACCCTTCCGGGTGAAAAGTTCAGCAGATCGGAGATTATCCGCTCGCAGCGTATGATCATGAACCTCGGCTATTTCAACGCCGAAAACCTGGGTATTAATACGCCCGTCAACCCCGAACGCGGCACCGTAGATATTGAATACAAAGTGGAGGAACGCCCCTCCGACCAGCTCGAATTATCGGCGGGCTGGGGCGGCTTGCAAGGCGTTATCGGCACGCTGGGCGTGTCTTTCAATAACTTTTCAATGCGCAATATTTTCAAAAAAGACGCCTGGCGCCCCCTTCCCCAAGGCGACGGCCAGCGCTTCAGTATTCGCGCCCAATCGAACGGTCGATTTTACCAGTCTTACAATATTTCATTTACCGAACCCTGGCTGGGCGGTAAAAACCCGAATTCGCTAACCATAGCTACTTTCTTCAACCGCCTCACCGGCGGCAGCCGCAGGCTCAATACTTTCCAGAGCCTGAATATCCTCAACGGTACCATAAGCCTCGGAACCCGATTGGTATGGCCCGATGACAACTTTGTTTCAAGCACGGCCATTAACCTCCAAACGCTGACGCTCGACAACTGGAGCAGCGGTACGCTGTTCCGCACTGACGACGGTAGTACGGTGACCGACGGTAACTTCAATAACTTCAGCCTTAGGCAAACCTTCGCCCGCAGTACGGTCAACGAACCCATTTTCCCGCGGGAAGGCTCGCGTTTTTCACTGTCGATTCAGTTGACGCCCCCGTATTCGCTGTTTTCTGATAAAAATTACAGCGATTTGCCGGTGGCCGAAAAATTTCGCTGGGTGGAATACCACAAGTGGCGCTTCGACGCCGAGTGGTATACTACGCTGGTGGGCAAACTGGTGCTGAAAACCCAGGCTAAAGTCGGTGTACTCGGCTTTTATAACCGCGATATCGGCACTTCGCCCTTCGAACGTTTCCAACTCGGCGGCGACGGCCTCAACAACCAGCAGTTTGTCTTTGCAGGCGTGGATATCATCTCGATGCGCGGCTACGAAGTCAACGACATCGAAGCCAATACCGACGCATCGGGCCGCTCGGCTGCTACACCCGTTTTCGACAAACTTACGCTCGAATTGCGCTACCCCCTCTCGCTCAACCCCAGCTCAACGATTTATGTGCTGGCGTTTGCGCAGGGCGGTAACGCCTGGCGCAACCTGCGCGACTTTAACCCCTTCGATATCAAGCGATCGGCGGGCCTGGGTCTGCGGGTGTTCCTGCCTATGTTCGGCGTATTGGGCTTCGACTACGGTATAGGCTTCGACAAACCAGGCGAGCGCAGCTTCCGCAATCTCGGCAACTTTAACATTGTATTGGGCTTCGAACCGGAATAACGAGAACTTCAATACCACTGCGCAACCTCATGCAGCGATTTGCGACGCAAGTCGGGCACTTGTGCGCCTTCCGCCGGGTAACCCACCGGGATAAGCAAAAACGGCCTTTCGTTTTCGGGCCGCTGGAGGATGTGTTGCAGAAAATTCATGGGGCTGGGCGTATGTGTGAGCGCTACCAGCCCGGCGTGGTGAATAGCCGCCAACAGGAATCCGGTTGCCAACCCCACTGATTCGGATACATAATAGTTTTTGCGTTTCTCCTCGCCTTCATACAGTCGTTTGAATACAACGATCAAATAAGGAGCAATCTCCAGAAACGGCTTGTGCCAGTCGGTACCTAGCGGCGCCAGGTCCTGGAGCCATTCTTCCGTCATGCGGCCGTGGTAGCTTTGGTATTCCTCTTCTTCTGCGGCTATTCTGATCTGTTTTTTGATATCGGGGTCTTGTACCACGCAGAACGTCCAGGGTTGCTTATGCGCACCCGAAGGGGCGGTACTCGCAGTTTTTATGAGATTTTCGATGATTTCCGGCGGTACTGGCCTGTCGGAAAAATCGCGCACGGTGCGGCGTTGGTCCATGTAGGCGTAAAAGGCCCGGCTGCGCTCGAGCATTTCAGCCTGGCTGAATTGTTGCGGGTGGTAGGAGATAAAGGCGTTATTTTGTTGTTTGTTCATAGCTTTTTGTTTAGGTAGGCGTAATCATAATTTGCAACTGCTTGACTTTGTTGTCTGAACAGGATTTTCAGGATTTTTGGATGCACATGATTTCGCTATGTTAACGTTTGACAAGTTTTTTGTTGTATACTCTTTTAAATTCGAGGCTTGTACTTCCAAAATTAATAAGCAGGCCGTGGGCAATATTATATGCTTCGCAGTAATTAATAGCTTGTGCCTTGTGTACATCTTCCAGTTTTTCAACTGCCTTAATTTCAACCATTACCCGATCTTCAACAAAAAAATCTACCCGGCGGGAACCGATATATTCCCCTCTGTAAAATAAGGGCATTTCCATTTCTCGGGCAAACGCTATTTGTTGGAATGCAAACTCAATAGCCAGGGCTTTTTGATAAATCAGCTCCTGGAAGCCATTGCCAAGGGTATTGTGCACCTGCATGGCGCATCCTATTATTTTATGTGTCAATGCATTAATATCTGTTTGTTCATTCTCGTCGCTATATTTGCTTTCCATTTAGTTGCTGTTTTAAGGCAAGTATAAACAAGTAAGAATAATCGAAAAGATAAAAATCTTGTGTATCCTTAAATCTTAAAAATCCTGTTCAAACACCCAGGTTCCACTACGGCGTCGACACCGACACTGGCAGTATCTTGCCGTTGAAAAAGCGACGTCCCTGGGTAGCAAACCAGGCCACGAAGTCGCCCATATCAGCAGCGTTAAGCGGCGCCTGGTAGCCGGGGAAAGCTGTTGCCAGCATCTCGGTTTGCACGGCGCCCAACGCCAGGCAATTAACGGCAATACCTTTTTCTTTGAATTCTTCGGCCAGGCATTCGGTGAGGTTGGCCAGGGCGGCCTTGGATGCGCTGTAGGCCGCCAGCCCGGGAAATTTGCTGCTGCCCTGAAAACCGCCCATACTGCTGATATTGACGACATGCGCCTCGGCGCTTTTTTCCAGCCAGGGCAACAACAAGCGAATCAGCCGCACGGGGCTGAACACATTGACCTCGAACTGCTGCTGCCAGTCGGCATCAGTAAGTTGTTCGAAAGGTTTGTTGATGAGCAAACCGGCGTTGTTGACGAGTATATCAACGCCGCCCATCGATTCGACAGCTTCTTGCAGTATGGAAAAATCGGATGTTGTGAGGTCGTACTCCCGCCAGGCAATGGCGGCGCGGCTATACAGACCCTGCGCCTCCCGGGCCAACGCTTCGAGCGGGGCGCTGCGGCGGGCCAATGCCAACACCTGGTGGGCAGGGTCGGCCGCGAATGCCAGGGCTGCTTCGCGACCGATCCCGCTACTCGCTCCGGTGATAAGGATCCGCATGGGTTATCGCTGGAGGATTAATTTTTGTGTCTGGACGCCCTCAGCCGTCTGCACCTGCACAAAATAGATACCCGCAGCCAATGCTGCTGTATCGAGCGTGAGTATGCTGTCGCCCGAGGTTATGCTGCGGCGCAGCGCTTCCTGGCCGCCGGCATTGATAATCCGCACCTCGACGGGGCCGCTCATCTGCCTGCGTAACGCCACGTTGACTTCGCGGGTGGCCGGATTGGGGTACAGTGCGAATGATTTTTCCTCAGCAGGCTCCGCTGTACCTACTACCGCCCCTGGATCGACTTTAATATTAAAACGCTGCGTTGGTATCCAGCCGCCGGCGCCGTCGCGCACTACAAAAGTGAAGTTGTCATTTTCGCTGCCATCGCCGTTGTGCAGGTATTGCAGGTTGAAGGCATTGATAGTCGACTGCCGGAAGACGCTGCCTGCGCCGAGCGCCTGTCCCTGCAAATACAAAACGCCGTGAGCGGGCGGGGTCACAATAGTATATTCTATCTGTTGGGGCGTATTGTCAGCGTCGAGGGTCTCCAATTCATCGGTTGTGATATAGTTGGCAGCGGCCGGCGGCACAAACAGCGTATCGTTGTGAACAATAAAAGGATTACTCGGCGTGAGGCTGGCGCAGAATTCGAGGCCCCATTGCTCTAATACGCCCGGCGTACCGAAGCCGGCTTGCATCACCCGCACCTGCAAGGTCCATTGCCCCTGAATATTTTCGCCGATAAATGCCGACATAGGCTGAAAGGGCTGGAATACGATGCCGTCGTCGGGCGGGCACAAAACGGCCGAAGGCGCGTCGTCGTCAAAACCGATAAACAGGTTTTGGGTGTTAAAACATTGCTGGTCGTATAGCCGCACAGTAGTCCCCGCCGGGCTGATCAGCGATAAACGCAGACTTTTGACGGGCTGGTAATTGGCTTTGACCAGCGGCACATTAACATCGCTGATCACGCCTTGCGCCGTCACATTGATATTGGACTGGATGGTAGGCAGCGGGCCGCTACCCGGAATATTCAACGGCAGCCCGGTGGCCTGATACGGCGTACAATTGACGCTTTGCGTATGGAATGTGAAGGGCGGCAGGTAGTCGCCGGGGCCGCATTCATTTACAGGCCTGACGCGCCAGAAATAAAGCGTATTTTCTTCAAAAAAGTTGATTGTCTGGTAAGATGTGGCCGTCAATCCCTGCACGCTCTCAATCACTGTAGAACCGAAAGCCGGACTGGTGGCCAGTTCGAAGTCGTAACTGGTGGCATTGGGAGAGGGCGCCCAGGTCATCAGAGCCGACAAGGTGAGTCCCGACGTACCGTCAGCCGGTGCGAGCAGGGCGGCTTCGCTGAAATCGGTTGATACCAGCCGGAGGTAGACCGATGCATAAGCTGTATCGGCGCCTACTGCGGCGCCCCTGATCGTAAGGGTGGCAAATTCAGCGGTGTTGTAGTTGGTGAGGTCGACAAGCAGATCGACGCTTTCGCCAGGGTTAATGGTATTTGCGCTAAAAGTTGCCGTAGCGCCCGCCGGCAATCCGTCTACAACTTCCAGTGAAATGGGATTGTTGAAATCGAGGAAAGCCGTAGTCGTCATTGTAACCATAGCCGTATTGGGCAGGCACACGCGCTGCAATTGCTCGCTGGAAGCGGCAATGCCAAAGCCGGCGGCAGAGGGCGCTACGATCTGGAAATTGGCATTTGAAATATCAAAAAAGATATTGCCGGCAGCTTCCACTCGGATACGCGCCTGGTTGGTGACGTTGTGGGGAATCAGCACGGTTTCCGAACCGTCGTTGGGCGTGCCCGACAACAGCGTGATCGGGTATGTAAAACCGCCGTCGAGCGACAGGCGGATATTCACCGCCTGGCAATTAACCAGGCTATTGGTCGTATTGGCAACATCCCAGGTCACCGTGGCCGTTTTGCCGGCCTCCCAAACAATGCCGGGTTCATTGGGCGCCGTTACCAGAAACGGGCCTGCCGTATCAGTGGCTTTGAACCGCACTTCTTTCCATACCACCGCGCCGGCGCCGGGGAAGTTGTCGCGCACCGTGCAGCGGAAAGTGAGGTTGCGGGTATAGGTAGGCAGTACCTCCACTACGCTCGACGAATTATTCACCAGTGTTTGAAGACGCGGAAATACGCGATTGCCTGCACTGGTGGGCGGATAACTCCTGAAAATCGGCGCATCGCCCTGGGGTTCTCCGAGCAGCGTCACTGGGCCCAGGTTGTATTGCTCCCAACAATAGGTGAGATTATCGCCTTCGGCATCTTCAGCGGAAGCTATTAGCTCGAACGGCGTGCCGATGGGAATATGGAAATTATCGGCGTAGTTGAGCGTAAGCAGGGGCTCGGTATTGCCCGTAGGCTCGAAAGTCGGGCAGCTATTGCCGTCGTCAAAACGACTGAATTCAATGATCTCCTCCAGCGAGCGGATGTGGAAATAATCGTCAGCTTGAAACTGGATATTTTGATTCATACCACAAGCGCCGGCATAAGACATAATCGTGGAGCCCGAGCCCGGTTCGTAGGCGGAGCCCGAGGCCAGTTGAGCATCGGCGCCGGGGCAGTTAGCCCAACTGTGCTGGGCGGAAAACTGATGACCCAATTCGTGCGCCATGATCTCTTTTACAATGAAATTGATATTGCTGCTGATAAAACAGGTAACGCCCCTGGCTTTTCCCGACTTGCAAACCTGCCCTAATGCGGCAATACCAACAGGCCCTCCGACGCAAGAAGAAGTAAAAACATGCCCCATGTCAAAAGCGCCGAGCGGCACGCCGCCAACTTGCGTAATGGCATTTGTATTTTGCCCCAACAGACTTGCTGCGTCATTGGCCGAAACGTAGGGATCGGTAGCCGGGTCTAGCCATATCAGCAGATCGTTGCTGGCGATCAGCATGAGTTTGATAGCCAGTTCTTTTTCGTAAATCTGATTGAAGCGGTTGAGCGCAGTAGCATAAGCCGAATTGACCGACTCCAACGTGCCGCCGAACTGCTGCGCAAACTCGCCGGTACAGGCCAGTGCGAGCAGGTAAACGCGTTTTTCGATGGGCGCATTGCTGCGCGACTCGAGCATGGTTTCGTGCAGCGATTCTATCACCGGATCTTCTCCTTCGTGCGCATCGGGCTGGTAGCCGCAGCCCAACACAGGAACTTCATCGGGGTTAATCACCACATCGCGAGAAAAATAGCTGGCGTAGTATCGGTCCTGGCGGGTAGCATAGCGGTCTATCCACACTTCGCCTTTTGAAGTGTAAAAAACTCCGCCGAAGCCGTCGGGCGTGTACTCAAATCGACCGTAGGAAGAGGAGTGGTCCAGGCCGATAGCGCGATAGGTCTTGATTTGCGGATAACGCGCCGCTAATTCGGGCATCATCACAGGCGATTCTTCTATGCGAAACACCTCCGTGGTACCGTCAGGAAGGGGAATCGCGGCAAACATAGGCTGATTAACCGCAGCAGGAGTGTTTTCCATCGGCGCCGCCGCCAGCATCTGCCGCAAGCCGGCCATATCGATTGTCACTACGCGGTAATGCGAGGCGTTGAAGGCTTTTTCAGCCGTTGGTTGAAGTTGGATTTCGCTTTCGGAAATATCTCTCCAAAAGTTGGCTTGCGCTTGAGCGCTAAGGCAAAACAACGCAAGAAGCGCGAGAGTAGAAAACAGTTTCATTCCTGATTTTTAATTTTTTATTAACAACAAACAAGCAGGCGAATTGATCTGTAAAAATAACAACTATGGTCGAACTGCTGACAAACCGGAGTCGGTCAATGTCGGCTAATTACCTATAATTGTCTATTTTGTGACGCATTTTCATTCATCGCAAATTTCGACGACCATGAAACGTTTGCTCCCCGCGCTCTCTGCTGTTGCTACCTGTTTATTATTTTTTACCAATGCCGACGACCGACAGGCGTCGTATTCGCGCAAAGCGCAAAGTATCAAAGACGCTTTTGAAAGCAATTTCAGGCGTATTGAGGATCCCGCTCTCGGTTATCCCCCTTTGGAGCGCCTGTTGACAGCGCTGGAACAAACGCGGCGCAGGCAGGCTGAGTTGGCCGACCGCAGCGGACGCGGCCCCCTGGCCGATGTGCGCTGGCGCGAACGCGGCCCCAACAATATCGGCGGTCGCACCCGCACTATTTTAATCGACAAAAAAGACCCCTCCCGTCATACGGTATGGGCGGGCAGCGTTGCCGGCGGCCTCTGGAAAACTACTGATATCACCGCCGAGCCCGTGCAGTGGCAAAAAGTAAGCGATTATCTCGAAAACATGGCCATCGGCGCCCTCGCCCAGGATCCCAACAACCCCGATATCATGTACCTGGGTACCGGCGAAGCCTACGGCAACCTCGACGCCGTTGAGGGGTTGGGGTTGTTAAAATCAACCGATAACGGCGCTACCTGGGCCGTATTGCCGAATACCATCAACTCCAATTTCCGGCATACGCAAGACCTGGTCGTTCACCCCCAAACCGGCGATATCTATGCCGGCACCACCAACGGCGTTTACCGCAGCACCAACGGCGGTGAAACCTGGCAGCGCGTGCTCACCGGTTTTATCTACGACCTCTATTATATGCCCGACGGCAATCTCTATGCCTCGAATGCGACCAATATCTTCCGCTCGCAATCGGGCAACCTCAACCAATGGACCCGCATCACTGCCGCCGGTAGCGGTTTCCCCACCAATGGCGACCGCACCGAGTTTTCGGTATCGGTCTCCAACCCGGCGTTTATCTATGCTATTCTGAGCGATAACGGAGCGGCCACTTCCGTCTATTTTACGCCCAATGGCGGCCAAAGCTGGGTACAGCGCAGCCGCCCCAATTGGGATAGCGGCCAGGAATTCACCAACGGCCAGGCCTGGTACGACCTCGACATCGCTGTCGACCCATTTAATCCCAACCACGTCATCGCCGGAGGCGTACCCTCAATGCGCTCCAACGACGGCGGCTTTACCTGGCAGCGCTTCGGCAATAGCATGCACGTTGACCAACACGTCATTTTGTTTGACGAACAGGTGCAGAATACCGTGTATTTCGGCAACGACGGCGGCATATACTACAGCCCCAATGGCTCTAACGGCCAGCCCATTGACAAAAACTACGGCTACAACGTCACCCAGTTTTACGCCGGCGCTATCCACCCCGAGCCTTTTTCAACGTATTACCTGGGCGGCACGCAAGACAACAACTCGCTACAGCTCAATAATTTTGGCGTTACCTCAGCGCGTTCGGTGTGGGGCGGCGATGGTTTTTACGCCCATATCGACGAAAATGAACCGAATATACAACTCGTCTCTTCCCAATTCGGCAACTGGGGTATCTCAACCGACGGGGGACTGGACTTCGACGCAGCTGTCAGTGTAAACGGCGATTTTATTAATCCGTCAGATTACGATTCCGACGCCAATATTTTATATACCGAAACCGACGACGGCGATTTCTACCGCTGGCGCGCCAATAACCGCACCGGCGAGGTAGTCGACATCGAAAATATAACCAATGACGTCTCTACGATTACGGTAGATCCCAATGATCCCAACCGGGTTTATTTCGGCAATTTTAACGGGCGTATTGTGCGTGTAGACAACGCCCGCACAGGCGCTACCGTCTCCGGCGTTTCGCTGGCAGCGATATCGGGCGTTATATCCAGCATTGACGTAGAATTGGGCAACCCCAATCACCTGCTCGTTACAGTGTCTAACTACGGCGTCCCCAGCATTTATGAATCCACCAACGGGGGGCAGTCCTGGATAACTGCTGAAGGCGACCTGCCCGATATGCCGGTGCGCTGGGGTATTTTCAATCCCAACGACCCCACGCAGGCTATGATCGCTACCGAAGCCGGGGTATGGACTACAGAGTTGCTCAACGGCAATAGCACCGAGTGGATTCCACCCGTACCCGGCCGCGGCACACCGCTGGTAAGCACCTGGCAATTGCGCCTGCGGCGCTCCGACGGGGTTGTATTGGCTGCCACGCATGGCCGCGGTATGTATACCACCGACGTGTTTGCAACGCCCACGCCCCGGATGGGCGTATCGCCGATACTATATACAGAAGCCGCCACGACCTTCTACGGCGAGGCCTCGCTGAATGCGGATACCTATCTCTGGGAATTCGGCGACGGCGCTACTTCTACTGATGAAAACCCCCAACATACCTACACTTCCAGCGGCACATATACGGCAAAACTTACCATCAATTCCGATCAGAATACCACCGCATCGCTCAAAGTATTGCCCAAGCTTCCACTGCCTTATATTGCCGGGCAAGCCGACTACGGCGGCGACTTTGAAGGCTTCGACGGCCACTTTGGCGCTCATAGCCCGTCGGGTTCTGTTTTTGAAAAAGGCAATTCATCAATTAGCGGCAAAAACGGCGCCCGCAGCGGCAACAATGCCTATGTGCTGGGGCTCAATGACAATTACTACGCGCCCAATACCCAGGCTTTCCTCTATACCCCCAATTACGACCTCACTGCCGCCGGCATTTATGAATTCAGTTTTTGGGCCAAATACAACATTCACCCCGGTTATGACGGCTTTCTGGTGCAATATTCGCTCGACAAAGGAAAAACCTGGCAAGTGCTGGGCTCCAATTCCGACCCCAACTGGTACAACTACCGCAACAACAACACCGGCGGGCTGGCTTTCCCCGGCGGCACTTCTTATTTCACCAGTTCTGTAAATGGATTTACCCGCTACAGCATTAACGTAAGCGGGCTCTCCGGCAACGAAGCTGCCTTCCGCTTTGTATTCCGCTCGGAGGGCACCGGCAATTTCCCCGGCGTAGCTATCGACGACGTAGCGCTCAGCAAATACGACGGCGAATTGGCCACCATGCTTACCGGCTTTAGCGGCGAATGGACCGGATCGACCCAGATAGGCCTCAACTGGACCACCCTGCCCGAGTTTTATTGCCGCAAATTTGAAGTGGCCAGATCTACCAATGGCATCGACTTTGAGGTGATCGGCGCCGTTAATGCCAAAGGCGGCACTACTGCCTACGAGCAAAGCTACGATTACAGCGCCGTAGGTACCCTCAATTTGTATTTCTTCCGCCTGCAAGTCATCAACCTGCGCGAATCAACAGGTTACGATTATAGCTTTTTCTCGCCCATCATCGCCGTGAGGCGCAATCTTGAAGGATTGGAGGCGCGAAGCGTTTTCCCTAACCCGTTCCAGGATAATGTTACCATTACTCTCACAGACGTAATCACCAGGGATCTGCCCTATGCGCTCTACAACAATAAGGGGCAGTTGGTATACCAGGGTAAAGTATCGGTCAATGCCAGTCCGCTCGCCCAGTTCAGCCTGCCCGGCTTGCCCATGGGCGTTTATTATCTCCAGGTAGATTTTGGCGACGATAATAAGCAGGTGTTTAAATTGTTGCGGAATTAAGTGTTAAAATTTATAATAATTCTCAACCGCAACAGGTTTATATTCTGCCATAACGGCTATCGCTTTGGAACAAAAAACCGGCGGTAGCCGTTATACATTAAAGGATGTTTTTTGCTTTTGTTAAATAAACGCATGAACTGGAGGACGCTCATTGTTTTATCGGTACTGCTGTTTGGCACGGTGTTTGCCCATGCTCAAACCAGCGGCAATACGGCGTTGAGCATTCAGTTTCTTAACAAAGAATGGCAGCTCAAACACCGGGTAAGAGTACCCGATTATGTAGCTTCCAAGTGCAAAGGCCATAGCATTAAGCTGGGCCGGTTTCTGGCGCTCGGCGGTGATGCAATGGTAAGTCGCAATGTATCGGCGGGAAGGCCCGAGGGCGCTTTATTCGCCAATCAATTTTTCGGCGGGGTGCCGGTATACTTGAATTGGTTTGCCACAAAAAGGCTTTTTGCGGAGACGGGCGTTTATGGCGGCTTGCTGCTCAAACTCAACGATAACCGCCCGACCGTATGGGGGCGATTTGTAATACCTAGTTATGTAGCCCTTGACGGCGATTACGGGCTCATCGGCGGCATTGGATATCAGGTAACCAAAACAGGCAAATTGAAAGTGCGCTATATGAACGGATTTAATTCGATCGTCGTGTTTCCGTCGTATGAGCCGGCAAAAAACAGGAGAATAGAACTCAGCATCTCTATGGTGCTGCGTTAATCATACATTTTTTAGTGTTTCATGGGATTCTGTTGTAGAACGCCTGGCCGCCGGTCAGGCGTTTTTGTTTGCGCTTTCGCCAAAATCTTCCTCCTCGCGCCATAAAGCGCCAAAGCGCTCCACCAGCAGATTGTCGTAATAATCGGCCGTTTCAAATAAATGCTTGAAGAGCTGAAGCCCGCTGTCGACATTCAGATAGCGGTCGTAGATAAGCAGCGATAAAATAATATCGTTGCCCTTGACGCTGAAATTGAGATTTTCGATATCGTAATTCTGGCGCAGCAGAAATTCGTACAGCGGTTTGATCTGCTCTTTGGGCAATTGGCAGAGATAGGCATCGCCGGTGATGAGTCCCGTCTTTTCATAATAAGAAATATTGATATGCGCGCTGCCGTGTCTGATACCCCAATTACTGGGGCCGCGCCGGGCCAGTCGCACATCGTGGCCTGCTTCGGTCAGCATGGCTTCGATGGTATAGGCAACGCCCACCGGTTCGTATTCGTCGGCCTGGTTGGGCAGCAATACCCTGGCGCCGCAGAAGGGACAATAGCGGTGTTGATCAATGGTATGTTCAAAAACCACATTATGACAAGACTCGCAGCGGGCGCCCACTTTGCCGCCCGAAGGTTGGAAGGCGGCGAGGGTATCCAGCAGGTATTTAGCCGGCAGGGCATAGGCCACATTGACGCCCTCGCGGCTCATAAACATATTAACGCCAACAATGCGGCCTGTTTTATCAAAGAGCGGCCCGCCGCTGTTGCCAGGGCTCAAAATGGCGTCGTGCTGGAGGTAGAGCAGGTCTTCATCATTGGGCGCAGCGCCGGTAACGGCGCCCTGGGCGGCGGCGAATTTCATGCCGAAAGCGTGGCCCATAGCTACGACTACTTCGCCGGGCGATAAATCCCGGGGCGAAATATCTGCCGCCGACAGTTGGCCTTCATAAACGGGCGCTTCCAGGAATGCCAGGTCGTATTTGCTATCGGTATACAACACCCGCACCACCTGGCGGGGAATGAAGTCGCCCTCGATGGCCACCTCGCGGTTGTCGCGCACATTTTGCTCATTGGTCACAATAAGACCCTGACCGGCCAGCAGAAACCCGGCGCCGGTACAATAAGGCGTTGCAATAGGAATATTGATCGCCTTGTATTGTTCAATAAGGTCTTTCATGTGAGCTGCGCTTTAGCGGGCTAAATTAAGCATAGCAGCGCAAAAAATACAATCAGCGCCTAGAAGAACATATCCAACAGGTAGAAAAGTCCTGCTCCCATTGCTGCCGAGACCGGGATAGTCAATATCCAGGCCCACAACAGGTTGATGGTAACGCCCCAGCGCACGGCGGAAATGCGTTTGGTGAGCCCTACCCCGATGATAGAACCGGTGATGGTATGCGTAGTACTTACGGGAATGCCGAAGTGTTCGGTAGCGAATAAAGTAACGGCGCCTGCCGTTTCAGCAGCCACGCCCTCAAAAGGCGTCATCTTGGTAATTTTGGTGCCCATCGTTTTTACAATGCGCCAGCCGCCCATCAAAGTGCCGAGGCCGATGGCCGTATAACAGCCGATTACGACCCAAATGGGAATATCTACAATCCTTTTGTCTACGGTGGTAACGTACATCCAACCCGGGATATCTCCGGCGTTTAATCCGTTTTGGTTGACATAAACGATCAAGGCAGCGGCAATAATACCCATTACTTTTTGCGCGTCGTTGCCGCCGTGACCTATGCTGAATGCCGCCGACGATACCAATTGGAATCGCTTGAAATATTGGTTGAGTCGGAATGGGTTGGCATTTTTCCCCAAATGCAATAGAAGCAGGGAAATTA
The DNA here is from genome assembly GCA_036741235.1 of Saprospiraceae bacterium. Classification (GTDB taxonomy): domain Bacteria; phylum Bacteroidota; class Bacteroidia; order Chitinophagales; family Saprospiraceae; genus JABWBR01. The sequence goes on along the minus strand of DAINSQ010000022.1, from coordinate 4,920 downwards.
TGTAAGAGATCAACATGCCCACCATCGGCGCCAGGAAAATAAAGCTGACAATTTTGGTGATCTTGGCGATGTTCACTACGCTCAAACCCGCATGTGCAATAGCGGCCCCGGTAAAACCGCCGATAAGCGTGTGTGAAGAACTGGACGGAATGCCCAGCCACCAGGTGAACAAATTCCAGATAATAGCGGCAATCAACCCCGCACAAATAACCACCAGCGTAATTGACGCCGAATCTACCGTGCGGGCAATGGTATCGGCTACGGCAAATTCAGCTACAAAATACGCCACAACGTTGAAAAAGGCAGCCCAGGCAACCGCCTGAAAAGGCGTAAGCACGCGGGTGGATACAATGGTAGCAATAGAATTGGCCGCATCGTGAAACCCGTTGATAAAGTCAAACGCAAACGCCAGAAATATGATGAAAAATAGTAAATAAATAGAATCCATGATCAAAAGATACCAGATGAAAAAAAAGCGCGCTTAGGAGTTTTTGATCATGATCGTTTCGATCACATTCGCCACATCTTCGCATTTGTCGGTTGCCGTTTCGAGGTGATCGATTACTTGCTGGTATTTCATCAGCACAATGGCATCGGTTTCGTTGGCGTACAACTCGGCGATGGCGTGATCAAAAACGGCGTCGGCCTGGTTTTCCAGACTTTGGATATTGACGAGTATCTCTTTGAAACCGTCGGAATGAACGTTTTTCAATTTGGCCATTGCTTTGTCTATTTCCAGGGTTGACGCCACGATGATATCGGCTAATTCTTTCATCGGCGCACTGATAGTAGAGATCTTCATCAACTCCAGTCGTTGGGCAGAGGTGTGGATATAGTCTACCACATCATCGAGCGAAGAGGCGAGATAGTGGATGTCTTCGCGGTCGAAAGGGGTAATAAAATTGGAGCTGAGCTCTTTAAATATGTCGTGCGTGATGGTATCGCCTTTGTGTTCGAGGGCTTCAATTTTTTTGATCAGGTCGTGCCTGACGGAAGCTACATCGGTGTGAAATAATTCCCGCAGGGTTTTGGCCGCTTCAACGAGGTTGGCGGAGCTTTTGGAAAACAATACCTGAAAGTTTGCGTTTTTGGGCGCAAAAAAGGTAAGTAAGTGGTTGAGGTTCATGTCAAACGGCAAGATTGATTAGCGGCTGCAAAGGTACGCTTTACCCCACAGCTTGTATGTTAAGTTTATGTTACCTCTTTTGGGGCGTTTATTCCAGGGTCATGACCCGCACTTCTACTTTGCGGTTGAGTTCCTTGTTGTTTTTGCCTTCTAATTCTCCCTTGCCTTCCATGTAGATTTGGTCGACAACGATGTTGTTTTGTACCAAAAACAGGGCAATGCCTTTGGCGCGTTCTTCCGACAGGCGCAGGTTGTAGGCCTCGGCGCCAATGTCGTCGGAGAAGCCGATGATTTCTACGCGCTGAATTTTTTTGTTTTTAAAAGACTTGGCAAATTCGTCGAGGCGGGCCAGTTCGGGGGCTTCTATGCTGTATTTGTCAAATTCGAAAAAGACGGTATGGGTATAGGTGCGGTTGATTTTATTCTTGTCGGCTTTGATTTGGGCGCTGTCAACCGGGATGGCCGGGGGAATATTGGCAATGAAAGAGATGGTGGGCTGCAACAATAAATCGAGGGTGTAATAAGTGCGGTTATTCCATTCCGGAATGACAAACTGGTTGGCATAGGGTTTGTACCCGCGTTTTTGAACGCCCAATTTGAGGGTTTCATCGGCGCCTATGCAAAGGAAAAAGCGACCGTCGGGGCCGGTTTGTACGGCGCCGCGCCCGGCAATTTCTACTTTGGCTTCAACGGGCGTCATCAGCACCGAATCCCGCAGATAACCTTCGACAAAAGTGATGGGATCGCCGAAGAGCTTGTCTGACAGGCGAAAGCGGTAAATGTCCATGCCGCCCTGCCCCCCCGGTTGGTCGGAGGCGACATAGCCGGTAGCGCCGTCGGCAGAGAGGAAAAAGCCGAGTTCGCGGTAGGGGGTATTCACCGGCGGCCCCAGATTGATAGGCGTAGTCCATTCCTTGAGCCGCTCGTCAAACCAACTCATGAAAATATCCTGTTCGCCGAGCCCCAGGTGGCCGGTAGAAGAGAAATAGAGCGTTTTGCCGTCATTAGTGATGAAAGGCGCTTCTTCGTCTTCCGGGGTGTTGATCTTGGGGCCCAGGTTGATGGGAGCGCCCCAGCGGCCGTCGCTGCCGCGCAGACAGTACCACAGGTCGGCGCCGCCCAGCCCACCCTTGCGGTTGCTGGAAAAATACAACACGCTGCCGTCACAACTGATAGAGGCCTGCGATTCCCAGAAATCGGAATTGACCATGCCTGCAGCCGATTCCAGGTTTTGCATCGTTTGCAGCGTGTCGAGCTCGGCCATCCATATATCGCAGGTGCCCATGACGCCCTCTCGCGCGCAGGCCGTGAAATACATGCGCCGCCCATCGCGCACCATGGTGCTCATGCCTTCGTTTTCGGCAGTATTGAAGTTTTTGACAGGCTCCCCCTTGCGCCAGCGGCCTTCAACGATGCGGCTGTGGTATAGGTCTTCATCTTTGCCGCTTTTGCGATGGGTATAATAGATGAGTTGCTGATCGTTCGATAAAAAGGGGAAGTATTCGTCGGCTGAGGTGTTGATAGCCGCCCCCAGGTTGATCACGTCGGTGATGTTGAGAAATTTGAGGGAGTCGAGCGACACTTCGCTGGCTTTGATATTGACGGGCAGCTTTTCAACGTATTTGAGCTCGGCTTTCATCTCGCGTTCGCCGTGCAACCCAAAGGCGTCGGCAGGTTTATTGAGCAGCGTTTCATATTGCCGAAAATAGGACAACGCCTTGTCGTAATGCCCGATTTTGTAATGCGCCTCGCCAAGCTGGTAGTATATGGCACGCGAATACATAGAATCAGAGGCGACTATCTTTTCATAATAGATAACGGCCTTTGCGTAATCTTTCATCAATTCATAACAGGCCGCCAGCCCTTTGTTGGCCGCCGACAACCCCGGATGTATTTTGAGCGCCCGCTCAAAACCTTTTACCGCTTGTTTGTAATCATGGCGCAAGAGCGCAGCCTCGGCTTCTTTGAAATATTGCGCAGCCTGGGCGCTCAGCGTAGTATTGCCATATTGCGCCTGAATGCGCAGCTGCAACAGACAAAAATAGAACAGCAACAACACAATTTTTTTTGACATGGCCATCGTTTTTGCAGGGTAGATGCCATTGGGGGCGCCGTGCTTATGAATGAAGGGAAGCAGGGTGTTCTCCATTGCCAAAACTATCTGCTTTTTTTGAAACTACCGCAGCATTTTACTTTTTTTTGCATATTTAGATGCCCCAAAAACAAGTGCGTCTTGAGTAAAAAAGCTACCTTGCGGTTATTCATGTCATTGATAACGTTGTAATTATGACGTATTGGCTCCGACGGCGCTTGAAAAGTTTTGGGTATGCCTTTAAAGGCTTGGCAGATGTGCTGCGCACCCAACCCAATGCTCGCTTCCACGTCCTGGCAGCTGTATTGGTCATTGCCGCCGGCTGGTATTTCCGACTGGCCGGCTGGGAATGGGGGCTGATAACGCTGGCCGTCACCCTGGTGATCGCCGCCGAAGCCATGAATACCGCCCTTGAATACCTTGTTGACCTGATATCGCCCCACCCCCATCCGCTGGCCGGCAAGGCCAAAGACGCCGCCGCCGCCGCTGTGCTGGTCACCGCTATCGGCGCCGCCGTGCTGGGGGGGGTGATTTTTGGCCCCAAAATTTGGAGACTCTGGGGGGGATAAATAAACTAACCCCAGGCGCACCGTGGTACAGCTAAACCAACCGCAGGCGTTTCGCGGACAATACATACTATGAGCAAGCTCCTTGTTTATGCAACTATCTAACAGTCATCTTTATGAACAAAGGACTTCTCATCACACTTGCCCTTGCCGGGTTCATGCAAATTGCATTTTCTCAGGAGCAACTGGGCATTCGACTCGACCATTACAATGGCATCAACGCCGCCTTGCTTAATCCGGCAGGGCATGCGGCCACGCCCTTTTCCTGGGATGTCAACCTGCTGGAAAGCGCCTTTTTTGTGAGCAACAACTACGCTTATACTACGCCGATGAAGCTGGGCGACTGGCTGTCGGATCCCGACCAAATCGATATAGCCTTCGGCCCCGACATCACCCCCGAAAAACCGCTGCCGCCCGGGGCTGCCAAAGTCGACTTTTACACCCCCAACCGATCTTTATATGCCAAAGCGCAAATTGGCATACTGGGGCCGTCTTTTTATGTACGTCTCGGTCAAAATCACACCATCGGCCTGCTCACGCGGTTTCGAGCTGTGGGCAACGCAGATAAAGTCGACCCCAACCTGGCTTATTATCCGTATTTCAACCGCGACTTCTTCCAGGATTTTCGCGTCAGCAAATTCAACGCCGGCGCCATGGCCTGGAGCGAAATAGGCCTCAACTACGCCTACCGGCTCCCATTCGGCAACGGAAGTCTGAGCATTGGCGTCAATGCCAGGTTGTTGCAAGGCTACGAAGCCGCTTTTATCAACAACAAAACCAACCTGCAACTCAGCAAATTGCCCGGCGATACCTTGCAAAGCGGGCCCATCCACTTTGAATACGGCTATACCAGTAGCGCCCTCACTTCCGATGATTACGCCCTTCAGCGCAACGGCAGCGGACTGGGCTTCGACCTGGGAGTCATGTACGTCTCTGACGATGAGGACGGCAGTTTCACCTGGCGATGGGGAGCGGCCCTGCTTGACATCGGCAGGATCAATTTCAACGCCAATGCCAGGCGGCACGTCGTGCAGACCGACGGCGTTTCGATCGTCGGCGCCGATGCCTTTGAGACATTCAACCGCCGCTACGATCTGCGCCTTTTTTATGAATACGGCCATCGACCAGCAGTGCGA
>DAINSQ010000021.1:26589-41576 GCA_036741235.1 Saprospiraceae bacterium | reverse complement strand
ACAACCCACAACCCACAACCTACAACCTACAACCTACAACCTACAACCTACAACCCCCTCTCAATCCGCCGTCCTGATCGTCGTATCTTCCTGAATCCAGCATCCTACGCGGAAGGGAGCGCCTACCTGTAAATTGCGCAAGAAGACATCCTCGCGGGAGGGCATATACTGGCTATAGCGGTTAATCCACTTGTTGGCTTCGGCGGCTGACGATGGGTCGACGCGTTTGGCCTTGTTCCACATATCTACGGCAGGCCATACTACGATTTGGCTATCCCAGCCGCGGCCGGGGCCGCACAGCGGGCCGCTGGAGGCGTACATTCTGCCGATCAGGATATAAGGTTCGCCCCAGCCCGGTTTATAGTCGGCGGCCTGCAGCGCATATTGACGGGCGCGTTGGTAGTTTTTAAGATGTACGTAGTAAACCTGCCCGATGATCATATAAATCTGGGCTTTTTTACTGCGGTCTTTTTCCTCGGCGGCGGCTTTTTCAAATAGCGAGATAGCGTCGCGGTAATCGGCATCGCGCAATTTGGCGTAAGCCTGCTGCAATTGACCAGCTTCTACGCAGTTTTTATTGCCTGCGGCGATAACGTTTTTAAATTGTTCGCTGGCTTCAGAACAGCCGCCCCACTTGAGACTGCTGTAAACGTTGCGGATAACGTCGCAATCGGTAGACGCCTCCTGGAATTCCGGGTAAAATTTATTCACATAGTAATCGCAATCGTAGAATCCCTTGACCGTTTCGAAATCTTCGAGGCGCACCAGCGCATAACCTTCAACGGTACGCCAGCGCTCGCAGTCTTTCTCTTTGCATTTGGCCAACCCATGCGCTACAATGCTGCGCACTTTGGCGGCGTAATGCTGGGCTTCTGCCATTGGAATTTTGTTTTCCAAATGCAGCTCCACCAATAGCGCCGTAAACGGATTGATCACAAAGTCGGCGGTTTTATCGCCGTCCATGTCAATCGTCTTTTTAAACAGGTTGTATATCTCCATCCTGCCGGCGCGTTGGGGATAGCTGTAGTACAGGTCGAACCCTTTGCGCGATGCGGCATAGCTTTGATTGGGAAAGCAACGGTCGATTTCGTCGTATAACTTTAATATCTCGGTAATGTAGCCGTCGCGCTTCAGCGAATCCTGGGTTTCATTCATAAAATGTTCGTAAAAGCGAATGCCGTCAACATATACCGAATTGCGCCGGCCATCGGCGGCCGGGGCTACGGCGTACACTTTTTTCCAGAATTCGAAGGCCTGGTTCCAATCGTTGGATTTCAGAAAGTCGCGGTACAATACGTATTGCTCCTCAGCTTCAGCCTGATTGGGGGCATCGCCGAACTTGGCGCAAGGGCTGAGGCTTTCATCCGCCTGCGGCGGTTTTACCGTAGAGACCGAGGGCGGAGGAGGCGGGGGCTCGGGTGTGGGTTGATTGACCTTGGGCGAGCAGCCCCATACAGTTGTCAGGCAACAGCCTATGACGAACAGTTTTGTTAAATTTCTCATAATAGCAGGATTGTACGCGTTTAAAACGATGTGTCTCCGGCGTGTATTATGCGATACCGAAGGCAGTTTTGACTTTATCGATATAGTCGAGTTTTTCCCAGGTAAAGGTTTCTACCGTCAGCTCTTTTTTGTTACCGGCGCCATCTACCAGCGTGATGGTTTTTACTTCCGATTGGCGGCCCATGTGTCCATATGCCGCTGTTTCAGAGTAGATCGGATTGCGTAGTTTGAGTCGCTGCTCGATAGCGTAGGGCCGCATGTCGAAGATTGTAGCTACCTTTTCTGCGATTTGCCCGTCGCTGATGCCGATTTTGGCAGTACCGTAGGTATTGACGTATATATTAGTGGGTTTGGCCACGCCGATGGCGTAAGATACCTGTACCAGCACCTCGTCGCAAACGCCGGCGGCAACCAGGTTTTTGGCAATATGACGGGTGGCATAGGCCGCCGAGCGGTCAACCTTGGAGGGGTCTTTGCCGCTGAAAGCGCCGCCGCCGTGGGCGCCCTTGCCGCCGTAGGTATCCACGATGATCTTGCGACCGGTGAGCCCGGTATCGCCGTGAGGGCCGCCGATTACGAATTTGCCGGTGGGGTTTACGTGGTAGGTGATCTGGTCGTTGAACAAACGCTGGATATTGGCCGACAAGCGGGCTTTTACACGCGGAATAACGATATTGATCACGTCCTGGCGAATGCGGGCCAGCATGGCCTCGTCCTGGTCAAAGTCGTCATGCTGTGTTGACACAACAATGGTGTCTATACGCGAGGGCGTGTGATCGTCTTCGTATTCTATGGTTACCTGCGATTTGGCGTCGGGGCGCAGGTAAGTCATTTCTTTGCCTTCGCGGCGAATGGCCGCCAGCTCGATGAGGATCTTGTGCGCCAGGTCGACGGCCAGCGGCATATAGTTGTCGGTTTCATTGGTGGCATAGCCGAACATCATACCCTGGTCGCCGGCGCCCTGGTCTTCCGGATTGGCGCGCTCTACGCCGCGGTTGATATCTGGAGATTGCTCGTGAATCGCTGAGAGAATTCCGCAGGAGTTGGCGTCAAACATGTAGTCCGACTTGGTATAGCCGATGCGGCGAATCACATCGCGGGCAATTTGCTGCACGTCGAGGTATACATTCGACTTTACTTCGCCGGCGAGAATGACCTGGCCGGTCGTCACCAGCGTTTCACAAGCTACCTTGGAGTGTGGGTCAAACGCCAGAAAGCTGTCTACCAGCGCGTCGGATATCTGATCGGCAATTTTATCGGGATGTCCTTCAGCCACGGATTCTGAGGTGAAAAGATATGGCATTGTATTGCTGTTGTTTGTTTGAAAATGAAAAAGCGCTGCAAAAATAATAAAGCGCCGCATTAAAAGGGCAAAATACTTGATTCGCTATCGCATGACATTTTTTTTAAGCAACCTTTGAGCCGCAAGAAGCGCTCATTTGTTTTACAGATTGCAATTGCTTTGCGCAAATTTTACTACTTTGCCTCTCCAACGTTCAAAATCGCTATGAAGCTACGCAAAAAAAGCCTTACGCTCTTGTTTTTTCTGGTATTTGTGAGCGCCTCACTTTACGGCCGGCATATCATCGGCGGTGTGATGACTTATGAATGCCTGGGCGGTAACAACTATAAGTTTACCCTGAAAATTTACCGCGATTGCAATTGCACGATGTGCGCCGATTTCGACCCGGATGCGTTTATCGCCGTATACCGTTGCGGGCAGGGCACACCCTGCAATTCGCTCAACCAGAATGAGTGGTTCACGCGCCTCAATGTGCCGTTGGGCAGCAGGTCGAATATCGACGCGCCCGATTATCCCTGTCTGATTCCGCCCAATGTTTGCGTGGAAGAGGGCATTTACGAGTTTACCCTCAACCTGCCCCAATCCAACCAGAGTTATCACATTTCCTACCAGCGCTGTTGCCGCAATATTACGATCAACAATATCCTGGCGCCGGGCGATTCGGGGGCTACGTATACTATTGAACTAACCCCCGCCGCGCAACAGGTTTGCAATGACAGCCCCGTTTTTGACGAGTTTCCGCCGACGGTGGTTTGCGCAGGTTCTCCACTGAGCTTCGACCACTCGGCTACCGACGCCGAAGGCGACCAGCTGGTTTACGAGTTTTGCTCGCCGCTGCTGGGCGGCGGCCCCGCCCTCGACCTCGTCAATTACACCCAGTGCTGGGGCGCCAACCCTAACCCCGCCTGTCCGCCGCCTTATAATACAGTCGATTTTATCGCGCCGGCCTATACGCCTGCTCAGCCCATGGGCGGAAGCCCGGTGGTGTCTATTAATTCGCAAACCGGCCTGATCACCGGCACCCCCATCGTACAAGGCCAGTTTGTGGTGGGCGTCTGCGTGTCGGAATTCCGCAACGGCGTGCTGCTCAGCCGCGTATTCCGTGATTTTCAATTTAATGTGGCCCGCTGCGACCCTACGGTAGTCGCCGACGTACAATCAGATGAAATGATCAATAATCAGCAATTTGTGATCAACTCCTGCGGCAACAATACGATCACTTTTGTCAACGAAAGCTACCAGCGCGTTTTTATCGACGAATTTGAATGGCGGTTTAAAATCGGCAACGATACCCTGGAACTTACCGGCAATGCCAACTGGAACCCAACGGTCACTTTCCCCGGCGTAGGCCAGTACACCGCCGACCTCTTGCTCAACCCCGGCACCGATTGCGGCGATACCGCCCGCATCGCCGTCAATGTTTTTCCCGTTATTAATGCCGACTTTTCTTTCGCTTACGATACTTGCGTGGCCGGCCCGGTGACCTTTACCGACCTGTCAACTACAGGTTCCTGCTGTCTGACCTCCTGGGATTGGGACTTCGGCGACGGCGGCGGAAGCGCCCTGCAAAATCCTTTCCACATCTATCAGGAACCGGGTGAAATACCCGTGACACTGGAAGTCGTCGATACCAACCAATGCGTTGATCAGATCACCAAAATCCTCAGGTATTTCCCCGTGCCCTCGCTGATTGTGGTGTCGCCCAGCGAATTTCTGGGTTGTGTGCCTGCGCGTATCCGATTTGATAACCTGTCGTTTCCTATCGATTCTACCTATGACATCACCTGGAACTTCGGAGACGGCGGTACCTCCGGCGATATTAGCCCCGTGTACATCTATGAATCGCCGGGCACTTATACCGTAACCCTCGACATCGTTTCGCCTATCGGCTGCCAAACTGATACGGTGTTTAACGATTTGATTACGGTGCGCCCTTCGCCCACCGCGGGTTTTACTTTTATCCCCGAACGCCCCAGCAGCCTGGAGCCTACCGTGACTTTCACCGATGCCTCTCAGGATGCCGTGAAGTGGAACTGGGATTTTGGCGATGGCCGTACTTCCAACTTGCCCAGCCCCATTCATGAATACCGCGATACGGGCCTCTATGCCGTGGTGCAAATCGTAACGCACCCCAGCGGCTGCCGGGATACGCTTATCCAATACCTCGATATCAAACCCGAGGTGCGCTATTTCCTGCCCAATGCCTTTACGCCCAACGGCGATTCGGTCAACGACGGCTTTAAAGGCGTCGGCATCCTCGATGGCGCTACCAATTTCCGCATGAGCATCTGGAACCGTTGGGGCGAACTCGTCTTTGAAACTTCCGACCCCGACCAGGCCTGGAACGGTCGCAAAGGCAACGGCGGCCCCGAAGCACCCGCCGGCGTGTATCTGGTGCTGGTCTCCTACAACGAGCCCCGGGGCAATAAGGTGGAAATCAAGGGGTATGCCACACTATTAAAATAAACGCTAACAAACATGACCGAAGTAACCGCGGTTATCGGCCGCGACCGCTATAAAACCGAACTGCTGGCCGGCAGCCACCTCATTATTGCCGACGAACCCCTGGCTGACGGCGGCGCCGACCTGGGCCCCGCACCCTACCAACTCCTGCTCTCCGCCCTGGGCGCCTGTACCGTGATGACCCTCCGCTCCTATGCCGACCTCAAGGGCCTGCCGGTAGATCGCATCACTGCCGAATTGACCATGCAGGTAAAAGATGTAGACGGAAAAAGGCATACTTATATCAACCGCCATCTGATCATAGAAGGCGATGTAGAAGAGAAAATGCTGCACCGAATGACCAAAATCGCCGAAATGTGCCCGGTGCACCGCGTGCTTAGCAGCGATATCCAAATTCATACCCGCTTGAACAATTAGCTGATTTGAGGGGTTTTTTCTGAAAAATCAATCATTTCCAAAATATCGCTACCATGTTGAAAAAATCACTTTTTTTATTGTTAATCCTCAGTACGGCTATGGGAAGTCTCTATGCGCAGCAAGACAAATCCAAGCGCCCGAGCCCGCCCGCCAAAGCCGAAGCAACTATTGGCGACCTCCAGGTGACTATCGAATACAATAGCCCTGCCGTCAAAGGCCGCACCGTATGGGGCAACCTGGTGCCCTATGGCAAGGTATGGCGCACCGGCGCCAATGAGGCCACTACCTTTTCTATCAGCCACGATGCACAAGTGCAAGGCCATCACCTGCCCGCCGGCAAATACGCGCTGTTTACTATCCCCGGCGAAGAGGAATGGGTGCTCATTTTTAACAAGGTCGCCGATCAGTGGGGCGCCTATAATTACAACGAAAAAGAAGACGCCCTGCGCGTGGCCGCCAAAGCAGGTTCCTCTCCCGAGTTCAACGAACGCTTGACGTTTGAAATCGCTACCCGCGAAACAGTCGGCTTCGTCAACCTGAAGTGGGAAAACCTGGCAGTCGGTTTTTCTGTGAAAAAAGCGGATTAATAAGCGTTTTATTTAACCACAGCGTTAAACGGAGTTACGCGGAGTCAAAATTACGCTCTGTGGCACTTCGTGATACTCCGTTTCACGCTGTGGTAAAAAAAACAACGATGGTTCCAAAATACTTTATTACGGGCATAATCGCTTTTCTCTCCCTGAATTTCATACAAGCCCAAACGAAATTCGAAAAAGAATACCGCCTGAAAAATGCCTCTGTTCCGGCTCAGGCACAGCAATTTATTAATGCAATTTCCTTTCAGGGAAAAATAAAATGGTATTTCGAAGAAAATAATACGGGCAATTCAATAGAAGCAAAATTCAAGTTGGATAAGATCCGACACAGCATTGAATTTGATGTGGAGGGCAATATCCAGGATATAGAAAAAGAAATATGCTGGAGTGAAATTCCCGCATTGGCCCAGGACCATATTGTAGCGCATCTCAAGGCCGGCTTCGGCTATCACAAAATTCAAAAAATTCAGATACAGTACTCCGGGCCATCCGCTAATTTGCTGAATTTTATGAATAAAAAAAATACTGAAAATATAATTACTCGGTATGAAATAATTGTCAAAACAAGACTCATTAGAAAGGTGTCATTATTTGAAATGACATTTGACCAAAATGGACAACATCTCAATACGGCGGAAATTCAGTTTAAAAATACAGACAACCTTGAATACTAGATTTTGGCTATTGCTTTTGTTTTTTTGTATTATTTCAATACAGAAAACAGCCGCGCAAAGCGACTACCGGATAGGGTTATTACCCGCCATCAATATCAATAAACCCATAGGTAATGGCTGGGCTATTAACTTTAAATATGAATTGCGGCAGTTTGTCGCGGAAGGCGATTATTCCGCTTCGCCGGAATCGGCTTTTGAATACGATTTATCCGATTTTATTTTTATCGCATCAAAGAAAGTAGGACTCAATAATACGCTGGCAGGCGGATATTTGTTCCGCTTGCGGGGCTCCACGGTTATTCACCGGGCTATTCAACAGTTTACGATTGTCAATAAATTCAATGCATTCCGCTTTGCGCACCGCATTTCTACCGACCAAACTTTCGAACCCGACAACCCCGCTGAATACCGGCTCCGCTACCGCCTTACCGCCGAATTACCCCTCAACGGCGAATCGGTTGACCCCGGGGAATGGTATTTTAAAATTAGCAATGAATACCTGAATTCGCTCCAGAATAACGATTACGACCTCGAAATTCGCCTCATCCCGTTGTTGGGCTACCAATTTACCGATAATAATAAATTGGAACTCGGCCCCGATTATCGCATTAATTCTTTTCTCGAAAGCTCGCCGCGCAGTGTGTATTGGCTGAGTGTGAATTGGTTTGTGAAGCTTTAGGGGTGACAAGGCTTTGAATGCAAGTCACCCTGTCACCTTGTCACCCTGTCACCTTGTCACCTCGTCACCAAACATCCCCATCAGCCCCCCGCCAATAGCCACCACGCCGGTTTCCAGCGCTTTTTCATACACAGGCGCAAAATGACCGGTATGGACCAGCGGCGCCTTGGCGCCCGGCTTCAACTTAAAATCGGCGTCATAGGCATCGGGGTCTTGCACGCCCAGTCGGATCATTATTATCGGGATATTGCGCCGGCTGCCGTCGGGAAACAAAATCTGATAGGCCAGCATGGGCGCGTCTTCGCTCGACATGATGGGGACAATAGTGCGTACTTGTTCAGGGCGTTCGACAAGCGGGGTCATGAGCCTGCGCATCGATTGTTCCATAGCGGCGTCGGAGATCAGCGGTTGGCACTCCACCATTTTCTCCAGTTTGAAGCTGTCTTCGTGGATTTCATAGATAATCGCCAGTCCTTTTGAAATCAACTTTATATGCCTTTCGATCTCACGAAAATTATTCATCTGATAGCTGCGGGCGCTGAGTTTGAGTACAATTTTGGTGGGATTGACATTCACCACCGACGAGGTTTCCCTTCCGGCGATATTCACCGTCACCTCGTCAAACGGCGATAATTTGGTGGGCAACCTGTAAAAAAAGCTTTCAAAGGCATTGGCGATTTCGTTGACGCCGGGTTTTCTTCCTGCGTGTCCGCCTTCAGAGGTGATGGTCAGGTCCCAAAACGCCGCGCCGGCCATGGTTTCGCCTGCGCGCAGGCCTACGGCGCCGGCGGGAAGTTGGTCGAAGACGTGGGTAAACAGTATTTTGTCGGGTATAAACCCCAGCTTGTCGTAAAGTCCGTCCGCCACCATTTTTTCGGCGCCGCCGTGGGCTTCTTCACCGGGCTGGAACAGGAATACGCAGGTACCTTTCCAGTGCTTGCGCAGGCGGTGCAACAGGACGGCGTTGGCTGCGCACAGGCTACTGTGCAGTTGGTGGCCGCAGCCGTGGTGCCTTCCATCGATGGTACTGCGGAAGGGCAGTCCGGTCAGGTCTTGCAGGATGAGGGCGTCCATATCGCCGCGGTACATGATCCTGGGGCCGTCGCCGTTGTACAATACGATGGCGAAACCCGACCGGGCAAAGGGGCCGAATATTTTGTAGTCGCGGCCTTCCTGCATGCCTACATCCTTAAATATCGCTTTAATGCGCTCAGCCGTGCCGTGGCATTCCAGCCCGAGTTCGGGGTGAGCGTTGATTTCCCGGTACAGCTCGAAAATGCGCCCGGAGATTTGCTGGAATTCCTCCAGCAGTTCTTGTCTGCTTGGCATATTTTGTTTTGTTTTAGTGGGTGAAACAGGTTGTGTTTTTGCGTGAAAGCATAGCAGTGTCATTACGGCGAAAAGTATCGCCGGTAGTTGTTTTTTCATGGTAATGGATATTGTGAATTAATTAATCATTTCCCCGACGGGGACATGTTCAGATACGAATTGCGTATATTGATTTTCAAAAGAAATAATACGGTCTTTCAACTTGCCGGTTATCCGGTAACGAACGATTTCTTCGTCGGGTTTTATAGATGCTTCTTTCCATTTGGAGTAATTCAGCAGGGTTCCATCTTTCAAATAAATGGTTTGCCCTTTGACTTTTGCGGGGATTTTTTCTCCTTTAAATTCAAGCATTACCTGGTGTCTGGTTGACCCGGTAATGCGCAATGAATCGGTTTTGTTTTCCGAATAGTAGACGCCTCTGACATCGTGGGAGGCCAGGTGTAAAAGGCTGGTGATTGCCGGGCCGAAGAATAGGAGAATGATGAAATATAATATAAACAGGCATCCGGCTCCTATCGCATTTTCTTTCTCAAATCCCATGCCGACGATAAAAAGCAAGATAAACCCTGTTCCGCCCAATGTCGCTATGATAGGAAATCCTGTGAATTTATCCACTAGCCATCCCACTAACAGCGGCGAGCCTAATAATACTACAACGGCAATTATTCGCAACAATGTTTTCATTTTTATGATTCGTTATTTACTAAATATTTAAAATTGAGTCCTTCGCAATAAAAAAAATGCAGAATGCGAGTAATGACCCTACGCTGCCAAATTGGAATATTTCATCAGCATCTCGCTCATAATTGTCGTTATCTATTATTTTAAAAACATGAGAAAGATGTTGAATAATAGCAATCGGTAAAAAAAATAACATCACAGCATTAAATACGACAAATCTGATTATATTCCAATAATACCAGGACTTAAATTCGAACGGCAGTTGGGAGAATAAACCGCTTGTCGTTGCCCCATTAATGAATGAGACCGCCTTCGGGAAGAATAGAAAACCAAACAGAAACATTACCAAAATGGTGAAGGTTGTTTGCTGTTTTTTGGATCCGCTTAATATTCCGGTATATGTTATTTCGATTACTAAAAATACGCCAATGATAGCAATTACTGTTACTATTGTAATCCCGAGGTCGTCTTTTCCTTGATAGCAAAGACTGCCTATCCACCCAATTGTACATAATAAAATTGGGATACCAAGTTCTTCAATAGGAATACCCCAAAAGGTACGTTCTTTTGCAGGTTCTGTTGTTTTTTTGTCCTCAGATTGATGATCCATTTTTTTGCGTTTTTGAATAAAAAATAACGTTAATCTCACCCAAGAATCTGGCCAATGTCGTAGCTTTCTTCCGTAGGGACGTTGTATGAATCGGGATGAACTGTGTGGATGAATTCACTGTATTTGCCTTCCTCGACCTGGATATAGGCTTTTTGACAAAATGCCAGAACCTCAAAGGTCATCTGTTGGCCATAGTGATCACTGCAGGATTCGGGAAGTGCGATATAGTAACTACCTACCAGCAGATAGGGATTACGAATACCTTCCACCACTTTGCCGGTCATCGGCAGTTGGATGTAAGAAATCGGGGTGTTTTCATCAGGAATTTCTTTTCTGGAAAGAAAATAACTTACCTGATAGATCAGATACCCGCCTACGGGGGAAAACAGGAATGTTATTACAAATAAATCATCGGCCAGGATTCCGAAGTGCTTCATGATCATAGGAAAACATAATAATGAAGACACGAGCAACCAGAGTATCGTTGTCAATCTCGGGGATTCAATACTGTTTACTCTTTTGAAATGGCCGGCAGCGTATAGAAAAACGCAAAGCAAAATTCCAAGACCTATACTCTGAAACAGAAAATTGGTCGCTATTCCAGCCAATATATTTCCGGGATCGGATTGGTAGTTTTTCAAAAGTAAAGAAAACAGATAAAACAACCCGACAAGCAGTAAATGGATTAAAACCAGGCGGCCGAAATGCGGTACATAATAGGTCGGCCTGAAATCATGCAGCGATGCGGGGAGGGTTGTAATGTGATTCATAAGCCAAAGCTGTTTTGTGGTGAAAAATTGTTGTATACATAATCGTCGTAATACTTCGTCAGAATTGCATGCAAGGCCGCAGGTTCCAGCTCCAATCCGCTGACATCCAGTGCAACTTCGCCTTGATTAATGGTATTGACAATCAATAATTTATTGCTTTTTTCGGCAATCCAGTTCCATTCCTCCGTCTTGTTCCAATCAATGACTTGCGGTGGTTTATTGGGGGCGTCGTAGTTGATATACAAGGGGCTGATCGTTAGTACGGGCGCTGTGTGGCGTAGCCGCTGCACATATCGCCGCGAGAGCCAGGCGAAGTAGAATACAAAAACAGGTAATAACAGCAACACGGGCTGAAATCCGGAGCGCAGCCAGGCGAATACAAACAAAACCGTCATGGGGACTATTACCAGCAGCACGGCAATTAGCAGCATCACCCAGGCTTTGGTGCGGCTGTAGTATATTTTCAGAATGGGAGGGCTTTTCTCATTTACATTGGTATATTGGCTCCTGATTTTGGCATCGTGGCCTAGCAAGGTTAGTCCGGCAGACAGCGCAAACGCAACAGTAAAAAGCGCTGCGCGAATTTCCACCCCAAAAATAAAAGCAATAGTTGCCAGCATGGGCACAGCCAGCATTAATGCAAAAGCGGCGAGTTGCTCTTGCGGGTTAAAGGCCTGAAAGCCGAGCTGGGGATCGTAGCCTTTTTTGGGGAAATACCAGTATTTATAAAATACACCCATCAATACCCAGGAAATAGCCAGGCTGACAAGCCAGTCGAACGGCGCCTGGATTTGAACGACATTTTTTACCACAAATACCGCTCCGAAAACGGCGATGCAATAGAGTAGTACAAAAAAGGAAAGTATACCGCTGGTCATGGCGTTTGAATTTTTGAACACGACAAAGGTATATCCGCCAGTTTTGCACTAATTTGCAACAGTTTGCAACAAATAACAGAAATGGGAAAAAGGTCGCTTTCGAACGAAGTGCAAAAAGAACAAACCGCCAGAGCCATCGGCGTTTTGTGCAACTACCTGGTCAAATTGGAGGTAGTCAAAAACCTGAGAGAAATTGACGAGGCGCTAAAAGGGGCGGGCATCATCACGCCCAACAGCACCGATCTGAGCAAGTCGTATGACCCGGAGGAGTCGATGAGCCTGGAAAAACGCGAACGCATCCTGCATTTTATACGCCAGACCTGGCCGATATACCGGGCCATGTTCTGGGCGGTCTCTGAAGACATCGACATATGGGACGAGCCGGTGTATTATTTTTCGCGTCAGGCAGATGATAGCCATACGGCGCTGGTAAAAGCCAAAGGATTGTTCCGCGCCAACCCGGAAATCGTATGCAAGGGCCAGGCCAATTACCACAGCGACGGGATAGTAGAGATAGAAACCGATAATCCCGTAGGGCGCTACAAATCCAGCATCATTGGGTGTTATCGCCGCCTGAACTACCAGCAGGCGCCGAATGTGGGCATTATCGGCGGGCAATACCTGGCCGTATCGGGTTCTTCGCAGGCCAATCACCCCATCACCGTCAGGCCGGTGATATTGCTTCCGGAGTATTATTTTCCGGCCTTGCAGCCACAAATCGTCGAACACCTCATGGCTATCCGCAATAATCCGGATTGGTGGCGCATGAAAAATGACGTGTGGTTTGATATTATTGGGAAATTGGAGAAGGCCGGCGCCGTCAGTAATGATTGAACCTTATTTATGCGGACTGTCGACTGGTTTTCTGATACGCTTGTCGTATGCCAAGCAAAATACTATATAAACCACATATTAGTGTGCAACAAATAACATAATATTTGTTAGTTTTGTCCCAAATTTGAGTATTGAGAAGTGTTCTATCCATAGCGTTTGCTTTGCTTATCATGTTCCAGTCGCTGAGCATGGTCTGGGTAGTCGTTTCTTTTAAAATCAACAGAGATTACATTGCCAAAAATCTGTGCGTCAACAGGAACAAGCCCCAGAAAAAATGTAACGGCAGGTGCCGTCTCACTCAAAAACTGGCTGAAAACAGGGAGCAAAAGCCCGATCAAAGTCCGGTTGTTCCTCAGCCGGAAGAATTCAAACAAATTCTCGCCATCCTCGATGCTTGCAACTTAGCCATTCCTGTTGCAAAAACAACGACTCATCGGGGTGTTTTTGCAAATAATACCTTCATTGCGCAGTCTTGCGTAATAGACATCTTCCAGCCGCCGAAAGCCCGGATATTCCAACCTTTGGCATAAGTCTAATTATTCATTTAGTCAGAACTTCACATGGCAAGAAGCGTGATTGCCCTTGCCGTGTTCCTGCTGGTTGTTTTAAACCGATCAGTAGCGTGCGATGCATGCGGGTGTAGCGTTAACGGTGCGGGTATAGGTTTGACGGCGGTATATCGCCAGAACTATGTCGGTATTCAATACCAATACGCTCCTTTTCGCTCCACGCTGGAACACGCGCATGGCGCTATCGACTATTTCCATTCGTTCGAGCTGACGGCCAGGCTGAGAGTGTTACGCAGGATTAACCTGCAACTTCAGCAGCCTTATCGGATTAATATTCGCCGACATCCAGACGGCGATGCCGATCGTTCCGGCTTGGGCGATACCCGGTTTATAGCTCATTATGTGCTATTTGACCAAAGGCAGTTGGGCGGCGGTTTCCGGCTATACTTCGAAGCAGGTATCGGCGTTAAGGCGCCCGTAGGGCACTTTGATCCCACCATTCAAGATGATCACAATCTTCCTGAAAATTTTAATCCCGGCAACGGCAGTTGGGCTGGATTGTTGCAATCCAACCTGGTATTGGGCCGCAACAAGGCCGGTTTGGCGCTTTCCGGGAATTATCAACTCAACGGCGCCTCCACCTCCGGTTACCGCTTCGGCAACCAGTGGTCGGGGCAGGCGCTTGTTTTTAATCAATTTATGCCGGGCAGCGTCTTTTCATTTACGCCTTTTTGCGGCGTAGCGGCGGAAGGCGTCGGCCAAGACGTACAATCTGACGGAAGGTACGCAGCTTCTACAGGAGGGAACGGCTGGTTTCTGGCTGCAGGATTAAACCTGAAAATTCATTCCTGGCTACTCGGAACCACTTATTCCCGGCCTTTTTCGCAGCACTATTCCAATGCTGAAGTGAAGGCAGGAGCCAGGTATTCAATTAATGTTTTATATTTTTTTTAACCGTTTAATTTTATCTTAACCATGAAAAAATTATTGTTTTTTGCTGCACTACTCTATGGTGTGATGTTTTTTTCGGCATGTAAAGATGAGGATGATACAACAAATCCGGGTACGCTAGACATCAACTTCGACAACATTGCGCTGGTCAATAATGAACAAAAGCAGTTGACGCTTGCAGCGCCAGGAAGCGCCGATTATAATTATGCCAACTCGCTTGGCCAAAATTATAATATCACGCTATTGCGTTATTACATCTCGGCTATTGAACTGGACGGCCCTAACGGAGAGCACTACCACGATCATATGGAGGCTACGGCTTCCGGCTCAAAGGGTTATTACCTCGTTGACGAAAGCGTGCCCGCCTCGCAGCATATTTTGTTGGAGGATATTCCTGCGGGAGAATACAACAAGATCACTTTCACAGTAGGTGTTGACTCCTCCGGAATAGTAAACGGCGCAGCAGGCGGCGCGCTTGATCCTGCAACCTGCAAGATGTTCTGGAATTGGAATTCGGGATATATCGCAGTTAAATTTGAAGGACAATCAAGCGCTTCTAACGGTGGCGTTTCAGGCGCCGAGACTATTACCGGCGACAATCCTCACGGTATGGCTTACCATATCGGCGGCTGGAAAAATATCCCCGGCGGCGTTTTTGTCTATAACAACAAAAGGCTCACTTTTACCTTTGATACAGTAGTCAAAATTGAAGAAAAATTCGCTCCGGAATTGCACATGATATTTGATGTGTTGAAAATGTTTGACGGTCATCATGCTATTGATTTTACGG
>DAINSQ010000021.1:0-26579 GCA_036741235.1 Saprospiraceae bacterium | reverse complement strand
ACAGGCAATCACAACGTACATAAACCCGCAGACGGCGTGCATGTCGCTGAAAATCTCGAACACGCATTTTCTTACGACCATATTCACCAATAATAGTTGAGCCGGCTCTCATGTTGTATACCTCGCGCCGTCAAGTTTTGTGGAAAATCAAATCCGGGCGCGAGGTATTAATGGTTGGAAAAACGCAGCCGGTATAACATGGCTGCTGTTTTTCCAATCATCTCCCCGTTTTTTTACGCCGTCAATTCACAAATCAATATTCATGAAAAAGCACTTTCCATTTTTTCTTTTTGCCATCATGTTGGGTGCATGTCAAAAAGAAGAATTGCAGCGGGAGCAATTTGTAAAACCTCCGCATTTCCCGGAACCCACCTATAATTTCGAAAGAAATCCGGTAACCCAGGAAGGTTTTGAATTGGGTAAAAAAATTTTCGGCGACCCTATTTTGTCGCGCGATAATTCGGTGGCTTGTAACAACTGCCATGTAAAAGCCGTTGCCTTTGCCGACCCCCAACATACCCTCAGCCTCGGTGTGGATGGACGCCTGGGAATTCGCAACGCTCCGGGAATTGCCAATATGGCTTTTATGAAAGAATTTATGTGGGACGGCGGCGTGTACCACCTCGACTTTGCTCCGCCCAACGCTATCGAAAACCCTCTGGAAATGGATGAAAAAATGGAACGCGTAGTGGGGAAACTCAATCGCCACAGCGCTTATCCCGCTCTTTTCAAAAAAGCCTTCCCCGATATGGGAGATACCATTACCGGGCCCTACCTGCTGCTGGCATTATCGCAGTATCAAACAATGCTCGTATCGGCTACATCAAAATACGACCGCTACAGGTTGGGTAAAGGCGATCTCAGCGCCGCCGAATTGGAGGGCTTACAGCTTTTTAATCAAAAATGCGCAACCTGTCACAGCGGGGAATTATTTACCAATCAGGACTACCGCAACAACGGCCTGGACACCGAGTTCCAGGATGAAGGCCGTGCGCGTATTACTGAGACGCCTGCCGATCTCGGAAAATTCAAAGTGCCCAGCCTGCGCAATGTTGAACTCACTGACCCCTATATGCACGACGGCAGGTTCAATACGCTGGAGCAAGTGCTCGATCATTATGCAAATAACGTAAAATTATCACCTACCCTGGCGCCTGAGTTACAACAGGGTAGCGCCTTGGGAATTCCATTGACAGCCGGTGAAAAAAAATTGATTATTGATTTTCTCAAAACATTGACGGACTACGAGTTTATTCAAAACGAGCGCTTGTAGCGTTTGTTTTTGTTGAATGCTTACAAACTGTGTCATTTGGGGGTGGATGCCCTTTGAACTGAAACGGTGTCCACCTTATTTTTTACGATATATAACACTTCAATATGAAAAATATCTTTTTCCCCGTCATGGCAGCAGCCTGTATTGGTTTTTGCGCCTGGATTTATGTGCGAAACGGTATTTGGACTAACCGGGACCTTTTTCCCAGCGAGTCAATTTTGATTTATTCCCGCGATAGCTCTTCGTTTTACATCTTGCTCCGAATATTCTTTTTAGCAATGTGGGGCTGGGGTATTTATTGTTTGTGGACGATAGGCCGGGCGAGCTACTTATGGTCTGCTGTTATTTTTTATGTAGCCGTTTTGTTTGTTGACAATTTGATTCTGGGCTCTTATTACCAGTTATTTGTCGAAGAAAAATTACTCGAACCCTCATTTTTCCCGCCCGCTTTATTGAGGGGTATTTCCGAGGCTTTTTTTACGCTGGTATTGAATGCGTTTGTCGTTTTGTTTTTAAAACATAACTTCAAGAGAAGGCAACGCATGGAAATATACTCAGCGTCGCCGAGTTTGGGGCATGACTCATGATCGGGCGCGAGGCATACTTCATGATTGTTGATGATAGTGAGGCTAGGCTGGGGAAGCCGGCCTCACCCAATAATATTTGATATGAAAAAATGCTGTTCAATAATAGTAATTGTTCTGCTTGTAGCTGCCTGCGATATGCGGCAAAATTCGAAACAAGCGCCGGAAAAGGTATCTGTTAGCAAGGAAGATTCTTTGAAAATTTTGGGTGAAATTGATCATTTCAAGCCTGAAAACCACGATAGTTCGATGGAACTGATTTTCGGAAAACCCAAATACGACATTAGCGCCATCGGCATTTTGGTCTATGACGGCGTAAACGACCTGGATGTAATGGGGCCTCGTTATATATTGGGGCAAGCAATGGGCGTAACTACCCAACTCATCGCCCTTGAATCCGGAAACATCAAAACTGTCATGGGCGTGGAAATCGTGCCGAATACGATCATTGACTCTGTTTCACAATTAGATATTTTGATTATTCCAGGTGGATTCAAAGGCACGATCGAAGCCGCTTATGATGAAAAACTGCACGAATGGATTAGAAATGTTGACCAAACTACCAAATTTACGGGAGCAGTCTGTACAGGTGTTTGGGTGTTGGGTGCAACAGGGCTTTTGGAAAATAAAAGGGCTTCTACAAATTGGTATAGAGAGGAGGAGTTTTTAAAAAAATATAAGGCCTTGCCTGCTAATCAACGATATACCCGGGACGGAAAATATTGGACAAGCGCGGGCGTAACCGCCGGTATGGATATGTCTTTAGCTATTATGAAAGAAATTTACGGCAACAAATACGCACAAGCCATAATGCTTGATATGGAATACGACCCGCAGCCGCCCATTGAAGGCGGAAGGCCCGATAATACGAATTGGGCTGTCAATTGGATGATGAAAGCCATGTATGATGCCGGCGTTAAACCGCTTATCGATAGTCTCGAAAATAAGAAATAACACCGCCCGGCCAGTTGCTTGCATACTGCTGCCCCTGCATCCGGTAGCCGGGTTTTTATGACTAAAATATTGTATATTCACACTTAATTCTGCAACTTATTTTCGATGCGCCCTGGACGATTCTGCCTGGATTATTTCGTAACTATTTAGCAGGTATCAATTAACGCGGAAGCAATGAAGTTAGACTCAAGGCTGATATTAACGGGTAGTTGTATCCGGAATTTAGTGCATTACAGGAAGACAGGATCCCCTTACTCACACCCCCGGCCCCTGAAGGATAGTCTTCCCGCAATGGGGAAAACCCCGTTTGTGGGCGGGGTTCCCCTTTAGGGGTTAGGAGTGCGGGTTCGCAATTCGCGTATAACACGGTCAAGCTAAATAGATACATTATTTCTTTTTCAGAATATTCAAGTTATGAAAAAAGCCGTTTTATCACTTTTGCTGGCATTGGTATATCTTTCATGTGAAAAGAGCAGTCGACTGCAGGATGCCCCCGACCAGCGTCCCCCGCTGCTTCAAAAACTGGACGGCCATTGGCGCATGACCGGCCAGGTGATGGGCGACAGCGTGGAATATGCACTGCATGTTCAACCCGTGCTTAATGCCACCTTCTCTGAGTTGCACATGGTAGACGTTGCCAACCCGCCGCAATACGAGGCTCGCGTTTTTATCGGCTACGATACCACCGGCAGGCAAATCCTGGCACACTGGCTCGACTCCTTCGGCCCAGGGTATTCCATTCCGCATGGAGTAGGCTATTTGAGCGGCGATTCCATCGTTTTTACTATACCATACAAAGACGGACCATTCCGGGATATGCTGGCGTACCGGCCTGACAGCGATAGCTGGTCTTTTATCATCGATTCGAGTAAAGACAGTATGACCTGGAGCAATTTTGCAGCTTATGCGCTATACCGGAAAAACTAACAGGAGTTAAAGTAGTGACAAAAGTCATCAACATGGGTGACAAAATTTATATTAAATTGTAGGTAAATTAGTAAGGTACTCCTCGCTCCCTCCTTTTTGACATTGAAAAGCTACCAGAGAGCACAACACCAGCGCTTTTCGTGCTGCGAACCCAACACAACAAGATGTCAAGCGAGGATGTCTGGTGTTTGTTGTTTCCCATCACAGTAAACACGCAACATTATGAGAACGCTTATCAAATCGATAATCATCCCGATCAGCATACTGCTATGCGGAGGGATGGTTTTTGCCCAGGCCCCCGTGCCGGGAACGATACCCAAGGAAGGAAAAGAAGTGCGCAAGGATCATAAAGTACCCGTTACCGAAAAGATTCTTAGCGCTTCCTACACTGCAACAGGTTCGATAAACTGGTCTATTGACGGCGTTGGTAGTAACAATACGCCGGTAGGGACGATCACAGCGATAGTGCCTGCAGGCTCCACCATACTCATGGCCAGGCTCTACACGTCTACATGGGATTTAAGCACCGCCCCAATAGTCGTTTTTAACGGCACTAACTACCCCAGCGGGAGTTGGACCTATCTGGGGAGTACTGCCTTCGGTTACCTCCATGCATACCGCATAGATGTAACCAGTCAGATGCAGGCTGCTATCGGCAGCGGGTCTGCGTCGCCTTTTACTTTTACCGTAAATTCAGAAACTCCGAATAACAAAACTGACGGCGTGGCTTTGGTCATTGTGTATGCCAATGCGGCGGAAGCCAACCGACAGATCGTAATTTATGACGGCGCATTGGCTACGACAGGAGAAACCTTTACCGTGAATTTCCCCGAATCGATCTGCGATCCTACCTACGCCGGCTTTGAAGCCCTGCTTTCACTGGGTATCGGCTTTAGCGCCACTGAATTCGGCCAGTATTCTCTGGTTAACATAAACGGAACTCGATTGTCTTCCAGCGCAGGTGGTTACAATGATGGGACAAATCAGGACGGCGCCTTGTTTACCATCGGCGGCATCGGCGACTCCAAAACCACTCCGCCCGATCCGTATTCCACCACCAGTAGCGATGATGAACTCTACAACTTGGCATCTTTCCTCAGCGCCGGCGACAACTCGTTTACGGTGAATACGGTGAACCCTTCGAATGACGATATTATCTTTTTCCTGGGGCTGAATACCACAACGGACGCACTGCCCCAGTTCACCAGCGTGCCCTCCAACGTCAGCTATAATACGGCACCCGGGTTGTGCAGTTATACCATTTCGGGTACCGCTCTGGATCCCACTGCAGTAGATGACTGCGGGCCGGTGACGCTTACGAATGATTTTAACAGCTCGAGTACACTGAACGGCGCTGTTTTCCCTGAGGGTACCACATGGGTTACCTGGACGGCAACCGACAATGCCAACCAATCGGTGACGCACACATTTTCGGTGGAAGTAGTGGATAATCAAAATCCAGTGGTCAACTGCCTGCCCTCGTATAATTTGACTTTTAACGGAGAGAGCTCGATTACGTTGAATGCCTGGGATTTGGTCAGCAGTGCTACCGACAACTGCGGCATTGCGTCGCTCGTAGCAAGTCCATCCAGCATTTCCTGCACGCAACTCGGTACAACCGTTACGGTTAGCGTTACAGCTACGGATGTGAATGGTCGTACGGCTTCTTGTTCGCTGCCGGTATATGTAGGCGGCTTGCCTTGCTATTGGAGTATCAGCCCGGTGGGGTGTGGTACTAATGCCACCTATACCGCCGGCATCTGGACGCTTACAGGCACAGATTGCTATTACATTGCCCCCTTTAACAGCGACGAACTTGCTTTTGTAAAAAGAACAATGGCCGGCAACGGCTCGATCACTGCAATGGTTACCAATATCCCCGGCACTACCAATGGCTGGGCAGGAATTGTGATGCGCGAAAGCAGCGCACAAGGCTCCAAAAAAGTGCAGATGTTGACCAATTTGCACGATTTCAGCCGAAGGGAGGTTAGGTATGTCACCAACGGCTCCGCTTACCCGCAGCAGTTTCCGTATCAGAACAGGTACTGGCTCCGCATAATGCGCCAGGGCCAACAATTTGTCGGCTACGTTTCACCCAATGGAGTCAACTGGTTCCAGGTGATGGCAGCTACGGTAAATATGAGTTACAATATCGAGGTGGGGTTGATAGTAACCAACTACGAGCAAATCAGTATGGTAACAGCTACCTTCTCTAATGTGAATGTTACCAATGGAATTCTTCCGCTGGCGGCGCCCGTGGTTGAAGTCGATGAAATGATCGCTGACGCGCCCGAGTTTTTGGTATTTCCCAATCCGACATCCGGAGAATTGACTATTATGCTCGACAGGGACATCGATGAACCGGCCACTTTGATACTGAAAGATATTACCGGCCGCAAAATCTGGCAACAATTGTGGGATAAATCCGGCGGCAGAGAGATGCAGGTTAATATCGGAAAAGCGGCGCCTACCGAAGGCGTATATCTGTTGAGCCTGCAAACCTCCAAAGGAATCCGCACCAAAGAAGTCGTTTTGACAAGACAATAGCGACAGCGCGGGGATATCCTCCTCTTAAACCATGAAAGCAAAGTCTCCCTGGCAGTCGCCAGGGGGACTTTTTTTATTTCAATATTCGCAGCGCCGGCTCCGCCATCAGTGCAAACGAATCGCCGTATTCCACCTCCAGCCGGTCGCCGGGAAAGCGGAAATGGTAGGTTTGCCGGGTAATGGCGCCTTCCAGTCGCAGGGAACCGCCGCCGGTATATTCAAACATACGCGGCTGGGGTGTTTTTTCCTGTTCCGCTTCGGTGGGAATGTCCGGGTGTTGTACCGGTTCATTTCGCTGCTGCCGCGACCAGGCAGTTCTTTTATTACCGCAACAATTCATAACAAACGCTATTTTTTTGATGAAAATAAAAACAACAAACAGGCGGCGCCCGAAAGGGCCGGCCACACCACAAAACCTTCCAGCCAGGTATCGCAAAGTCCAATGGCAAAAGGTATAGCCACCCAGATGCTAAGGCAGAAAAAGCAGTCGAGCAGGTCTCCGAAGAAACCCTGCCCGAGCTGCTTTCTGAATCGTATCACCAGGTCAAACGGACCGTCCTCCTGAGATAACAGGTGAGTAACCCGCCAAATAGCCAGCACGCTCAGCCAAAACCACGTGATATCGATTCCGTTGATCATGACGGCAGGCGTTCCAGTGCAATTTGATTGCTGGTGACGTACGGGGACGATTCAATACCGGTGTTGTAACCGTTGGTGACGCGCTTGGAAGCGGTTAATCCGAAGGAGTAAACCGTGTAGTACTCCCCGGTTTGAATCCACCCTGCTGCCGCTGCCGGTTGCAAAGTGACCTCAATCAAACCCGTATCGGCGAAATCGGCGATGGTGCCCGTGTAACCGGGGCAAGCATGCGGCGTATTGGCCGTAGCCTGGCCCTGCGAGAGCACGGTAGCGCCCGCAGGCGTATCGGCCATGGGAGAGGCCTCCAGCGCAATCATCGGCGCCGGGCAGCGGCCCATCGACAGCGTGTAGGCATCGACAAACCCATAGGGGTCATTGGCGCGGAAGCGGAACTTCATGGGTACGTTCAACTGCGCATCAGTCAGGCGGTACAAGCCGCAGCCGGCATAGAGCACGCTGCTGTCGTCGAGCGTAATACCAGTGAGGCCGAAATTCAGCGGCACATTGTGGATATACAGCGGTATCAGGTCGGTCGTCACGCGGTTGCCGGCGGCGTCGTAGCCGTCGACGCGCACGTAGAAAGTGCCGGGAGTGTGTTCGCCGTTTTGCAGGTCGTACAAAGCCGTATTCAGCTGCATATAGCGATCGAGGTTTGAAAACTCCCAATCCACGCCGTCGGCGAAAATCTCGCGCTGGATATTGATATAGGCCGGCACATTTTGGGCGCTGCCGCCGTCCACTTTGAGCGCCACATTAAATGGGCCCACGTCGTCGCCGGTATAGTTGGGCAGGTTGCGCTTCGAAAATTTGGGGTGCTTGTAATTTTGGCTCACAAACTCCCAGCGCGAAGTGCCCTGGCGGCGGATGCGGACCGTATACCACTTGATCGTATTCTGGGCGGGCGACTTGGCGGCGTCGTACATACAGCCTTTCATGTCGATTGTGCCGTACCAGGCGGCGCAATCGACGCTAAACAGCGCTTGCGCACTGCCCACCGAAATTTTGCCGTCGGCTTCCAGCGAGTTGTTGTAGCCGTAGCGCCGCAGGGCGGCAGCGGAGGTTGAACCGGCATCGTTTTGGTTGCCGCCGATAAACACATTGCCCAGGCTGCCGATCAGGTTGCCGTTGAAGCAGGCCGAGGTGACTGTCACCTTTGATTTGGGCAGACACAGGTTGATGCGCTTCAGATTCGGGATATTGTAATACGGCGCGCTTTCGTAGAGTACGTTGAACGGCGAAGAACCGGTTACCTTGACAATAACATCGGGATAGGCCACTATGTCGAAATCTTCTCCGGTAGCTACATCTGTGGAGTCTTCCAGGCCCGGGAAAGTCATATCAAAGCGGAATCGGAAAATATAATTGCCATAGGCATCGGTGATCGTATCGCCCAGCAGGCGGCGGTTGCCCGTGCCCGTATAGGCGCCTCCTGCCAGTTCGGCGGCGGTGCGGTCGTATTCTTCAAACGTCAGCGTAATATTCGGCGCCGGCTCTGAAACGCATATCGGCCGCAGTCTTCCGACAATATCGGCAAGTTTCACCCTGTCGGGCAGCGGATTGGCCAGTTCGGCGAAACGTCTGGTCTGCACCGTTTTCTCCAGGCGGTAATTGCTCAGCAGCAACTCGTCGTCGGGCTCGGCTGCAGCCGCTTTGGCGCCGCGTTTCGGCGTGACGGGGTTATCGACCTTCGAATACAGCAGCATCGTTTTGGGTTGGGTAGCCTCGCCGGTCGGGTCGATCACGATAGGCTTGAATGGCGGCGGGTCGGGCAGGTTGTCGGGAATCAGGTCGATCACTCGTTCGGGGTACAATTTTTCGATAACATCGGCGAGTTGTTTGTTTTTCAGCGCTTCGCGCAAAGCCGCATACGAATCGATCACAAAAGGAAAACGGCGGCAGGGGTTAAAAATACAGAGGCCGCTGTACAGCGACACATTGCCGTAGATAATAAAATTGTTGATCGTGGCGGGCGTTGAGCAGGTGAGGATCAGGTCGTTAAAATCTTCGTCGTGGCCGGCGTCGTTCGAGCGGATTTCAAATTCGTAATTGGCGCCCACTTTCTGGGGGAACGTAATTTTCGTGTCGGAAAGCTGAAACCCGGCGCCCGGGTTGTTCTGTACGGCGATCGACCACTGCGAACCGAACACCTGTACCGAAGTACCCGGCGTGCCGTTGTGAGCGCCGTTGCCGATTACTGCGCCCGAAACGACAAATCGCTGGGCGTAATCGGCGCTTTTGGACTTTACGGTAACCTTCCAGTTACCTTGCATTGCTACAATCATGGCATGACTTTTTTGATTCGAGAAAAAAATGAATTACCAAACTGTTACAGTGATAATCAGTCAGAGGAGGAAGGGGACGCCGCGAAGTCTGGTCACGCACTGTATTCATGAATACTGGTGGTGGCGGGGATATTACAGCCTATAGTGTTAAATTATTATTTTGCAGCGGTAAACCAGGATTGTCATTGTCTAAAATAGGTTGACCTGAGGTAAAAAAGCAGACAATAAGTCTCAAATTCAAAGTAAGAGCAATCGGCACTTCAGCACGAAATTCAAAAAAGAGAAGGTAAAAGACCTAGTCGTCAAGTGAATCGCCGTAATTTACCTCATGACGGTCGCCCCGGCATTCCAAAAAAAATAGTCGACCAGAAAATGCAGACAACGTGCTATTTACTTTTTTCAATATTTTTTCTAATGTATTTGCAGTTGTAAATAAATTATCTATATTTGTTTTGTTCAGTTGGAAGAAGAAATAAACTTACCAGTATAGGGATTCGTTAAAGTTACCGTAAAATTGAATGCGTTTTCAGGTGATGGTCCGTCCGATCTACCTTTCCTGTTATCATTGACTTTATTGACCAGTATCGTATCTTTCTGAACATGATTACATTTTTTACCCGGCAAAAAATGCAAATTTGATTGCGTACAATGCTATGCAATCACAGATTTGACATGTCCTTTTTTTTCAAATAAGCACTGTAAACAAAAAAAATCATGTAATAACGCCTGGAAATATGCTTTTCCATTTTTGGCGTGATGGCGAAGTTTTGCCTATAGCAGACCTATGGGAGAGGTATACAATGCATTTAAATCCAACTTTAATAACCAATTAAATTATTTCAAGTATGAAACAATTACCACAACACCTTAGCCGAAAATGCAAAGTGAGAAATCACATTTTTTTATCTATCGTGATTTTGCATTTATTACTACCCATCTACCTGAACGCACAATCCAACATTTATGGAGGTCAACCTGTTGATATTAGCGAAGCCCCATATCAGGTATCTTTGGAAAATCAATTCGGAAGTCATTTTTGTGGAGGTTCCATCATCAATTGCGAGTGGGTAGTAACAGCAGCCCATTGTGTCAGCAGCAACCCTTCGGGCGTAGTGGTACATGCCGGTGCTACCGACCAAACCAATAACAATCTTGGGCAACGAATTGCTGTTGATCAAATCATTGTCCATCCGAACTACATCACACTTCACAACGACGTAGCACTATTACATCTCGCTACGCCATTGGAATTTAATGACAATGTGCAACCTATTACGTATGCAACGCCACAGAACACTGCTTTGGCAGATATAGCCCCGGGAACAACCGCATTCATAACGGGATGGGGAGATTCCGGAAGTGGGTGCTGTAGTGGGGTTCTGTTGGGAGCGAGTCTGCCTGTTATCGGCAATCAGGATGCAGGCACGTTGATGACTTCATCTGGCAATAACTGCCCACCGTGGTGGTCGCCGCCACTTGATAACAGCATGATTGCTTTTTACCAACAAGGTATTGCTGCGGGGCCGGGCGACAGTGGCGGTCCGGCTGTAATTACCAAAACCGATGGCACGCGGGTATTGGTTGGCGCATCGAGTTGGGGAGGCTGCCCACGCGATTTTTTCCCTACTATGTATGCAAATATCAGAGAATTATCCTCCTTTATTGATGCCAATGTACCTCCGCCTTCAGCATGTTGTGCGCCTTGGCAGGATATTTATATATCTCAAAATACGACTTTCAATACCCCCATGGAATTCAACGGCAACGTATTCATCCAGACCGGCGCGCAACTAACCATTACTTCAACGGTGCAGTTTGCAAAAAATATGGGTATAATCGTTGAAAGAGGAGCTAAACTGCACGTCAACGGCGGAACGTTGACCCGCTGCCCCAACGCCGAAGACTGGCGCGGTATCAATGTAGAGGGGGTTTCCAATATGCCCCAGCCTAATGCGTTTGCCATGCCTGCATCCGGCCAGGCCGGCGTAGTACTTATCAATAATAACGCCCACGTGGAATGGGCCAGAACAGCCATCTCAACAACCCGGTTTAATGAAGGCTGGAACGGTCCTTATTGGGGAGGCATGATTCATTGTGAAAACGCTACTTTTACTTCTAACAGAAGGGTTGCTGAATTTATGAAATACGACTTGCCCAACCAAAGCAGGTTTATTAACTGCACGATAGACGGTAATGGAATCGGCTATGCCGGCGTTACGATCTGGGATACTGATAATGTGACCTTCAATCGTTGCCGGTTTTATAATATGTCTGCACAAGGAATTCTCGTATATGATGCCGGAGCTATCGTGAAAGACGGCAATGATTTTCAGCATAATTGGCGAGGTATTTCATCCAGGGCTACGTATCCCTACAATGCATTTCTGGAAGTAGGCGACTTAACATCCGATCCCAATTATTTTCTCGACAACTGGTTTCACATAGAGTCCAATGCCTCGAATTACGGCCCGGGCTTGAGTGTGATCAATAATGAATTTTTTCAATCCAATACAGCTATTTGGTTAATTGGGCCTTCGAGGTATACGATAGCTTACAATTCTATTGATCAAACTAACGCGGGCATTTTTTCTTTTCAAACGGGGGCATTGGGTTGGAATCAACACAATTATATTCGCAACAATGCAATATCTGCCGGCTCCGGCATCATCGCCCAGGGGCTAAACAGGGAGATGCAGTTTCTATGCAATAATTTTGTAGCCACATGGGATTTTACGCTTCGCCAGGTTTACAACGGAGGCCCGCAAGGGGAAGTCAGGCAACACCAGGGTAGTTTTTCCAATGCTGCTGGCAATTGCTTTACAAATCCCGTGCAGATTGCCGATATACTGACCGATAACCAAACACTGCATTTTCGATATTATAGAACCAGTGACGCCTTGTGCAAAATACCGGTTACTCCCGGAAATTACACCCCTCAGCAAGCTTTTGGGGGTAATTGCAGCGGTGAAATTAACTCCCCACAGAATCCAACATACGTGGATTATGTAAACATAAAAAACCAGATTAACGCTATTTTGTCTAATGGCGGTCAGCCGGAAGAGCAACTGTATTACTTGCTGGAAGTTAAAGATTACATGCTTCACAGATTAATAGCTACGTATATCGGTAGTAACGCTATCGAAAGCGCTTATTTCTTGTTAAATCAGGAAAATACTGTTATGGCGCAACTCATGAAATTTGGCTTGCAGATGGATCGGAACGATTATTCATCGGCAAAAATTACTTTAAATACCATGCCCGTTATTTCTACAGAGATGAGCAATTTTAAGAACATTCAACTCATCAACATTGACCGGCTCGAAAAAGGAAATGAATTCAGATTATTGCCAAGTGATTCGCTTTTCCTTGAATCAGTAGCCATAAGCGATATGGGTACAAAAGGATATGCAAGGGCTATTCTGGGTTTACTTTTCGGAAGGGAATTTCAGGATGGACTTGAAGGAGGAGGAACGGATGGTATTGCCCAGGATATTCAGATGGAGCAAGCATCACTGACGCTTAAAGAAAAATCAGGAGTAAGGGTTTATCCAAACCCGGCAAAAGAGTATTTTACTGTTGAAATGGAAAACCTGCCTGCCGAATCTTTGCGCATTACTACTGTGGTCGGACAGATCATTCACAAAGTATCGCTACCGGCAGGGGAAAACCGTTTTACCATTTCTACTCAGCACTGGAATAGTGGCATGTATTTGCTTCAATGGCTTGATCAGAACGATAAGATTATCCATGCAGAACGCCTGGTAGTGAATAAATAACATAATCCCTGGTGTGGCGAGTAATATCGTCACACCAGGGTTAATCAACAGCAATGAAAAAGCTACTTGCAATAATATTGATCATTTACGCCTCCACTTTATCCAATGGGCAGGAGTTTTCTGTGGCGATTCCGGTGACGCCCGATATGCGCGCTGATGTCGGTATTCAAATGGCAATTCTCGATGACGGCTTTTTGATCGCGGGCGCCAGCTTTTGCCATAGCCAGACCTATGATTATTGCCTGGGCTTGTTGCGGGTTGATATGCAAGGCAATACCATATGGAACCTGCTTGTCGACGGCAGCCCAGATACAAATCTTTTTATGCAGGGATTAACATTGGCGCTTAAAGGTGATACCGCCTTCGTCGCGGCTGAAATATGGAAAACCGACCATAAAGAAATCAGGGTTATGTCTTTTGATCTGGATGGCAATTGGCTTAACCAACAGGATGTGGCGATACCTTATACAACAGAGTTGTTCCCCAGGGGTATGATTATTGATGACAACAAACTGCTATTGTACGGCGAAGTGGCCAACAACGGCCATCTAGTATTCCTTGAAGTCCTCGATTTGCATTTAAATACGCTCCATTCCTATCGGATAGGAGATAGCGCTTTCAACAAACGATTTATGCAGCTGAATAAAATGCAGAATGGAGGTTATGTTTTGGCTTATGGTGAAGGAAGTTTTTTGGATGTGTCTGTCGTAATAAAAAAGTTTAGCGCCAATTTTGAAGAAATTTTTTCAAAAAAAATATTGCCGGCCGCTGAGCCGTATACGATTGTAAATATTTTCGAAACGGAAGATAAAGGATTTATGCTTGCCTGGCACAAGGACTTGTTTTTTTCTCAGGCTGATGCGTTTCCTTACCCTACCGCAATCTATAAGCTGGATTCGCTGGCCAATATGGAATGGGAATACGTTTTCGCCCATCGATCAGCCAAACAACATACGAGTACAGTGAAAGTATCCGGCGATAAAATGTTGGGTATCGGAGCTACAGATTATTGGGGGGTAAGTGGCATCTATCCCGAGCGTTGGGCCGATGGTTGGAGTTTTTTAATGGATACGCAGGGAAATTTGCTTTGGCAAAGAAATATCGCAGATGTACGCGATACTTATGGTGGGCGATTGTGGCACGGATTAGAAACAGAAACGGGATTTGTACTGGTTGGAGATATCGATAAAATCAACGCTTCCGGGACGCCCTTTTTGAACGATCCGGATGTTTGGCTGCTGACGCTTGACGAAAATGGATGCTGGAATGGCAATTGTCAGGATTATATCGTTATAACGGGAGATTCTACTTCTATTACAGATACCCGGGAAGCCGATCAAACTAAAGTAAAATATGGCGCCTTTCCAAACCCAAGCGCCGGAATATTGAACTTAACCTGCGAACCCTGTGACTTTGGGCCAACCAGACAAGTATTTGTTTTTGATATGTACGGCAAAAAGGTATTTGAACAGCATCTATATGCGCCACAAAGCACCATAAACCTCACCCAATTAGCAAATGGTATTTATAATGTAGTTCAAACTGTTGACAACAATGTTGAATATATCCACCGAATAGTATTAAATCGCTTCTAGCCTGAAAAGTTAAACGGTCGTTTCGCGTAAAGAAAAGATAAGGTATATGTCACCCCTTCGGGGTTTAGGAGGTTGTTTTTTTTGTATTTCTATGATCATGTCAGCCCTTCGGGCTTTGCTATATGATGACTTCAAATGGCAATTATTGGCAACAATCCTTGTTTTCGGCGAACCTTGTTGTTCTTAGCGAAATGACCGGTAAAATGTAAAATTTGTTGCGTATGTAGAGCCTTGCTATCTTTGGCAGGAAGCAATTTATGAATACACATGTCCCTAAAGTCCAGTTTAGAGCTTGTTTAAAAATTTGATATAGCAAAAAAGAGGTCATCGGTGTATCTTGGAAGCGCCCAAACCTATAGCAAATCTCAAGGTTTATGTACCAATTCGCCAATAATCAAACCCGAACAGCTGCCGGCTGTCTGTTTTGCACCGTGTTTGCCTTATCGCTTTGCGCTCAGGCGCCCCAACTGAACGGGCGAGTAGAACTGGATTTACAGAGCGGGCAGATCAGTTGCGAGTGGACCATTTCGCAGTTGCCCCCCATGGGCGACCTGGCCATCGCGCTGCACAGGGGGATGAACGTCAAATCCCTGCAACACAACGGCCGCTTGATCAGCTATAATGTCGACTGGGGGCTGCCGGGGCGTACGGTCTACCTGGCTGAAGGCATCGGCATCGTGCCCAATGTGGACAGCCTTGACGGGCAGTCGACGCTCGCTATCGCTTATACCGGCGCATTCCCGGTTTACGGGCTGCGCGAGTTTGTACCTGCCAGAGACGGCATGGGCGAAATCGCCGTCAAAAACGACGTGATCAGGGCCACCCACCAGTCGCTGTGGTATCCGGTATTGGTAGACCGCGAGAATAACCAAATTGTGACGGCCTATGCGTTCGATATCCGCGTGCGCTGCCGCCATTGTAACAGCATTTATCTCAGCGGCGCTTTGCCCCGGCAAACGAAAAATGGGCGTTTTGTCTCCGAAACCCCCAATGACCTGCTGTTGTACGCCGGCAATTACCAAATCCATCAACAGGGCAACGTCTTTTTTCTGAATACGACCTTAAGCCGGGGAGATCAGATCGCATTGGGGCAAACGCTGGATCGAATCAATACCTTTTATGCCGGTTGGCTGGACGTACAACCCGCCGAAAAACCGTTTGTCCTGGCGCAAATATTTTCGCTGCGCGAAAAAATGCAATTCGACAACTGGGCATTTGCCGTTTTGCCGTGTATTGTAATGGACCTCAGCCAATTGTCGGGCCAAACCGATTTTCTGCGGCCCGACAACAATGCGCTCGAGCAGTATAGAGTTATCAGCCACGAAATGGCCCACGAATATTTCGGGTTGCAACTCAAATCGACCAACGCTTATTGGGGTTTTTACAGCGAAAGCTTCGCTGAATATCTTTGCCTGAAAGCCATCGAACACCAATTCGGCGCCGAGCGCTACCGCGCCTTCATCAATAAGCGATACCTCACTGAAAAAGCCATGGGCAGGACATACGTTCCGTTGGACGAACAAGTCAATGCCGGTTATTTGTATTTTTATTATCCGATGTTATTACTCGGATTGGAGCATACCGTCGGCAAAGACAAAATGGCTTCTTTGCTGCAATATTTACTAATAAATACGCGTCAAATGGATTTGGACTATAACTATTTGAAACAAGCGGCTCTGCAATCGGGTATAACGGTGGAAGAATGGGCGTCTTTTGAGCGGGAATATATCCATTCGGCTAATTGCCTTTTGCAAATAAAAAATGATTTACAAAACAAATAACGGCGGTCCCGAAAATAATGAATAAAAGCGACCTCCAAATATACCGCCTGATAGCCATCGGCCACCTGTGGGTCAACCTGCCGGTACTCATATCTTTATTCGGTATACCCCTATTGGCGGCGCTATTAGACATACACAAAACCCTGAAAATCGTCATCGTCATCTTCTCCATTATCGGCGGATTTGCCACCGCCTGGCTGCTCTGGAGTATCCTGGTCACCAAATGGCGTATATGGGCCTTCACGCGATCTCACGAAGACAACTGGCCGCGGCTCAAAGCGCTGGCCATAAAAACCCGGCTCATCTGGGATGACGACAGCGTATTCGAGCAAACCGAATGGCGCAGCGAAGCCGAACACCGGCACATCACCGGCATCTACGAGCGAATTGCCGAGTTGGAAGAGATCGAGGCCGTCAAACTGGATTTACAGACGCCGGATTATTACGCCTATGGGGTCAATAAAAGAGACATCCTGGCGGAATTGCTGGGCATTTTAATTGCAATTATTGTGGCCATCGGCTTACTCATCAGCGGCAATACCGTCCTGGGCATACTCCTGCTGGCGTTGGCCGCCATGTTCAACAAAAGCTACCGGTACATTCGCCACGTTTTTGACACTGAGCCCGGGCTGGTACTGAGCAACGAAGGCGTATACCTCCGATTCCCCCAGCCGCTGTTCATCCCCTGGGACGACATGGACCGGATTGTCGTCGTCAAGGAAACCCGGCAACTCGTCATTGTGATGGATGAAGACCACGGCTTCGAAAAACGCGTTTTTGATCTCTATGGCTGCGCCATCCGCGATTACGATATGCTGTTGAAACGAGTCAGGGTGTTTATAGGCCGGTTTTTGCTGGAGGAAATGGAGGATGGGGGAGAGGTGGAGGATTGGTGAGGATTACGCGGGATTTTGAAGTTTTATATGCAGGGGGTGGCTCGAGGTTGCGATGCCTTCGAAATTTTCGAATTTGTCGCTATTGAATTAGAAACTAATCGCCTTATTCCGCATTACAAAAAAACGCCGTTTTACTCCGTTTAACGCTGTGGTAAAATAAAAAACGCGGCAACCCAAGCCAAGTAATACCGACAAAAAAAGATAACGAATAAAACAACAACAACCGCCATGCTCACTGCCATTCACCCAAAATTGCCCATGCGGGATAAAGAAGCTACCAAAGAATATTACCTCAACAAGCTGGGGTTTGCCGACGCCGGCGATTACGGCGATTACCTCATCGTTGAAAAAGACGGTATAGCCATTCATTTTTTTCAATTTAGCGGACTCGACCCCAAAGAAAATTACGGACAGGTATACATCCGGACCGACAACATCAACAGCCTATACCAATCATTGATAGCGCGAAGCGTCGACATTCACCCCAACGGACGTTTGGCGACAAAACCGTGGGGACAAACGGAGTTCTCCCTGCTCGACCCCGATAATAATTTGTTGACTTTTGGGCAGAGCCGGCAAGCTGATGTTTAAAAAAAATTATCCTGTTTACAATTATTTAGAGCATGTTTGGATTTTCGTGATTGAGCGAAAGCGAGCAAATTTTATTTTAGACGAGCGTAGCGCAGCGAAGTCCCGCAAGGCGGGGGCGCGTTTTGCAGTCGTAGCCGGCAGCTACGGCGAAAAAACGCAACATGAAGCCTGGAAGGGTGACTAAACGTCACGCTGACAGGCTGAACTCGCGAAGCGAATAAAACAAAATTTGCCGCTTGTAGTCAAATCGAAGATTCGACGAAGTCAATTGACGAATGTCCAAACATGCTCTAAACCTGGTACATCCGTTTTATGGAAAAAATCGACCTCGTCAAACAGTACAAATATTATTACACCGCCAAAGCAATTCCGGAAATTGTCGAATTCGACACGGCGCGTTATGTGTCTATTCAAGGCAAGGGCGATCCCTCCGGCGACGCTTTTGCTGCCGATATCCAGTTGCTGTACCCGGTCGCTTACGGCGTAAAAGCCCTGTGCAAAACATCCGGCAAAGACTTCGGCGTGCCAAAACTCGAAGGATTGTGGTGGTTTGATGAGCAGCAATTCGGGAATCCCGGCATCGCCGAAGCGCCCCTGAAAGTACCCCGCAGCGCCTGGGAATACCGCTTGCTCATACGCCTGCCCGACTTTGCGGATGCCGAAATGGTGGCCTCGGCAGTGGACTCGGTGGTCTATAAAAAGAAAATGCCGGAAGCGGCAAATGTGCATTATTATGAAATGACCGAAGGCAAATGCGTGCAAATGCTGCATGTCGGCCCCTATGCCGACGAACCGGCCTCGCTGCAAAAGATCAATGATTTTATTCAACTGCATAGACTGGCAAAAAACGGGCTGCACCACGAGATTTATCTCTCCGATTTCCGGAAAACCGCGCCGGCGGCTTTGAAAACCATCCTGCGTGAACCGGTTAAATAATTAAATATGAAAATCAGGGACTTAATCGTATTTTTTTTGCTTGCGTATGTCATCTCCTGGATAATCTGGTCGCCCATGTGGCTACCGTATTTCGGGGTAAACATCAAGCCGTTATTGCCTTATCAGCACGGCTTTGGCGGTTTGGGGCCCATGCTGTCAGCATTTATTTCCACTGCAATTTTTTATAAAAAAGCCGGGCTACAAGCGCTCTGGCGCCGCCTGTTTAAGTGGAGGCCGCTATTCTGGACCCTGGTTGCGCTTTTGTTGCCATTTGCATTTTCGCTTTTTGGCGGACTGATCGCCCGGGTAGTCGAGGGGCGCTTTCCCGATTTTTCAGCATTGGGCAAAAGCGGTGAATTCCCTGAATTGGGCGTCGCTGGATTTGTTTTTTACAATATTTTCTTTTTCGGCTATGGTGAAGAAGTCGGTTGGCGAGGGTTTGCATTGCCGCGATTGCAGCAAAAATATTCGGCAATTTTAGCCACGCTGATATTATCGGTATTTTGGGCAGGTTGGCATCTGCCGATTTTTACGTATCGACCGGGATATACGGCTATGGATTTTCCGGGAGTGGCAGGTTGGTTTTTCAGTATCATAGCCGGCGCCGTACTTTTTACCTGGTTGTTCAACAATTCCCGGGGCAGCTTGTTGGCTTGCGCAATTTTTCACGGCCTGATTGACGTAATTTTCCTGGCTGATTACCGCAATGACAACATGATGCAGTACATCGGCATGCTGGTCACACTGTGGGGTATAGCTGTTTTACTGATTTGGGGATGGAAAAATCTGGCGCGCGGAGAGCGGATTTCCGTCCTTTAGGTCGTTGAATTTTACGGATATTTTCATTCAGCAAATAAATCCGGACAATACCGCATCGAAGCGAAGCGTTTTCTCTGTATTTCTAACAATTTACATTCGCTTCCATGAAAACAAAAATTGCTTTTTTCGCTATTGGATTATTTTCCGCTATCGCGCTTTTTGGCCAAAAAGCCAATAATTTATCGCCACAGGAAAAAGTCTATGGATTATCGAAATTCTGGCAGGAGGTCAATTACAATTTTGTTTTCATTGATAAAATAAACAGGCATGCCTGGGATTCTTTATACCAGGACATGATTGCCAAAGTACTGGCTACTCCCAACGATTATGAATACTATAAGCAACTGGAGTTTTTCTGCGCCTATTTAAATGACGGCCATACCAATGTTTATTACCCCAACGATATTGCCGGCAATATCATGACCACAATGTTTGGAGAATACAGGTTATTTCTCACCAATATTGGCGGTAAAGCCATTGTAACAAGGGTCAATGAAAGCAAAAAAGACGAAATACCTATCGGCAGCGAGGTGATAAGCGTCAATGGTTTAGATGCAAAAACCTATATGAAAGAATTTGTAAGCCCATATATTTCATCGTCTACCGACTATATTCGCGATAACCAAAGCGTTTATCACCTGCTTCGCGGGTACAAAGGCGATAAATTTACCATTCAAATTAAGAAACCCAATCAGGAAGTAATTACGCTTTTTCTTGAACACCAAATGACAGAAGAAAAAGGTATCTACCCGCCTTTTGAGAATTTGAATTTACTGGAATTTAAAAAAATGGAAAATGGAATAAATTATCTGGGGTTGAATAGTTTTGATGATGAAAAACTGGATAGTTTATTTCAAGTGATATTACCCGATTTATACAATTCAAAAGGTTTGATTATTGATTTGAGAAACAACGGAGGCGGGAGTACTAATATTGGCTTTAACGTCCTGAAACACCTCGTCTCTGATACGATGTTATACGGCTCAAAGAGTACAAGCCGGATGCACATACCTGCATACAAGGCCTGGGGCACGTTTATGACTCCGGTTGATACTTTACAGGATAAACCGGAATGGGGTATGACAAAAGCCGATGTGACGCAGAGCTTTCTGATGGCTAACGACGCTTATTTTTACGAATTTCCTTATCAACCCGATCCGATAAAAGGAATTTCCAAAAGGATTGTGGCGCCAACCGTTATTTTGATAGGCAATGCTACCGCTTCGGCCGCTGAAGATTTTTTGATTTATGCGCACGGCCAAAAGCATTTCACGCTGATGGGAGAAAAAACCTTTGGCAGCACAGGCCAACCGTATTTGTTCAGTCTGCCCGGCGGGGGTAATGCCAGGGTTTGCACAAAAAAAGACACTTATCCCAACGGCAAAGAGTTTGTGGGCTATGGCATAACGCCCGATATCGAGGTGAAGCAATCGCTGGAGGATTATATGAACAACAGGGATGTCGCTTTGGAGCGGGCGCTAGCGTATCTCGGACAACAGCTACAGTCGAAGAAAAATTAGCTTATTGCCATTAAATCAAACGGAGTAACACAGCGTAGGCATTTAACGCTGCGTTACTCCGTTTGATACTGCGGCCAGTAGTATCGAATTACTGCACCGCAAAACGCCCGGTAGCGAAGCCGGATTCGCCGTGCAGGCGGTAGAAATAAATGCCCACAGGCAGCGACTGGCGCTCGATGCGCACCTGGTCTTCGGTAATGTCGTTGTAGACCCTCACCACCTGGCCTTTGGCGTCCATGAGTTCCATGCTGAAAGAGACGCCCGCGGGATTGGGGAAGCGAAGGATGGAGGCCGTGCCCATCGGGTTGGGTTGCAGGGTTGCCGGGATGGCCGGGTTGACATCCGTTACGCCCACGGCTACAACGCAGCCGTCGACGATTTTGGAAGATACCTGCTCGTGGTCTTCATTTATGACTTCGATAATTTCATCAATGCAGATATAGTCACCGGTCAGTTCGCTGAAATAAATGCGGCAGAGCGGCTGCATGTTGGGCGACTTGAGGACCAAAGAATCTTCGTAGGAAATACCCACTACCATGCCGCCGTCAATGTTGATGCGGGGAGTGATTGGGTATTGTACCGGGTCTACCAGATTTTCGATATTCATCGGCATCACGCCGCTTACGCGGAATTGGTAGGCGTGCACATAGTCGGTCGGGTTTTTAATGCCGATATCGAAGTATTGCTCATCATAGTTGACGTCGATGATGCTGAAAGTAACCGTATCAATAGGGTTGGTAATACCGGCGGGGAAGTTGCAGTGGTCGTGCAGGCCCTGGCCCACATGCAGGTGAGCGGTGCCATAATTGAGACAACTGGTGAGCAGTGCGGCGTCGTAAACGGTAATCTGGCCGTCGGCGTTGAGGTCGTTGCAGGGCGTGGCCTCCATATCGCCGGCCATGATGCCGTCAACATAAGTCTCGGCGTCGCTGATTTCCTGCACGCCGTCTACGTCGAGGTCGCCGCGCAGGGTGATACCGCCGCAGATGCCTGCGCAGTCTTCGCGAACATTGCCATAGGGAGTGCCGTTGCAGTCTGTCACCGGCGGGCAGTCGTCATCGATTTCCAGTTCGAGCTCGCCCGAGCTGCGATCAAGAACGATACAAACCTGTCCCCAGTTGTTGAGGGTATCGCGCTCGATTTGTCCGAGGGCGTCGGGGGCGTTATCCCAGTTTACCCGGGTAACCAGTACGTAGCGGCCGTCGGGCACGTCGGTGACGTCGATCCATTGGCATTCGAGGCCGGCCCAGTATTCGTCGTAGCAGCCGGCGGAGATACCCATATTGCCACAGCCGTATTGGCCGGAGCCGGTGGTACAGCCCAGGTCGAGCACGCAAAAACCGTTTTTGAAGCCGGCAGGCAGCACAATGCCGCTTTCGTCAAATAACAGGTATTCTGCATAGCCGGCATAGTGGAAGTGGTTGTGGCAGTTGTCGTAGGTAAATTGGGTATTGTTGATATTCGGCGGGCCGATATAATAGTCCTTTTCGCCGGTATTGGAAATTTTGGTAGAAAAGCGGATAATATCGCGCAAACCGTAGCCTTTAAGGCAACCTTCCTGAATCAGGCAAGGGTCGGTAGATTGAATGGTAGTCAAATAAATGGAATTGCGCAGCAACTGCTCGTCGAGAACCAGGTCCGGCGCTTCCGGGCAGGCGGGGTCGCCTTGCGGCAGGCAGGAGCCGTCGTCAACGGTGGCCAGCGGGTTGTAGTTGCACGAACCTATCTGCGTACAACCAACCACGGGGCCGAGGTAGTTGATTGACCAGGTGATGGTGTCGTGGCAACTATTGGCGTGGTCGCCGATGCGGATATAATACGTTTTGGCGGGGTCCATATAGGCTTCCACTTGCGCCTGCGGCGCGCAGTCGGAGTCATCGTTGTCATAAAAAGCGATACCCTGGTTGTCGTCAGTCAGACCATTGCCCTGGCAGTTCTCATACACCCAAATAGTTGTATTGCAATCCGTAAAACCGCAGGTCGTAATCAGATAAGTGCCAATAGAATCGGGTTCGAAGATATACCAGTGGTCGTCAAAACTGGTAGTATATGTTCCTTCCACAATAGGTAACGCCGAATTGCACACTTGCCCGGGCTGACAGTTGAAGTTGACAAACTCGTAGTCGTTGAAATCGCCTCCTTGGGCTACGATAATGTTGTCTACCTTAACCTGGTAAAAGCCGGGCGCAAAAATGCCGTCGCCGTAGCTGTCAAGGATGTTGAAGGTGATGCACTCCGTTGACGGTACGCATACCTGTTGCTGATAAGTTGTGTTGTTGGCATATGTGTTATACGCCACCTGGTGATATACCGTTCCGGAACTACCGGTGATATTCCAGCCGGTTTCATAACCGTAGCCGTCGGTTTTGATGGTAATCACCACCGATACGTCGCTGGTATCGGGGCAGGGGGGCTGCGCCAGCATGGCCCAGGATGTCGCAAGACAGAAAAACAAGGTAAATAGTAGCCTCATGTTGTAAACCATATTTGTATGATCAAATGAAGCCTAAATGTAAGGTTTTGCTATAAATTTTGAATTCAAATATTTATTCCATGGTACATATGGTAAGCAAAAGACAAATTTTTTGCCTCGCCAATGACAATGTGGGGATATTTTCAGGAGGTTATTGCCGTATTCTATATTGCTAAACGTATTTTGGAGGCCCGGATAATGGACAACATTTAATATATGAAAAATAAAACGATTAGCCTGCTGCTTTTCCTGGCGCTTTCTATTCAATTATCGGCCCAATCGGGTCTTAACGCTTATTCCCGCTTGCGCGTCGACTTGAGTCAGCGAACCATTGCCGAACTGGCAGCGCTGGGTATCGACGCCGACCACGGCATCCACGCGCCGGGGCGGTTTTTTATCGGCGATTTTTCGGCCCGCGAGTATGACGTCATGCAACAAGCCGGCTGGAATGTTGAAGTATTGATAGCTGACGTGCAGTCGTGGTACGTACAGCAAAGCCGCCAACCGGCGCCTGCCCGCAGCGGCGGCAGTTGCGATCCCAATGCACGCTTTCAATACGCTACGCCTGCCAATTTCAATTTGGGCAGCATGGCGGGTTTTTATACCTATCAGGAAATGCTCGATGAATTGGATGCCATGGCGGCGCAATACCCCGACCTGATCACACCCAGGGCCCCTATCGGCGACTTTCTCACTTACGAAGGCCGTCCGATCTATTGGCTGCGCATCTCCGACAATGCCGCTGATGATGAAGGCGAACCGGAGGTGCTCTATACCGCCCTGCACCACGCCAGGGAGCCCAACAGCCTGTCGCAGCTCATCTTTTATATGTGGTATTTGCTCGAAAACTACGATACTAATGAAGAGGTGCGTTATATCGTGGATAATACGGAGCTCTATTTCGTACCGTGCGTAAATCCCGACGGCTACATTTACAATGAAGTCGCCAACCCCGAGGGGGGAGGATTGTGGCGAAAAAACCGTTTCCCCAATAGCGACGGTTCTTATGGTATCGATCTCAACCGCAACTACGGCTATCAATGGGGTTTTGACAA
The DNA here is from genome assembly GCA_036741235.1 of Saprospiraceae bacterium. Lineage (GTDB taxonomy): Bacteria > Bacteroidota > Bacteroidia > Chitinophagales > Saprospiraceae > JABWBR01. The sequence goes on along the minus strand of DAINSQ010000021.1, from coordinate 1,931 downwards.
TGCCGGCTCTTCGCCCAACCCCGAATCACAGGTTTATCGCGGCACGGCGCCGTTTTCGGAGGCAGAAACCCAGGCATTGCGCTATTTTTGCGAGCAGCGAGAATTTAATATCGCTTTAAACTATCACACCTTCGGCAACCTGCTGGTGCACCCCTGGGGTTACTCCGATACACTCACCGTTGACGCCGCCGCGTTCAATGCCCTGGCCGATATCATGATTTACGAAAACTACTTCCTGGCCGGCACCGGCACCGAAACGGTAGGCTATACCGTCAACGGCAACTCCGATGACTGGATGTACGGCGAAAATGCGACCAAACCGGCTATTTTCTCCATGACGCCGGAGGTTGGCCGCCGCGATGAGTCCGGCGGTTTCTGGCCGCCCATTTACGCTATTGAAAACAACTGCAAGGGCACTATGGGTATGAACCTGACGATGGCCCTGGCAGCCCATAATTTCGGCGTCGCCCAGGAAATTAACGCTAAAGTATTGCGCCAGAAAAACGGGTATCTCTCTTTCCGGCTTCGCCGTCACGGACTCGAAGCAGGCGCGCTTACCGTATCTATCTCGCCCATCAGCGCCAACATTACGTCGGTCGGAGCTCCCAAAACCTTTTCCCCCGCCGATTTCGAGCCCATCATTGACAGTATTGCGTATACGCTGGCGCCCAATACCGGCGATGAAGCCGAGGTACTCTTTTTATTGTCGGTAGACAATGGCGAACTGGTACGCTCCGATACAGTGCAATTGTATTACAGCGAAACGCCCGTCGTATTTAGCGAAAGCGGCAATAACCTCAACCAGTGGACCGTTGAAAACGGCAACTGGGGCGTGATGTTCGACGACGCTCACCTGGGCGGAGCGGCTATCAGCGATTCACCGGCAGGCCCCAGCGCCGACAATTCCTTTACAACGATCACAACTACGCAACCCATTTTAATGGGCGCGTTTGAGCAGGCATATCTTTCTTTTTGGGTAAAATGGGAGCTGGAACCTTCATTTGATTACGCCCAGGTTGAGCTTTCAGTCAACGGCGGTGATTTTGTTCCGCTTTGCGGAAATTATACGGTAACGGGCACGATCTTCCAGGCGACCGGGCAGCCGGTATACGAAGGCGAACAGGGCTACTGGGTGCACGAATGGATAGACCTGGCGCCGTATGCGGCGCCTAATGACCAAATCCGGATTCGTTTTAGCCTGGTAACCGATAATTACGGCTCCGGCGACGGCTTTGCTTTTGACGAAGTGCAAGTGCACACATGGGATGGCATCAGTACCGATGTACTTGAAACAGGGTCGCAAACGTATTGGGTACAAAGTTATCCTAACCCGGCCTGCGAAGAATTGACCTTGCGCGCTTTTGGTCCCAAAGCATCCGGCGAAGATGCCCTGTTGCAGGTTTTCAATAGCCTGGGGCAATTGCAATGGCAGGCAGCCGCCCAAAACGACAACCTCGGCTTGATCAGTAGAATTGATGTTTCCAATTGGCAACCAGGTACTTATACGTATCGCTTTTGGGTGAACGGTATCCTTCTCCCCGTCGGCAAATGCATTATTTCAAAATAATCAACTATTTTTTGTTAGAATATTTGGAATATTGGATCTAAGCTGCGTATCTTTGCAATCCAAAATGCAACACCGCGGAGTGGAGCAGTTGGTAGCTCGTCGGGCTCATAACCCGAAGGTCGCAGGTTCAAGTCCTGTCTCCGCAACAAAGAAGGCTCGCGAAAGCGGGCCTATTTTTTTTGTTGCATGATAACAATGTTTTTTCGTGAAGTGATTCGGGTTTATGGGGTTTATAAGTTTATGGGTTTATAAGTTTATGAGTTTACGGTCTCCCTTGGTCATCAACCTATAAACTTCCCGACTTCCCTACGGTCAGTACGGGACTCCCCCGACATTTAGTCGGGACTCACTTCGTTCGCTTTCA
>DAINSQ010000020.1:0-42979 GCA_036741235.1 Saprospiraceae bacterium | reverse complement strand
TTTGGTCAGTACGGGACTCCTTTCAGTCGCATAAACCCTCATAAACCCTCATAAAAAATGTATCTCGTAAAAACGCCGCAATTCATACAATGCTTGTTCCCCAACTTCGTGTGGCGCCTTCCCACGGAAGACAAAGTCATTCATCTCACCTTTGACGACGGTCCCATTCCCGACGTAACCCCCTGGGTGCTTGAACAACTGGCGGCCTACGATGCCAAAGCCACCTTTTTTTGTGTTGGCGATAATATGCGAAAGCATCCTCATATTGCCGAAATGGTAGCCGGGCAGGGTCACGCCATGGGCAACCATACCTTCAACCACCTCAATGGCTGGTCGACCGACAATATTCCCTATTTCCACAATATCCGGCACTGCGCCCACCTGGTGCAGTCCGACCTGTTCAGGCCGCCCTATGGCAAATTGCGCCCTACCCAGGCGCAGTTTCTACAGCGCCATTACCATATTGTGATGTGGGATGTGCTCAGCGGCGATTTCGACCCCCAGGTTTCTCCCCAGCAATGCCTCGACAATGTGGCCCAAAACGCCGTGGCGGGGTCTATCGTTGTCTTCCACGACAGCCTGAAGGCCGCCGATAAGTTGTATTATGCCCTGCCCTATGTGCTCGATCACTTTGCAGGGCAAGGTTATCGGTTTGAAGGTATCTTCGGCGAGGCGCTGCCCGCATTGCAACTCGCCGCCCGTCGCGCCTGACCATTTTTGACACTGCAATGTTAGTTCATATACTTTTGTAAAAGCCGTTGCCACAGGTAATGGCTTTTTCTTTTTTTTCGTAACTTGGGGCTATGGAAACGGCTTATTTTTCATTTCGAGGAGTAGATATAGCTTATTACAGCGAAGGGGAAGGCGACCCTGTCGTGCTGCTGCACGGGTTTTGCGAGGATAGCGCAATATGGGAAGGATACGCCCAGGGCTTACCCGATTGCAGGTTAATCCGCATCGACCTGCCCGGATTCGGCGCTTCGCAGTATTTGCCAGGGGCAAGTATCAGCGATATGGCTGAGGCTGTTCACGGCATAGTCGTTTCACTCGTATCAACCCCTGTTATTCTTATCGGCCACTCTATGGGCGGTTATGTCAGCCTGGCCTTCGCCGAGCGCTATCCGTATCTATTGCGGGGGCTCGGCCTGTTTCACTCTCATCCTTTTGCCGATCTCGAAGAAAAAAAAGCGGGCCGCAATAAAAGTATTGCCTTCATCGATCAACACGGACATGTGCCTTTTGTACGGCAACTTATTCCCGGGTTATTTTCACCCGACTACGTCGCGCAACATCCCAACCGCGTCAATTACCTGATCGACCGCGCCGCAGGCTACAGCGCCGACGCCATTGCCAACGGTCTGGCGGCCATGCGCGACCGCCCCGACCGCTCCCATGTTTTGCAAGGGTTAAATGTGCCCGTTTTGTTTATCATCGGGCTGCTGGATTCGGCCATACCCCATTCTCAAAGCATGGAACAAACGTATCTTCCGGCTGTAGCGGATATACAGCTGCTCGATGAAGTAGCGCATATGGGTATGTGGGAGGCCCCCGAGAAATCACTGCGGATTATCCGCAATTTTATAGCCTTTTGCAACGCGCAATCATGAATGCGCTATTACTGGTTTTGGCCATTGCTCCCGGTTTGCTCATCAGCTATTGGGTTTACCGGCTCGACTTATACGACAAAGAGCCGCGCCTGCATATTGCACTTTCTTTTGTGGTAGGCATTATAGCCGCTTTTTTGGCTATTAAAATAGAAACCTGGGGCGCTACCCACTGGCGTCTGCCGCAACATATCGGCGGAGTAATCCTGTCGTCTTTTATACTGATAAGTCTGGTTGAAGAAAGTATCAAATGGGCGTGCCTGCTGTTTTATCCGTACCGGCAGCCTTTCTTCAACGAACCGATGGACGGCATCCTCTACGCAGTGATGATCGCCATGGGTTTTGCAACTTTCGAAAATGTGATGTTTGCCTGGAAACACAACTTGACCACCATGTTATTGCGGGCCTTTACTGCCGTTCCCGCCCATGCCCTGTTTGCAGTCATTATGGGGTATTACGCCGGCAGCGCCCATTTTTCCGACAAAAAGCCTTCCGTGCTCCTCTTTCGCGGCTGGCTGATCGCTGTAGCGCTACACGGCGCCTACGATTTTTTTCTGATGCAAAAAGCTTACAAGGAACTTACCCTCTTGGCTTTGGTCACACTCGCATTATGTCTTTACCTGGCCTTGCGGCTGATAAAATTACACCAGGAAAATTCGCCGTTCAGGAAGGAAGGGGGGTGATATTTATTCCTCTTTTTTTATTCTGAACTGTTTGCCGTCCTGTAATACGGTGGCCCAGCCATCTGAATCAAAAGGCGTGGCCGCGTCGTACTGACAGGGGATTTTCTGCCGGCCGCTGTGATCTATCCAGCCCCATTTGCCGTTTTGCATCACCATCACCCACTCAGAATCGGGGTCGGCAATTTCGTCGTAAACCAGGCGGGTATGTTTTTTTTCTTTAGAATAAAATATCCCTTTTTTCCCTCCGCCGGTAAGTAAAAATTTATCAATACCGCAAGCTTGATATTTCATTGAAAAATAGGGCATGATCAATTCGCCGGAATTGTCAATCGCCCCTTCTTGAAACCAGCCCTCCGTAACGGTTATCCAGGCCATCCCATTTGTGAAATTTGCAGGAACAGAACGATAGGGGATTTGAATGACTTCAACGCCATTGGTGTCGATATATGCTCTTTTCATATTGTCTTCATCCAATACAGAAGCCAGCCCCTCGTGAAAGTTATCGATCATGGCATATTTCAGCGGCACGATTATCTTGCCTTCCAGATTGATTACACCATATTGCCCCCTATTGCTAACTACCAACCTGCGATAATTACTAAAAGGTGATATATAGTCATAAATGGCCGGGACAACCTCTTCCCCTTTAGCGTTGATCAATCCATATAAACCCAGGTCTTTATTATGAAACATAGCAATATCTGCCTGCGCAGGTAATCCGGAATATTGCGGCAAACTATGAATAAAAAGATAAGGTTGCTTGAGTTTTTTTAGTTTTTTTCCATCCGCTCTAAGAATAGCCCAGCCCTCTTCATTTTTTACCGCAATATTGCCATTCGGCCATGGGTACACGTAATGATCATAAACAGGGGGAATTACCTCTTTAAATTTGGAATTGATAAAACCTGTTTTTCCTCCTTTTGTAAAAGGCGCCAAGCCGTTTCTGAATACTTCAAGTTCCTCATAGTCAAGCCTGGCCTCAATATTGCCCGTTTCATCAATAACGACTATTTTTCCGTCTTTTTTTGCAGTTGCCTTGCCTTCTGAAAAATCATAAACTTTGTCAAAAATAAGGGGTATCACCTCTTTCCCTGTCGTATCAATATACCCGCCTTTACCGTTTTTGTAAACCCAGGCTTTTTGTTCATAAAATTGACCTAAGTGCTTATATTTTGGTTCGACAATTTCTTCCCCCAGCATATTTACTAAACCCCATTTTTCATTAAGCTTAACTGCCGTCAACCCGTGCTGACGTGGAAGGGTGCGATCGTATTTCGGCGACACAATTTCGATGCCTGCGGAATTTATAAAACCCCATTTCTTGCCGTCGGAAACCGGGGCGATACCACTGTGAAATTGGCCTACCGCTTCGTGTTTTTTTATAGGAACCACTATCGTAGAGCCGTCGGCGTTCAAAAACTCCCATCTCCCGTTTATTTTTGCCAGCGGGAGCGTATCCGTAATATTTTTTGACACCCCTGTCGTCCGATTATCATATGACTTTGCATATATATTCAAGTCGTTATGCGCTTCACAAAAAAGCGATGCGGCGATAATCAATGAGAGTGCCCCCAATGGGCGTAAAAAAATAAGTGCAAGCGCCATTTTCTGATCAGATGTTGATTTTAAAGCGAAAGTACCCTTTTAAAAGCCTTTCGTAGATTTTTTTTGCCTGCAATGGCTATTAGGCTACTACTTTGTCTTGAAATTTTAAAACCCGACTTAATATGAAAAACGGACTCAAATTTCTGCCGGCGCTTTTGGCGTTGATATTGGTTGCCGGCGCCTGCAAAAAAGAACTCGACCTGGAAGCCGACGCCTACTTTGGCGTGCGTCAATTCCTGCAATCCAAAAACTGCGATACCAAATGCGGGCAGGTTGCCGATTGCGAGGGCGAGATTGTCGGCGTCAAAGGCAAAGTCAATGTGGATGCAACGGAGCGCGAAGCCCTCACTTTCTACCTCAGCGACGAAAACCACCGCAATTGCGACATTGAGGTCAGGGTAGATTCGCTGATCGCCACCGATGTCTTTGACCAACTCTTGCTGGCCGGCAATACCCATGCCAGGGTCAAAGGCCTTGTAGAAGGCTTCGACCAACCCGGCAATCTTAAGTGCAAACGCGGCTTTGTATTATTGCTGGAGAACGAAGAAGATTTATTACTAGATTAACAGCAAGTTACGCTCCGCCATTCTTCGGCCCTTTTCGCCGGTTTGGCCGGCGTTTCTTGCGTTGTTCGCCGCCGGCATTAGCTGCATCGCGAGCGCCCTGCTGCTGTGGTTTTGAAGAAGAGCCCGTCCTGTGCGATGAAGGTCTTCTCGACTCAGCAGATGAAGGTTTCGCCTGAAAATCGGCAGGCAGGGGCATACGGCGTATTTTCATGCCGATGGTCTGCTCAATGCGGTCAAAACGGCGGCGGTCTTTGCGGTTTACAAAAGTAATGGCAATACCGGAAGCGTCGGCGCGAGCGGTGCGACCAATGCGGTGTACGTAATCTTCTCCGTCGGAAGGCACATCGTAATTGAGCACCAGGTCGATACCTTTTACATCGATACCGCGCGACAACACGTCGGTAGCCACCACAATGGGCAGGGCGCCACTGCGGAAGGCCCGCAGGCGCTCTTCCCGTTCATTCTGGTCGAGGTCTGATTGAATATCGCTCACCTTCATGCCGCGGCGCGCCAGGTTAGTAGCCAGTTCGCGCACTTTCAGTTTTGTACTGGCGAAAATCAGCACGCGCTCCAGGCGCTTTTTATCCTGCAGCAAATGGGCAGTGAGCGCCACCTTCATCTCATCTTCCACCTCGTAAGCGGCCTGCATGATATTTTCGGCGGGTTTTGACACGGCGATATTGATCTCGGCAGGGTTATTAAGCATTTCCTTGGCAAAACGCCTGATCTGTGGGGGCATCGTAGCGGAAAACAACAAAGTCTGGCGTTTGCGGGGCAGCATGTTCACAATTTTCATGATATCGGGAGCAAAACCCATATCAAGCATGCGGTCGGCCTCGTCAAGTACGAGGTGGCGCAGCTTGCTAAAGTCGACATACCCCAGGTCGAGGTGGGCGATGAGCCGCCCCGGCGTAGCAATGATCACCGAAGCGCCCTGCTTGAGCGCCTTGCGCTCTTGCTCCATCGAATGGCCGTCGCGCCCGCCGTAAACGGGAATGGCGCGCACATCGGTAAAATAAGAAAATCCCTCGAGTTGCTGATCCACCTGCATGACCAGTTCGCGGGTGGGCTCCAGGATAAGCGTATCGATTACGTCGGAGGTGGCGGTGCTGAGTTCGTGCAACACAGGCAACAGAAAAGCGGCGGTTTTGCCGGTGCCGGTTTGCGCGCAAGCCAGAATATCGCGGCCATTGAGAATCAGCGGGATGGTTTGTTCCTGGATGGGCGTAGGGGTTCTGAAGCCCATGGCGTCAAGGCCTTCCATCACGGAAGGATGCAGTTTCAATTCTGAAAAATCCAAAGTGTTTCGCATCATTTGTATTGCCGGGCGCCTGTTTTCGGGACGACTCAAGTGTGTGCTGTTGAATATAGCGCAGGGCAATGTTGTCCTTTAATTACTTATACGATGCAAATATCGGAAAAAATTGGGAATGGTGGGGGAAAACCACCCCCCTCACAAACACCTCCCCTCTACCTTTTGCCGAAAAGGCTCATCGCGCACCAGGCGTTTGTAGGTCAATTCGTTGTGGCGGGGGTTTTGCTGCGGGGAGGCATCCTGAAAATAAAAATCGGCAAGACCGCTCAGTCCTTTCAAGTCGTAGTCGATTTCTATAAGACAACGGGCGCGCTCTTCGGTGATATCGGAGTGTAGACCGATATGCTTTTTTACGGCGCGGTCGCGGTAGCGCTGTACCTGCTCTACTGTGGGACGGTCGAAATAAATGCGGTTGACAAAAGGCTGGGCGCCGGCGTAGCGCACCACAAACTCGTCGCCGGCTTCAAGGGGCATGCCGTTGCTGAGGGCCAACGCAGACTGCCGTCCTTTTTCTTCAAAAGCCATGCTGTTGGCCACGAAGGTATAACGGATGATCAGCGAATCCGCCCGCCGGCTGTCGATGAATACCCGCCCAACCGCCTCCTCGGCCTTGGGGCCGCTGAGCAGCTCGTCCAACTTGTCAACAGGGTGGTATTGCCGGTATAATAGCCAGCCCACAACCAGACCCAGTATGGCGACAAAACTACCCACCAACAACCACGCTTTGATTTTGTTACTCCTGGCCCGGGCACGCCAAAGCCTGTTCTGCGGCGTATCTACTTCTCTGTTGATGCGAAAATCGTATTCAAAGCGATCGGCTTTGCGGGTGATTATCATTTCACACAACTCGTCTTCAATAAAAAATGAATAGTTGGCCGATTGCAATACGTTGAAGTCAATGAGCACAATGCGCAGGTCGCAATATACCATCAGGTGACCGGTATTTTCGCCGTGAAATACCCCCACTACATAGCGATTGCCCGCATCGTTGTGATATACCCAGTTGAAATTCGCCACTTCTTTATTATCGTCTACCTTTGTATATTGCAAAGTCCATGGAAAAGATACACCTGATCCCCGAAAAAACATAGCATGAGGGTGAGAGTGGGGGAGAGTGAGAGGGTGAGAGGCGATGTCATTAAGCCAAGAGATAAAAGATTCAAAATCAAGCAGTCTGGGTGCGGGATGGCCGGCAATTTACTGTTTGAGCGGAGCGAGTTTAAATTCTGGGCTAGCTTGAGCCAGCGGCTCAAATAGCGCTGGCAAAAAAGCGTTTTTGGTTACTTTTTTGGCGATGAAAAAAGTAACAAAAATACCGGGGCGCATTCCTGCGACAATTTAAACAACTAGTAGTCAATGCTATACGAGGAAAAAAATTCTTGTTGCTATTGGCTAAAAAGCGAAAGACAACACAGTTTCAATGACATGATCTACGAATTCAAAGGATTTAAACCGGTTATCCACGAAAGCGCCTTCATTCACCCGCAGGCGGCGGTTACCGGGCATGTATACATCGGCAAAGACGTATACGTAGGGCCAGGGGCCGCTATCCGGGGCGACTGGGGCCATATCGTCATCGAAGACGGCTGTAATGTGCAGGAGAACTGTACGATCCATATGTTCCCGGGGGTTACCGTGCGGCTCAAAGCCGGCGCCCACATCGGCCACGGCGCCATCATCCACGGCGCTACCATCGGCCGCAATTGCCTGGTGGGCATGAACAGCGTGATCATGGACGAGGTCGACCTCGGCGATGAGTGTATCGTGGGAGCTTTGTGTTTTATCAAAGCCGGCGAGAAAATCCCCAGCCGCAGTATGGTGGTGGGCAACCCGGGCCGCATCATTAAAACCGTTACCGACGAGATGATCGACTGGAAGACGAAAGGCACACAGCTCTACCAATCGCTACCCCGGGAGATGCACGACCACTGGCGCCCCTGCGAACCCCTGCGCGATGTCCCCGCCGACCTGCCGCCGCAGGAGGCTTTGTATGAGACGTGGAGGAGAGTGAGGGAAGGAGAGAGGGAGAGAGGGGGTGATGTTTGATGTTGGATGCTAATTTTTATATCCATGTACGCGTTTTGGAAAAGATTATTGGGCGGTAAGTTCAGGAAAGAACCTGAGGAGGAATATCTAACCGAGATAAATGCTGACTATGTCATCGTAAAGCACCCCAAAAAGCGGTATGAGCAAATAGCCTGGGCGGAAATAGAGCGCATCACACTGGTGAATACCGATGAGGGCCCCTTTTTGCCCGATATATGGCTGGTGCTGAGCGGAGGCGGCAAACAATGCGCTATTCCCCACGGCAGTAACGGTTATAACGAGGTTTTCAAAGTAGTCTCCGATTACGAAGGCTTTAATTTTGAGCGCGTAATAGAATCCATGGGCTGTACGGATAATGCAACGTTTGTGTTGTGGGAGAGGGGGGAGCAGCATTGATCCTCCTGTTCGAAGCAGCAGATAAAAAAATAAAGATATTTTTTGCAAAAAGCAGCAAAAATCACTAACTTTCGCAAAAAATAACTTGTTTTATATGACCCTAAAAACACAATACCGGCTTGATACCTGGGTTGATGAACAACTTGCGCTGGGCAAGTTTGGATTTGCACTGGACACACTTCGCGAGGCGTTACCGGCCCAAACAGAAATTGCAAGAAAATTTGCGCTCAAGCGTCTTTCCGATAAAGGAGAGATACTTTCAATTTACAAAGGCTATTATATCATATTGCCGCCTCAATACGCAGCTAAAGGCATATTGCCGCCTCCCCTGTTCCTGGATGCTTTTATGAAAGCCATCAGAAGACCTTATTATGTGTCATTGCTCAATGCAGCAGCATATCACGGCGCATCTCACCAGCAACCGCAAGTATATTTCGTTACGTCAACTTTTCCCGCGATGCGGCCCATTTCAAAAAAAGGCTTAAAGCTCAATTTTATTAGTATAAAAAATATACCCGCGCAGTTGCTGGAGAAGAGAAAAACGGAATCCGGCTATATCAATATCTCCAATCCTGGATTAACTGCCGCTGATCTGGTTCAATATGAAAAAAGAATTGGCGGACTGAAGCGCTCAGCGGCCGTATTATCCGAATTAATCGAAATAATCTCCCCTGCCGATTTCAATGCCGAACTACTACAACATGCTCATGTAACAACCTTGCAGCGTTTGGGCTACTTGCTGGAATACGTATGCTCCAATCAGGCGCTGTCTGATTCGCTTTTTGAAAATATGAATAGCTGCAATCTCGATTTTTTTCGCATCCCGCTAAAAGCAGCAGCGCCGGTTAAAGGATTTTCTTCAGAAAATCGTTGGAAGGTGATTGTGAATACCAATATTGAGTTGGAAGAATATTCGATTTTTAATGCTGGATGATTGGCTCAGCTTTGTACCTTGGTTTAATACCCATATTCCTTCACCCACTCCTCAAACAAGGGTACGCGCATGCGATAACCTGTGTTTGCATCGGGTACGATAAAGCCGTAGTCCTGTATTACAAATCTTGCAACAAATCCAAACGAAACTCCCGAATATCGTTCGTAAAAACCAGGAGGACAAGATTTCTAACCACAGCGGTACTGTTTTTCAGAGTGCCACAGCGTAATATAAAAAACTCCGCGCCACTCCGTTTTACTCCGTTTGACGCTGTGGTGAAAAAAACCTCACTCCACCTCCGCCAACACCGGCAGATGATCAGAAACGCAGCGGCCGTTGCGGCGCTTGTCGTTGATATGGCGGTAGCGCAGCACTTTCAGGTTTTGGGTGAAAATGTAGTCGATCCGGTCTTGCGGAATGATTTGATAGTCAAAGGCATTGAAGGTGCCCGGCGGACCGTATAGCGGTTTGCGGGAAATAGCCGCAGCATCGTCCAGCTTTTCGCGCAGGACCTGGATGGGCGCCGTTTCGGGCTTGCTGTTGAAATCGCCCATGACAATTATTTTTTGGCCGGACAGGCCGAATTCATCTATTTTTTTCAGGATCAACCTGGCCGACATCTCGCGCGCCTGCACACCCATGTGGTCGAAATGGGCGTTAAATACGTGTAGCATATCGCCGTTTTTTTTGCTCCGAAAAGCGCCGTAAGTGCATATTCTGGTCAGGGCGGCGTCCCAGCCTACGGAGGCGGTATCCTGACTTTCCGATAGCCAGAAAGTGTTGGTTTTTACGAGTTCGAATTTCAAGTTGTCGTAAAATAAAGCGCAATATTCGCCTTTTTGCCTGCCGTCGTCTCTGCCGCCGCCGACGTAAGCGTAACCGGGCAGCCCTTTCTGTATGTATTCTATTTGGCCGTGCAAACCTTCCTGCGTGCCAAAAAAATCGGGGGCATAATAATCGAGAAGTTGAACCACTTCGTCCCGACGCTCCGTCCACGCATCTTCATTGTCTCTCGGATTGTCAAAACGGAGGTTGTAGGTCATGATGTGAAGCTGGCCGTTGGTTTTCATACAAGTGAAAAATGCGACTAATAAAACCGGGTATATTTTGATCGCTTTCATACCGATTGGTTTTTGATTATCTTTTTATTGCTCTTATGCACATAAAAGACGGAAATTCATTTAACTCTTTGTAATGCCGGGGGTCGTATTTTTCAAATTCGGGTACCGGCCGGGGTTCTACCAATTTTTCAATTAAAAAGCCGTTGTCTGTCAACGGCGCAATACACTCCTGCAAAGGCCTTCTATAACTGTTCACTTCAATAGGTTGCCCAAATCCCTTCCAGGTGCACTTGACGTGTTCGACTTCAAAATATTTTTTTGATTCAAAAAAATTATACTCAAAAAAAGAATGTTCCGTCGAAATCACCAGACAACCCCCGGGTTTTAATACCCGGTTAAATTCCCGAATGGTAAGCGTCCAGTCTTCCAGGTAGTGCAAAGCCAGCGCGCACAACACCACATCAAATGATGCGTCGCCGAGCGTAGTGAGGGGCGTTGAAAAATCGTGCACAAAAAACGTGCCTTGTCCGTTGTTGCGACTTATCGCCAATTCCACCATGCGCGGACTGATATCAAAGCCGGTCACTTCGGCGCCGCCCGCCATCAGTATTTCGGCGTATTTGCCGGGGCCGCAGGCCGCGTCGAGGACGGCCTTTCCCGCAATATCGGGCAATAGCGCCAGGGTGTTGGGGCGGTCGTAGTAGGCGTTGTGCGGCTTGTGCTCGATCAGTTCGTTGTACTTATCGGCCATTTGCTCATATGCCGCGATGATTTTTGCTTTGATCATGGCGAAGGTTGGTTGCTGGTGATGCACAAAGCTAGGGTTTGGCGAGGGAATTTGGGAGTGTGGGAGTGTGGGAGTGTGGGAGGGAGGGCACAACCAGCGTTCCCGTTATAAATGTGCCTTGTGTGGGAGTGTGGGAGGGGGGGAGGGGGGGATGATTGATTGGGATCGATAAAATAAATATGTTTAGAATTTTATAAATAAAATACAAAATGTAGTATATTGTTGCGACTAAGGTTTACCTCAGCTATTTCAACGCCATTATTCACAAACACCATTTAATCATGAACCCTGTTATCAAAAACATCCTGGCTGTGATTGCCGGCATCGTTGTGGGCAGCGTTGTCAACATGGGCATTATTATGATCAGCGGCTCCGTCATTCCGCCGCCGGAAGGGGCTGACGTTACAACGGCAGAAGGACTTAAAGCCTCCATGCATTTGTTCCAGCCCAAACATTTCATTATGCCGTTTTTAGCCCATGCGCTGGGCTCGCTTGCCGGCGGCCTGGTAGCGGCGCTGATAGCCGCCACCCACAAAACAAAATTTGCGCTGGGCGTCAGCGCTTTTTTCCTCCTGGGCGGAATTGCCAACGTATTTATGCTGCCTTCGCCTATGTGGTTTAATATCGTGGACCTCGCAGGCGCTTACCTGCCGATGGGGTATTTGGCGGGAAAATTGGCAACGAAACAATAACGCAATATCCCCGGCTAAACCCCAATAAATCAAATAATTGTCCAAAATCCATATACATGTCGCTGGAAACCCTGCAATATCCCGTTGGACGATTCGTTCGTCCGGCCAATGTCACTGAAGCGCTGCTTAAAGCTTATATCTCTGATATATCGACTTTCCCCGAACGCCTCAGCGCTGCCGTACAATCGCTGAGCGATGAACAACTCGATACAGCATACCGCCCGGGCGGCTGGACGGTCAGACAGGTGGTGAATCACTGCGCCGATAGTCACATGAATGCCATGATCAGGCTCAAGTTAGCCCTGACTGAGGACCAGCCGACGATCAAACCCTACGATCAGGACAGCTGGGCCGCCCTGCCCGATAGTTTGCATATGCCGGTAGGACCAGCACTGCAGATGTTGGAAGGAATTCACGCGCGCTGGACAATGCTGCTCCGCAATATGAGCACTGAAGATTTTAGTCGCACTTTCGTCCACCCCGAATACGGCACGGTGTATCGCCTCGATGAAAATACCGGCCTTTATGCCTGGCATTGCAATCATCACCTGGGGCACATTACTGCGTTAATAAAAGCGAAAAACTGGAATTGATAACGCCAACACCTACTGCCGTTTGTATTCGTGGGTAAAACAATCGAAACACAACTCGTATAATTCCAGCTTGGCGCCTTCTATTTTGGCGGCGTATTCCGCATGATTTTCGACGACGAGGTAGGTGTTTGTCCCAAAAAACGTTTCATCTCTGATATCGAGATCGTACTCTTCACTGATTACCAGCGAATCATTGACAAATTCCTGATACAGCAAGTCGTCAATTTTCAACTTGCGGGTGATCATCTCGCTTTCCGGGGTGAGCGTCCACCCGCCAAAACCGCCCACTGATTGCTTCCATATCCATTCGCCTTGAATGCCCGTTGGGAGTTCGCATTCGTTTTCTTTTCGGCACGCTGCCGCAGCAAGTATTATGCCGAGCACTAATGGCAGGATTGTTTTGTTTTTCATTAAGTCGGTTGTTTTTTATTGCCAAGACGCTCAGTCCAGGCGCCAGGGTTGGGTAGTTAAATAGGGCATTGTTTTGGTTATCCAACAAATCCCTATATTGGCATTGGGAATACAAATTGCCGCCGCCATGCAAGACCATACCAACAACATCAACGTCAAAGGCAAATCTGCCAACACCTACGACGCCATCGTAATCGGCAGCGGTATCAGCGGGGGCTGGGCAGCCAAAGAACTCTGCGAGCACGGCCTGAAAACGCTGGTGCTAGAGCGCGGGCGCGATGTAAAACACATTATTGATTATCCGACCTACAATACGCCGCCCTGGGAATTGCCCTATCGCGGGCATCTGACCCGCGAGCAACTCAAAAAAAATCCGTTGATCTCCAAAGCGGCGGGTTATGCCGCCGACACGGCGCATTTTTTTATAGAAGACGCCGACCACCCCTACATACAGGAAAAACCCTTCGATTGGATCCGCGGCTACCAGGTAGGCGGCAAATCGCTCACCTGGGGGCGCGCCTGCCAGCGCTGGAGCAACTTTGAATTCACTGCTCCGCAACGCTTCGGCTACGCTGTCGACTGGCCCGTCAGATACGATGACGTGGCGCCCTGGTACAGCCATGTAGAGCGCTTTATCGGCGTATGCGGCGTCAAAGAAGGTATCGAATCGATGCCCGACGGCGAGTTTCTACCCGGTTACGAACTCAATTGCGTAGAGCAACACCTGAAAGAAATACTCTGGAAAAAATTCAAACGCCACTATGTCTCCGGTCGCTGGGCGCATATCACCCAGCCACAGGAAATTCACACCAAACAGGGGCGCGGACAATGCCAAAACCGCAACCTGTGCATGCGCGGCTGTCCCTACGGAGGGTATTTTAGCTCGGTGACCAGCACCCTGCCCTGGGCGCAGCAGACCGGCAACCTTACCGTAGCGCCCCACTCCGTGGTGCATTCCATCATGTTCGACGAGGAAAAAGGCCGCGCAACCGGCGTGCGCGTGATCAATGCCCAGACGGGCGAGGCAACGGAATATTTTTCCAGGATTATTTTCGTCAACGCTTCGGCGCTGAACACCAACCTCATTTTGCTCAACTCCACTTCCGGCCGGTTCCCCAACGGGCTGGGCAACGACAACGGGTTGCTGGGCAAGTACATCTGCTTTCACAACTACCGCGGCAATATGGGCGGCGATTTCGAAGGTTTCAAAGACAAATATTACCGCGTAACCCGTCCTGTGGAGTGCATCATCGCCAATTTCCGCAATCTGCACCGCCAGGAAACCGATTTTATAGGCGGCTATACGATCTTTTCAGGCGCTTATCGCGAAAAATTGAGCGATAAAGGCATCGAGCCGATGTTGGGCGCCGCTTTCAAAGAAGCGATCAGCGAACCCGGTACCTGGGGCGCTTATATGTATATGCAGGGCGAAACCATACCCAAAGCGACCAACCACGTGCGGCTCAGCGCCGACCAACGCGACAAATGGGGCATACCGCTGCTGGTGACCTCGGTAGCCTACGACGACAATGACGAAAAGATGCTGCGCGATTTTCTGGAGCAGGGTCGCGCCATGCTCGAAGCCGCCGGCGCCGTCAACATCCGCACCAACGATACCCGGCAGCCGCCCGGCCTCGATATCCACGAGATGGGCGGCGCCAGGATGGGCCACGACCCCGCTACTTCGCTACTCAATAAATGGAACCAACTGCACCACTGCCAAAATGTATTTGTGACCGATGGCGCCTGCATGACCAGTACCGGCAATCAGAGCCCTTCCATCCTGTACATGGCCCTCACCGCCCGCGCCGCCAACTATGCGGTAGCGCAGTTGAAGCAGGGAGCGTTGTAGTCGCTAGTCGCTTATTGAGGCAGCAACACGGCGTCAATAACGTGAACAATACCATTAGAAGCCGGAACGGTAGCAACAATATTAGCGCCGTTGATTTGAATCTTGCCGTCTTTGACGCTCATCGTAGCGCTGCCGCCGTTGGCCATGGCCAAAACCTGGCCATCCTGGAAGAAATCGGCGCGCAACATTGAAGTTGTCACATGGTATTGTAGAATATTCTGCAAGTCGGTTTTCTTTTCGGGTTTGAGCAAGCCTTCAACCGTGCCGGCAGGTAGTTTGCCAAAAGCCTCGTCGGTAGGAGCAAAAACCGTAAAGGGGCCAACGTTCGACAAAACGTCGAGCAACTCGGCGGCAGTCACGGCAGCTACCAGCGTTTTGTGGTCGGGCGAACCCGCCGCTACTTTTACGACGTCTTTCATAGAATCATCGTCATTTACAGCGGCCTGCCCGCCTACGGTTGTTGCGCCGCTTTCCTCTCCTGCGGCAGTTGCATTGTCTGCCGACTTGTTGCCGCTGCACCCCAAAAATAGTACTACAAGTACTCCTGCCAAAATAGCGTTAGTCATTCGCATTGATTTCATGATGATCAAATTTTATTTAAGATTAAAGAGTATTTAGTCTTTATAATGCAAAAAAAAATGTCGCTACATACACGACACCAATCTTACCTCTCCGCTGCGCACCTTGTCGCTTAATTCGGCCAGCGTAGTTCGGCTGAATTTATCCTTCATGGTCATTGTGATACCCCTCCAAAAATCGTGAACAGGGCATGGCTGCTGCTCGCCGCAACCGGGCAATCCCAGAAAACATTCGTTGAAATACCGCTCGCCTTCCAGGATATAGATGATGTCCAGCAATGTAATTTGATCAGAGGCTTTGACCAGCGCCACTCCGCCTGCCGGCCCTCGCTGCGAGTGTAGAATGTGATGCTGCGTCAAGGTTTGCAGAATTTTGGTGAGAAAATGGAAGGATATATCCAAATCCTCCGAAATCTTGCGGATACTCACAAAACCCTCCTGTTCGCGCTGGGCTGCTATGTACATCAGCGCGCGCAATCCGTAAACGGCATTCATGGAGAGGGCTTTCATAGGCGTTATTCGGATAATTTTGTCTTAAATCTACAACCAACATTTTGATTTGCCAACAAATAAGCATGATTTTTCAAAAAATAGCGCATGCAGACGCTTTGTTCCGGCACTAACCGTGGATAAAACCTTATTTTTGAAAAAAATATTGAGTTAAACAGCGCATCATAATATGAATACGATCGGTATTATCGGCAGCGGCGCCATGGGCGCGGGCATAGCCCAGGTGGCGGCTATTGCGGGGCACGAAGTCATACTTTGCGATAGTTCGCCCGAAGCATTACCAAAAGCCCAGGCCGCCCTTTCGGCCGGCATAAACAGGCTGGTAGAAAAAAGCAAAATCAGCGAGGAAGCGGGAAGAGAGATATTGAACCGCATATCGCTCACACTCGCCATAGAAGAACTGCGCGATGCCGAAATGGTCATTGAGGCGATTGTAGAAAAACTGGAGGTCAAGCGTTCCGTGTTTCAGCAGTTAGAAAATATTGTGAGCGATGAATGTATTTTAGCCAGCAATACTTCCTCGTTATCGATCACATCAATAGCCGCAGCTTGCCGGCTGCCGGAGCGCGTATTAGGCCTGCATTTTTTCAACCCGCCGCCGGTCATGCAATTGGTGGAGGTGATCCCTGCCGTGCAAACGGCGCCTGAGTTGCCCGCGTATGCCGCGCTTATCATGAAACAATGGGGTAAATACCCGGTGTTGGCCAAAGATACGCCCGGGTTTATCGTGAATCGCATTGCCCGGCCTTTTTACGGAGAAGCGTTGCGCATCTACGAGGAAGGGATAGCGGATATAGCCACCATTGACTGGGCGATGACCGAGTTGGGGGGCTTCCGCATGGGGCCGTTTGAGCTAATGGATTTTATAGGCCACGATGTGAATTACACCGTTACGGAAACGGTATTCCAGGCGTTTTTTTACGACCCGCGTTATAAACCCGCCTTTTCACAAAAAAGATTGGTAGAAGCCGGCTACCTGGGCAGAAAATCAGGCCGCGGGTTTTACAACTACGCCGATGGCGCCCAGCGCCCAGCGCCTTTACAGGATATCCGTTTGGGCGAAAACATCAGAAACCGCATCCTGGCGATGTTGATTAATGAAGCCGCCGACGCCCTGCACTGGGGCATCGCCTCCGCCGATGATATCGACACGGCCATGACCAAAGGGGTTAATTATCCCAGGGGATTACTGCAATGGGCCCGGGAATGGGGATATGCGGCCTGTGTAAAGGTGCTTGACGAACTGTACGATACTTATCGCGAAGACCGCTACCGGTGTAGCCCCTTACTGCGGCGTTACTCCCTCAAATCCTCGATATGATAACCCGGATACTTGGCCTTGTCGAAGGCAAAATAGTTGGCGGCGAAAGACTTGTTGGGGGTGAGTTTGGTAAAACTGAACGTATAACGCGAGCCGTCTCTCGAAAAAGCCTTTACGCTGATGACTTCATACGTCTTTTTATCCAGCGTCAGCCGCAGTTTTGAATACTCGGAGCCTTTATCGGTGGGTTTGAATTCAATTTGCTGCAAGGCCCTGCCCTTTTCGGTATAATCATTCACCAGGGCATAGATAAATTTTCCTTTCTTGTAAAAGCTGAAAATCGACTCTGGCGAGAGCAGGTTGTCATCGTCAGAGGGGTCGGGCAGGTCATTGATCTGGACTTCCTTGTTCTTGTGCAGAATCACCCACAATGCCTTGCCGTCGCTGAGCATCGCCTGGTTGTTGACTTCTACCAGATACTGCTTGCCTTTGCGGGCTATTTTGCCCTTTTGTACTTCCTTGTTTTGCTCGGGCAGTTCGATTTCGAGGTTGAAGACGGCTTCCAGCGAAGCGTAGCCGTCGTATTTTTTGCTGATCTTGTCGAGTATGGCTTTAGCCTTTGGGTCGTTGATTTCAGCATCCGCCGTTTTTGCCGGCTTGGGCTTTTGGGCCGTTGCAGACAGGGTAAATGACAGGGCGGCCAATATTGTTAGTATGCTTTTCATTCGCGTATTCGATTGTTTATTTGCTAAACGCTTTAAGACCGGGTTTATTGATGCGGCGGTGGTTAAAGTTGTTTTAAGATGACTTGGCGATTGCCCGCAAAACCCTTACGTCCCATTTTTTATATCAAATGTAAGCGTTTAGCAGGGGTTAGCGCCTGCGGTAGTTTGGCGTGTAGGTAAAAATACAGCTAACCCCTAACGCTAAACCTCCTGTTACTATCAAACATCCAAATAAGTCAGCTTTCTGAATTCAAACCAGTTATGCCATTTTTTTGTTATTCGCCTGGTATGCGCCTCTTTTTTTACTAAATTGGGGTGAAAATAACCGATAAACAAACCGTCATGCCCAAAACGCCCTCCGATCGATTGTACCACCTCGTGAAATCGCTCTCGGGTTCAGAGAAACGATACTTCAAAATATTTGTCCATACTTATAGCGAAAAAGACAACAAATATTTACGACTGTTTGACGCCATAGACGCACAGGAAGTTTTTGACGACGAGAGCCTCTGCCACTATGTATATCAGGGCAAACCGGTGCAAAGCCGCAAGTATTCAGAACTGAAGGCCTATCTCTACGACCTGGTCGTGCGCAGTCTGCAATCATACGACGAAAAGCAGTCGATTGACAACCGCTTGAGTAATATGTTGTTGGGTGTAAAATCGTTGTACAAGCGCGCTTTATTTGACGATTGCATCAAGGTACTGCAAAAGGCGGAAAAGCTGGCCGAAAACTACGAAAAGTTCGACGCCCTGTTGGAGGCGCTGCACTGGTACAAACAAATTGCCTATGCCCGCGCCGATATCGCTTATCTGGATAAACAAATGAAAACCCTGGCAAGCAGGGAAGCCGGGTGTATCGCTTTTTTACAGAACCTTTCCGACTACCAAACCCTGTTTTACCGCGTTTGGGTGGCTGTGCGGAAAAATGCCCAGCGGGCCGGCAGCCAGGATGCCGAATTGCAGGAAGTCATAGCCCATCCGCTGTTGGCCGGCCCCGAGCAAGCCCTCACCCACCAGGCCCGCATTTTTTATTACCGTATCAAAACCGTTTTGAGTTATTCTGACAAGGATTATCACAGCTTTTATCAACTGGGGGGCGAACTGATCGAACTTATGGAGTCGCAGCCCCATTTTTTGCGAGAAGACCTCTCAGAGTATATATCGGCGTTGAGCAACTACGCAGTAAGCTGCGGCTTCCTGGGGCGATATGACGAAGTCAACGGATGTCTCGATAAATTGCGACATATCAATCCCATCACCCTCGACGACAAACTCAAAATCCACCGCCAATATTACACCCATAAGTTCAGACTCTGCATTGAAACAGGAAATTTTGACGAAGGCCTGCGCGTAGTAGATGATCATTTAAGTGAATTGGAGCAGTTGGATAAGGACTTGTTTGAGCGCAGCAGCTTTTATTTTCAATATTTCTACATCTTTTTTGGCGCCGGCAATTACGACCGCGCCCTCGATTACCTCAACAAATGGCTCAATCTGCCTCGTAGTATCGAACGGCAAGACTTGCAAAGCCTTGCGCGGGTGCTCAACCTCATTATCCACTACGAAATGGGCAACCTGATGCTGCTGGAGTCGCTATTGCGTTCAACCCAGCGGTATTTGAACAAACGGGAGGGATTACTCGAATTTGAAGTAAAAATCATCCATTTTATCAGGCAGGCGAGCAAAGCCATTGACAAAAAGGACTCGCGAAAGGCATTGCAGGATTTAAAAGCCGATTTCCAGGGGTTGCTGCAAGCGCCTAAAGAAAGAGCCATGCTTCAAATGTTTGACTTTGAAGCATGGATCGACAGCCGCCTCGAAGGGCGCTCTTTCGCTCAACTGGTAATGGAAAAATTCAACAACAGAAAAATTTAAAAATGACTCGGCGACGACAGGCGGCTCAGCTTGTTGGCTTTGCCCAATACTATGTCATCTTCGCCGCGCAGGCGAATATCAATCTCGCCCCAGCGGGTTGTAATCGTGGGATGACCTTCCGGCAATTGCACATATCCCCCCTTTATTGCTTTTTGCTGTTTCTTGGTCAGGGCTGTATTTTCAAAATAATCCAGCGTGTGTCTGCGTTTTTTCATGCTCTTTATATTTTAGTCAAATTCCTTCGTGCAATTTAAAGGCAATACTAGTGCCAGGCAACCAAATAATATGAAAAAGTCAGCTCCCTGACGTCTTTATTCCGGCATCATTTGCTGAATCAATTCGCTTTCGTAGCCTTTCTGCAGGGCGTATCGCATGAGTTTGAGTTTTTTAACTGCCGGGAGTTCTTCGTCGTATTGCGCCGATTTTTTTATCAAAAGCGCTCGCAGCGTTTCCGCGTAATCCTGTTCGTCAATTTCTTCCATGGCTTTGCGAATACACCAGGCCGATATTTGCCGCCGTTTTAATTCCTGGGTGATGCGCAACCGACCCCACTTTTTCATGTTGAACTTGCCGCGCGCATACGACCTGGCGAACCGCTCTTCGTTTAAGAAACCGCTTTCTACTAATTCACTGAGTATTTGCTCCAGGTCCTCGCCGTATATGCCCAAACTCAATAGCTTGTTGCGCGCTTCAAAGTGCGAACGCTCCTGAAATGCGCAAAAACGCTGCATTTTCTGCAACGCCTGCTGCTTGCTGACGTACCTCGGCCTGTCCAATTGTTTATGATTTGATTTACCCAAATATAATTTTTTATGTTTAATGCTTAATGTTTAATTTTGAATTAAAAAATAATCGTATCTATTTAGGTTGACCGTGTTATTCGCGAATTGCGAACCCATACCCCTAACCCCCAAAGGGGAACCCCACCCACAACCTGGTTTTTCCCCATTGCGGGAAGACTCCCCTTCTGGGGCCGGGGGTGTGAGTAAGGGGATCCTGTCTTCCTGTAATGCACTAAATTCCGGATACAACTACCCGTAAATATCAGCCTTGAGTTTAACTTCATTGCTTCCGAGTTAATTGATACCTGCTAAATAGTTACAAATACAATTAATTATTAATCAATAATATTCAAGTAATTAAACATTAACTCAACATTCAAGCATCCGCCTTCGGATATCCCAGGTAATATTTCGTAACAGACGCAGGTTGAACGCTGTGGTCGGATACCTGCGACCAGGGCAGCACCTGCCCGTTTTTCATCAACATTTTGATCTCATCCTTAAATGTAGTGTAGGCGCTATTGGACTCTTTTCCAGCAAGTAGAAAATAAGGAACAGCCGCTTCGGGGTAAACCGACTTCAGTTGTTGAGAAATTTTAGCCACATAAGCATCGGAGAACGGTTCATTGCTGAATTCCAGCTTAAAAAGGCGGCGGTTGATAAGGCGTTCGGAAAATTCGCGCAGCACAAAATCGTCGTGGCGCATCCAGCTTTTGATGGCCGACATCACGTCGTAGTCGTCAAGGCCGGCAAAATAGCCGATCCACTCTTCGCGGCGCTGCCGGAAGTCGTCGGCGCTCGGGTTATTGTACAGAAAAAATGATAAATTCTCGGGAGCGGGAACGGTCACGCCGGCTTGTACCAGGTCTTTGGCGCGCTGCATAGTGCGAACCAGCATTTGCTCGGCAGCCACCACGGTTTTATGCAAATAAACTTGCCAATACATCAGACGGCGAGCCACCAGGAATTTTTCAATAGAATAAATACCCTTCTCTTCTACCACCAATTCGTCGCCGGCTACCGATAACATTTTGATAATGCGGTCGTAGCCGATTACCCCTTCGTAAACGCCCGTGAAAAAGCTGTCGCGGGTAAGGTAGTCCATACGATCCATATCCAACTGCCCCGACACAAGCTGGTGGAGGAACTTCTTGGGGTATTGATCCTGAAAGATCCGTATAGCCAGGCTGAGGGCGCCGTCGAATTGTTCGTTGAGCGTTTCCATAAAGATCAGCGACAATTCCTCGTGCGACACGTTGATCAGCGTATTTTCGAGGGTATGCGAGAAGGGGCCGTGGCCGATATCGTGCAACAAAATGGCAATGGAAACGGCATTGGCTTCCGCGTCGCTGATGTCGGCGCCTTTGTTGCGCAGCACCTCAATGGCCTGGCTCATCAGGTGCAATGCCCCCAACGCGTGGTGAAAACGCGTGTGCAAGGCGCCAGGATAAACATAATGGGTCAGACTCACCTGCTTGATTCGCCTTAAACGCTGAAAATAAGGATGCTCGATGAGGTCGAACAACAACCCGTAGGGGATGTTGATGAAGCCGTAAACAGGGTCGTTGAGAATTTTCTGCTTTTTCATGAAGGCATATTTCACAATTCAGAACAATATTTCCATAAAAAAGTATATTTATATTCTCATAAAATTGATGCAACGTACATGGATAAAATCACCATACTCTGGGCCGACGATGAGATCGATCTCTTGAAGCCCCAATTAATGTTCCTGGAAAAAAAAGGTTACGAGGTAATTACGGTTACCAACGGCCACGATGCGCTGGAAGAATGCGAGAACAACCGGGATATCGATCTGGTATTTCTGGATGAGAGCATGCCCGGCATTACCGGGCTGGAGACCCTGGCCAAACTCAAAGAGAGCAGCCCGCCCCTTCCCGTGGTGATGATCACTAAAAACGGAGCGGAAAGCGTGATGGAAGCGGCCATCGGCTCGCAAATCGCCGATTACCTCATCAAACCCGTCAATCCCAATCAGATCCTGCTAACGCTCAAAAAAATCATCGACAATAAACGCCTGGTGCGTGAAAAAACGTCGTCGGATTACCAGCAAGAGTTCCGCCAGATTTTTATGCAAATCAACAGCGGGCTCGATTTTGAACAGTGGGTGGATATCTATCGCAAAATCATATCCTGGGAAATAAAAATCGACGAGTCGAACTCCAATGAAATGGCCGATATTCTCGCTATGCAAAAAAGCGAGGCCAACTCGGAGTTTTGCAAATATGTGGCCAAAAAATACCAGGAGTGGGTAAATGAGCACAACGGCCCCGTGATGTCGGATACGCTGATGCGCTCTAAAATTTTCCCCAAACTGCAGGAGGGTACGCCTACTATCATGGTATTGCTCGACAATATGCGCTATGACCAGTGGAAGGTGCTCGAACCCATTATTACCGAATTTTTCAGGGTGGAGGAAGAAGATTTCTTTTACAGCATTTTGCCCACCTCCACACAATACAGCCGCAATGCCATCTTTTCCGGGATGCAACCCCTGGAAATCGATAAATACCACCCCGATTGGTGGAAAAACGACAATGAAGAAGGCGGAAAAAACCTCCACGAACACGATCTGCTGGCAGAACAGATCAAAAGACGCTTCCGCAAAGACATCAAGTTTGATTACATGAAGGTGACGAATGTCAACCAGGCCAAACAAATGCAGGATAGCATTCTCGATTACTTGCACAATGACCTCACGGTGATTGTATACAATTTTATCGACATGCTGTCGCACGCCCGCACGGAAATGGAAGTACTCAAAGAACTGGCCGGCGACGAAAAAGCCTATCGCTCGCTCACCCGCTCCTGGTTTGTCAATTCCCCACTCTGGGCCGCCCTGCAAAAAGCCGCCGAACGCGATGTGCAACTTATCCTCACCACCGACCACGGCACCATAAGGGTGAATACGCCGGCTAAAGTGGTGGGCGACCGCGAAACGACGACTAATCTGCGCTATAAGGTGGGCCGCAATCTCCAATACGATAAACGCGATGTGTTTGAGGTGCGCGACCCCGAAAAATTCGGCCTTCCCCGCCCCAATGTGAGCTCTGCCTACATTTTTGCAAAAGAGGATAAGTTTTTCCTCTATCCCAATAATTACAATTATTACAACAATTATTACAAAAATACTTTCCAACACGGGGGCATTTCGCTGGAAGAGATGATTTGCCCGGTGATTAGGCTGAGTAAGAGGTGACAAGGTTATTTGCGTTAGAATAACCTCGTTACCTAAAAAAATCGCTTATGAAAAATTTACTTTACTTCTCCGCCGTACTCCTGTTGCTCACGGCATCCAAGTGCAAAGACAAGATCACGTTCCAGATCGGGCAACCCTTTCAGCTCAAAGTAGAGCAGGGCGGTATGAGCGCCGATAAATCGTTTGGGCTGGCGGTCGATAAGATCAAGGAAGACTCCCGTTGTCCTAAAGGCGTTAATTGCGTTTGGGAAGGCCAGGTAGTGGTACAAGTGACCATGAAAGAAAAAGGCGGCAAAGCCCAAACTGTTGATTTTACGCTAAAAGGTCGCGAAAACCAGTCGGCCTCCCGCCGTATCAGCAGCAAGTACCAGATACGCGTCAAGCAGGTGGATCCCTATCCCGAAGAAGGCACAACGATTGCCAAAGATGACTATGTGGTGACGTTTTTGGCTTCGGAGATTAAGGACAATTGAGGTTATAGGTAGCTTACGCACACATTTTTCGGTTCTGTAAAAAAACGCAGGGCTTCTACGCCGCCTTCGCGGCCTACGCCCGAGTGTTTTACGCCGCCGAAGGGCGTGCGCAGATCGCGTAGCATCCAGCAATTGATCCATACAATGCCGAATTGCAGGTGTTCAGCAAGCCGTTGGGCGCGGTTGAGGTTCTGGGTCCACACGGTGGCGGCAAGGCCGTAATCGGTGCCGTTGGCGAGGGTCAGGGCTTCATCGTCGTTGTCGAAAGGCGCCAATGTGATGACGGGGCCGAAAATTTCTTCCTGGTTAGTGCGGCAAAGGAGGGGGAGGCCTTCTACGATGGCGGGGCGGAGAAAATAGCCGCCTTCGAGCCGCCCCGGCAGCATCACGCGTTCGCCGCCGGTAAGAATGGTACCGCCTTCTTCGCGAGCCAGTTTCAAATAACCGCTTACCTTGTCGAGATGGGCCGCCGATACCAGGGCCCCTTGATTAGTAGCTGGGTTGGCGGGGTCGCCCACCACCAGTTGCTCCGTTCGGCGCACCAGTTCGTCGCGGAAGGTTTGATAAATAGACCTTTCTACATAAACCCTTGATCCGCAGAGGCATATTTGGCCATTATTGGAAAACGACGAGCGCAGCGTTGTCTGCAGGGCTTTTTCCATATCGCAATCGGCAAATACAAGCACCGGGTTTTTGCCGCCTAACTCTAGGGATAGCTTTTTGAACATCGGCGCCGCAGTGGCCGCCAGTTGGCGCCCCGTGGCGGTACCCCCGGTAAAAGAAATCGCTTTGGTGTGCGGATGCGCCACGATAGCCTGCCCTGCTTTTGCGCCCAGCCCGTGAACGATATTGAGTACCCCCGGCGGCATGCCCGCGTCAATACAGATTTGGGAGAGCATAAAGGCCGTCATAGGCGTAAGCTCAGACGGCTTGGCTACCACGCAATTGCCCGCAGCCAGGGCGGGAGCTATTTTCCAGGTGAACAGGTAAAGCGGCAGGTTCCAGGGAGAAATACAACCCACTACGCCGATAGGCTGGCGAAGTGTATAGTTGATCGCCTGGCCTTCCATGCGATGCGATTCGGAGCTGAAATGCAAAATAGCTGTAGCAAAAAAACGAAAATTGGCCTCTGCGCGCGGAATGTCAACCTCAAAGGCCAGTTTTTCCGGTTTGCCGGCATCCATGCTTTCCGCCCGGGCCAACTCGTGGCGGCGCTCCTGTATTAAAGCCGCTACCCGCATCAGGCACTCATACCGGCGTTGCTCGCCCCAGGTTGACCATGCCGGAAATGCCTTTTGAGCCGCCGAGACAGCCGCCTCTACGTCGCGCTCGTCACTGTCGGGTATCAGACTGTATACCGAGCCGGTTGCCGGCTCGTAATTGTCGAGGTAACTACCGCTGATTGGCGCTGCCAAAGCGCCGTCAATGTAGTTTTGAATGGTGTGCATGATGAGGTTTGATATGAGTGTTTTTTCATTGATCAATATTAGTAAAAAACGAAAAAAGTGAAACTATTTATTTTTTTAACCGTATCATGCACATCGTTGTGATGAGATAATATTAGTAATTGATATTGAAACTTGACATATACACATATTTTTCACCTAAAATCTATTCAATGATGCTCACAAAAAAGAACCTCCAGTTTCTTGTTTTACACCTGCTCTTGTTTGTGGGGTTAACGCTGCCGATTTCGGCGCAAAAACCTCTTCATCAGCAACATGTCTATGAAACCCAAGTGCAGGGCAAACCGGCCAAACCGGTCGAACTGTTTAGCCCTGGTTGGACTTCTGCAACCGAAAATTATTCCAACATTGTTCGCGCCGGCGTCATCCTCAATTTTGACGACAAAAAAGCGGGTGAATTCCTCAAAAACAACACCCGGGAATTTTCCCTGACCCTGCCCACCGGCCAGGGCAATCAATCCATTACGCTGCAAATGCACCGCTCCCATATCTTTGCGCCGGGCTTTAAAGTATACGTTAGTAGCGACCCCCGCAAGCCGTACGACTATCAGGGCGGCCTGCACTTTCACGGGGTGGTGAAAGGCGACCCGCACTCGAAAGTGGCTATCAGCGTCTTTGACAATGAGGTGATGGGCTTGATTATTACCCACAACGGCAATTACAACCTCGGCAAACTCGAAAACAGCGAAAAAGGCCATATCCTTTACCTGGATCGCGATTTGCTGCAAAAGCCCAACTTTGATTGCAGTATGGAAGACGACCATCGCGGTTATTCGGAGGCTGAAATCAGCGCTACGGAAAAAGCCGCAGGCGATTGTATCGCTGTTTATGTGGAAGTAGACAAAACCGTTACAGACAACAAGGGCGGTGTAACCAATGCCACCAACTATGTAACCGGCGCCTTTAACCAAAACGTACTGTTGTACAATGCCGAGAACATTGGCATGGCTATTTCAGAAATGTTTGTCTGGAATACGCCCACCCCATACTCCGGGCCAAGTGCAGGCAGCTACTTGTCACAGTTTCAAGCCAACACCGGCGCCTTCAACGGCGACCTGGGCCACTTGGTGGCTATGGTAAATAACGGCGGTATCGCTGCGGGATTTAGCGGAATCTGCAACCCGAATACGGATGAAAGCCTCTGCTATAGCGGCATCCTCGATTTCTATGAGAATGTGCCCGTATTTTCTTTTACAGTGATGATCCTCGCCCACGAAATGGGCCACCTGATCGGCTCGCGCCATACGCACGCCTGCGTGTGGAACGGCAATAATACAGCTATTGACGGCTGCGCAGGTTATGTTGAAACGGACGTGGCTAACTGTCCCCTCCCGGGAAGCCCCGCCGGCGGCGGTACGATCATGAGCTATTGCCATAACGACCCGGTAGGCGTTAATTTTAACCTTGGCTTCGGCCTCCAGCCCGGCAACGTTCTCCGCAATACAGTGGCCAACGCTACTTGCTTAGGTACTGCCTGTGTTATTTGCGACATCAATATTACGGGCGTTAATACGACGGTACCCAGTTGCAATGCCAATAACGGCAGTATCACGATTACCGCTACTTCTTCCGCAAGTCCTATTACTTATTCGATTACCGGCCCGGTTAATCAAAGCAATAATACCGGCGTTTTCACGGGATTGCCAACGGGTGGTTATCAAATCCAGGTGGAAGATAGTCAAGGATGTAAAGACTATGCCCTCGCATCGCTGTATTATGTCAGCGCCGATGTTCCTAAAGCCATTTCTGTCACCGGTACGTCAACTGTAACCTCTGTATTGAATATACCGGCTACTGGAGCAATTACGGGTGTGCGTTTATTAGGACTGGATATCACCCACTCCTGGGTCGGCGACCTGAGTGCTACGCTTACTTCTCCAACAGGGGCGGTTATCAACTTATTTGACCGGCCAGGTTACAATGGTTCCGGTTTTGGATGTACTAATAATAATATTTTTGTCAATTTTAGCGACGCAGCCGTACTCACGGCTTCTGACTTCGAAAATACCTGTAATACTCTGCCGGCTATTTCCGGCACTTATCAGCCGATTACGCCGTTTTCTTCTCTGAATGGATTAGCAGCTAACGGTCAGTGGACGCTCACTGTATATGATAATGCAAGCGGCGACGGCGGCGCTATCAATTCATGGGGATTGGAAGTATGCGTATCTACCTGCGATTTGGCAATTACGAATGTAAGTTCTACCAACGAAACCTGCCCCAATGCCAATAACGGCAGCATCACCGTGACGGCAACCACCAGCAACGGTCCGCTTACCTACGCGATTAGCGGCCCCGTAAATCAAAGCAACGGCACAGGCGTCTTTACCAACCTGCCCGATGGCAGCTACAATATTTTGGTGACGGATAACGGCACAAGCAACTGTACGGATACCGATACCAGAAGTATCGCCGCCGGCGTTGACAATACGCCGCCTAATCCTGTTTGCCGCACCGCTACGGTGACACTCAATGCAGCAGGTACTTATACTTTGCTGGCAGCCGACGTATTCAACCAGGCCGCCTCTACCGACAACTGCGGCACGGTCAACTTTGTAAGCGCATCGCCGGCCTCGGTTAACTGTGCTCATGTAGGACAAACAGTTGCCGTAACGGTAAGCGTCAATGACGGCAACGGCAATACCGCTAACTGTACCGCGCAGATAACAGTTCAGGAAGGTACGGCTCTTCCCGCCGGTTGGACCAACGCCAATATCGGTAATGCACAGGGAAGCGCTATCTATAAGCCTTGTACGGAAGGAGGGCAGTATACGCTCACTTCCACCGGCTATTCCAACAACCCCGACCTGCAGCATTCCGCCTGGCGCAGCCTCTGCGGCAACGGCAGCATTACGGCCAGGGTTTCCAGCGTGAGCAACCTCGGATGGGCCGGCATTGAAATGCGCGAATCAGCTATGCCGGGCAGCAGAAAGGTAGCGCTCAAAACACAGTTGTCAACTATCGTTCGCCGCGTATTGCGCAGTTTGCCTAATGCCATGGCCCAGACCCAGCAATTCCCCGTACTGGAAGGTCAGAACTGGCTGCGCATAACCCGCACCGGCAATAGCTTTGCGTTTTATGTTTCTTCCAACGGCGTGAACTGGCAACAGGTGGGCGCAGCTACCAACCTGATGTTGCCTACCTGTTTGCAGGTCGGCTTGTTTGCCGAAAGTATCAACGTGAATACCACTACAACGGCAATTTTCGACAATGTGGTGGTTAGCGGCGCCGCTTCTCCATTGGCAGCACCCAATACTAATCCCATCGATGCGGCTCAACTCGAACTCGACCTGGATGTATTCCCTAACCCCTCCGAGGGAGAAGTTATGGTGAATCTGGGCGCTTATGCCAATCGCGCCGTACGCATGGAGGTATTCGATGCACAGGGCAAGGCGC
Source organism: Saprospiraceae bacterium (assembly GCA_036741235.1). Lineage (GTDB taxonomy): Bacteria > Bacteroidota > Bacteroidia > Chitinophagales > Saprospiraceae > JABWBR01. Next base: position 14,145 of record DAINSQ010000020.1, on the reverse strand, counting down.
TCCGCACAATTGAACTGGATGCCGTTGAAACGTCTATTGAAAGACTCGATCTGTCAGCTTACCAAAACGGTATGTACCTCATTCGCGTACAGTCGGAAGGGGTGGCTGATGTTACGAAACGTATTGTGTTGACCAGGAATAAATAACCTGAATATTGACCGTCAGGTTGACGGGCCGGCGCCAAATTGCTTTGACGTCGGCCCGTTTTTTTCAACTGTCATCGCACCGTTATCCCAAAAACTTTCTCCACCGCTTTTTTTCTGTAGGTGAAAATCTGCTCGATGCGGCCGTCTACCAATATCGCATCGGCTAATGTGCCAATGATGCCGTATGGTACTTTGTAGTGCAAAATATCGGTCATCATCACTCCGCCTTCGACCTCCTCAAAATGATGCTGGTGATGCCAAAAAGCGTATGGACCAAATCGCTGCTCGTCAATAAAATAGCGCCGGTCGGCAACATGTGTGATTTCTGTAACCCAGTTCATCTTCACCCCGGGAAAGGGCATTACCCGGTATTGTACGATCATTCCCGGGTACATTTCCATCTTGCTGATATCTGATAAAATCTCGAACGACATATCCTCGGGCGTTATCGCATCCAGATTTTCCGGGCGCGAAAAAAAAGCCCATACCGTATCTAAATCGAGCGGGAGGAATTGCTTCCAAATCTTTTGCTTGACCTTCATATTTGACGATTATTTTGTGTCCTTGAAATTTCTTTCAACTAAATAGAAAAAAAAGAAAAAAGTTTAAAATTTTAAATAATTGATAATCATTTATTTATAGTTTTTGTAAAATTATAATATAAAAAATACCCTGTTTTCGGTATTACACACATTAAAAAACATGCTATATTTGTACTGTCTGTGTTTCTGTTTGTTAAAAAACAGGAAACAAGTTATTAGCAGGGTGTAATTAAATGTTATGCCCGGGAATTAACCGAAAAGAAGAATTCATTTTCCCTTAAACCGCATAATCCCATGACGTACGCAATTAAAAAGGCAATTCGATTGCTTTCACACCGTGTTTTTCTCACGCCTGGAGAACATTACATTTCTGTAATTATTCCAAATCCAAGGTTCTGATAGTTAAATTTTCGGCCGCCATTGCGCTTGTTTGTCGCAATTGACGACCTTGTCTATCTGCCTGGCGCTTTTGAAAAACGCATCCCTATGAACGCAATTGACTTCAGCCGACAAAACGGCAAGTTACCTATCGTAATATGCTATTTGGCCGTAGCCATCATGGCGGCGCCATTGGGCTTATGGGCCGGCAATCCGGCTTTTCAACAGCTTCCCGCAAATAACACACAACAACCAACCCTGGCAATATCGGCATTTTGTTCCCCCCTGCTCAATGGCCGGCACCTCAGTTATGAATGTACTGACACGGGTAGCGCCCCGATTTCGGCACAACCCGATGTGTATAGCCCCTGCGGTCGCGCCATACAATTAACATACAAGGACGAATATTTCGACCTGGGCTGCAACCAGGAAGGATTTACAGGATATTTTGCGCCCTCTCGCTGGGAGGGGCAAAAGATTAATGGTGACGGTGGGGTAGATGTCACCGGAGCTCCCGACGGGCTATTGGTTGAAGGGGCCAATAGCGCTCTGGTCAGCGTGGATGCCGGAAGCACGGTTCAATGGCGTATTGCCATACCAGCAGAAGGATATGCAGTGTTTGGCTGGAGGGTTGTTGGGGGCTCCAATCTTTTTTCCGTATTAGTTAATGAAAAACAGGTTGTATCCGGTAATGCGGAAGATCGCTTTTTCTCCCCCTTGCTACGCCCCGGCGATCAATTGACGCTGCAACTCAATGCTAGCACCCCGGACGCCGCAGTCGAATTGTCGCAGTTTCGTTTGCTTACAAATGCTATGGGCGTTACCTGCCGGCATTGGACGGCAGCCGACGAAACAGGCGAAGAGGCCTCTTTTTGCCAGTTTATTACTTTCCAACGCCCGTCCATAGCGCAAGTACTTTTTCCTGCCAACCGCGACGGAATCGACGCGCCGGCGGCTGCAGGAAGTGCGGAGACCCATCCGGATTTGATGGGCTATCCGGTCTTCGACCGCGATGGCAACCCCGATACCCCCAATGATCAATTTGCTGTTAATGAGATATGCGGCTATCACGCCACTTGGACCGACGAAACGACTTTCGACGGAACCCGATGCGTGCTGAAACGCCACTGGCTTGTTATTGACAATTGCGCAAGCAATACTATGAGAATGACGCAGGTGATTTACCTGCACAACAAAGCAGGCAACTGCCTGCCCCCGCAGCCTGATACTTATCCGGCGCCCCAACTGAAAGCGCCGGCTAAGGCTGCTCCCGCTGTGATTACCGCAGCGCTTTAACCAAGGTTTGTAAAGGGTTTCTCATACAGGATCGAGGCCGTCTCCGTTAAGAGACGGCTTTTTTTATTGAGAAGAACAGTGAACGGCGTTGTCCACTGTTCTCCCAATAACGATTTAAAATCTGAATCCCAGCGTGAACAAAAACCGGTTGCTCGTAATGTCCCGGTCAATAATCTGCGGTTCGCCGCCCGAGGTGAGATAGGGCGTATAGGATTCTTTAAAGTTGTACCGGCGGTAGCCCAGGTCGATGAAAAAGCTTTCTTCGCGAATACCCACGCCGAAGCTCACACTGCTGTTGACCGTATTTTCATCGGCCAGGGGCGATTGCAGCAGCCCGAAACCGGCCCGCAGGCGGAAGATATCGAGCGCCAGCTCGCCGCCCACACGCATATTGGTGGCCATGGTCAGCGTATTGGCTATCTGGTTGTTGGTTTCGCGCTCTTCGCTTTCAAAGCCGGCAAAACGCATTTCTGCACTTGTATAATCTACGGCTTCAACTTCGGCAGTGATAAACCCGTGTTTTTTGACGATAACGCCCACGCTGCCAATCAATCGCCAAGGGGTGCGCAATTTATATTCGAACAAACCATCGGGTGATTCGGCGGTACCTTCGTAAGGCGTCCCGTTTTCCGAATACACATAGGTGATGTCGTTGCGGTAACTGTCTTCAAGACGAAAAGCCGTGGGAGTGTGAGCCGCTACGCCCAGCCGCACCCACTGATTAACGCGGAAAACCATCCCCAGTTTGAGGTTGACGCCCGCGCCGGTAGTGGTGAGGTTTTCATTGAATGCCAGGTTGTCGAAGAATGGCACGTTGCCCTGCGCGCCGTCGCCAGGGTCTTCTTCGTTATACGATTTTTCTTCCCGGAAACTCAGGAACGGAATACCTATGGTAGCTCCGATAAGGATGCGATCTTTGTAATTGCCGGCCATGGCAAACGCCAATTCATTAATAGAACCGCGCCAAGAGACGGTTTGATCGCGCTGTATAAGGGCATTGGGCGAGTTGTCAAAGTCGCTGTAGTAAAAACCGTCGCTATCAGGGCCGATCAAGGCGCCGGCGTCATAAGCGATCTGCGATTCGAATTCTTCCAGCCCGGTGGCGCTGTTGGCCTGTTCCAGGAAGCGGTTGACAATAGAGCCCACCGATTGGCCTTCATAATAAAAACGCTGGTTAAAATCGGCCACGCGATTGATGCCCATGCCGAAGTTGAAAGCCCGCCAGTTGGCCGATGAAGGCTGCGAAGCCACTACCACGCCAAAATTGCTCAATACAAAGTTGCTGCGCGAAGTCTCAAATGGATCGTTGTCGTCAACGTTGCTCAACTTGGCAGTTACGCCCGACGTGAAGATGGCCGGCGTAATGGTGAATTCCGAGTTGCGATACCAGGCTAATCCGGCAGGATTGGTGCTCAGCACCGAAAAATCAGCGCCCAGGGCGCCCATCGCGCCGCCTGTACCCAGCGAGCGCGCCGTACCGCTCATTTCCAGCGATGAATAGCGAATGGCATCCGTTATGCTTTGCGCCACCAACGCCTGACAACTGAAAATGATCAGGATGACGGCAATATAGGATTTCATGGCAGGTTGTTTTTTGCGTTTGTCAAAAAAAATGGGTGGAAATAGTTGCCACACCTCCACCCATTTTTATGGTTATTTTCTCTCACTCACTCAATTCCCACCGCGACCGCGGGAAGAGCCGCCGCTATTGGAACGGCTGCTGCCGCTGCTGCCGGAGCGACTGCTGCCGGAACTGCTACGCGATGAGCCGCCGCTGTCAAAGCTGCGCGAGGGGCTCGGGCTACTATTGAAAGAACGGTTGCTGCCACTGTCGTTAGAACGGCCGCGGCTGCTGTCGTTGTAGCGCGGAGCGGGATTGCTTTCGCGTTGGCGAGGCGTCGGATTAGCGGCAGGAGAGTCATTGCCGTCTCTGCGGCGGGGTTCCTGCGTACGCGGGGTCTCCCGGCGCGGTTCGGGCATCGGTCTTTCCATGCGCGGTTCTGTGCGCGGGCGTTCAGGCATCGGCCTTTCGAGACGCGGCTCAGTGCGCGGGCGTTCGTTGCGGGGTTCGTCAACGCGCGTGCGCTCGCGCGGTTTTTCATCACCGAATATGCGGATTAGTTCCTCGTCGCGCCTGGGCTCGTTATTATCGCGAATAACGGGTTGCTTCACCTCTTCGCGGGGGTTGCCCTGAACGGGATCGCCGGTGCGGGGAACTACCTCGCCGGTATTGCGGCGAGCGGGGTCCTTAACGGCGTCGCGTTCCTGAACGGGTTTTTCGCGCTGGATATCGCGCACAACCGGCGTGTCGGTATCGCGGGTGCGGTCGACGGGCTGGCCGATCACATCGGCAGGTCTGTTATTGGTAACGTCTTTGGGCGTCTCGTTGCGGATGGTACGGTCGTTCAATCGCGGAATACGCGTAGAACCGCTGCCGCGAGGGCCGTAATACGTATTATTCACTACGTTGACCGTGTTGTAGTTGTAATTGTTGCCCCATGCCGGCGGGCAGTAAAAGTTGGAATAAAAACCGCCGCCATACCAGGGATCCCAGGCATTCCAGCCCCAGCCTCCGCCGTTCCAGCTGTTCCACGGGTTCCATGGATTCCAGGGGTTCCAGGTATTCCAGGGGCTCCAGGCATTCCAGCCGAAACCCCAGCCGAAGCCGTTCCAACTGTTCCAGCCGGCCCAGGCATTCCAGTTGTTCCAGCGGTTCCACCTGTTCCAGCGCCGCCAGCTCGCCCAGTTATTGAAGGAGTAAAAATCGTCGTAGATCAATACGGTCAGACCCGGCGTAAAAAACGGATCGTAATATACCATATCGACATAAACGGGATCGTAATAGTCAAACCCGTAATACGAGCGGTGAAAACGGCGGATTCGCGAGGAATAGCTGTAGTCGTAGTCCTCGTCGTAATAATCATAGTCGTCACTGTCGTAATAGTCATTGTCGCCTCCATAAGCGTAGGCGTCATTGGAACTATTGGAGTTGTTGTGGCTGTTATAATAACCGGCGTCGGTATCCGGGTCGTAGTACACATCATCGTACTGGGCGGATACAACGCCTGCGAAAAGCAGGGCTATCAACAGCGCGGACCATTTATGGATTTTCATAGTTCTGATTTTTTAATCGCAATTACCAAACGCTCTTTCAGCTTACAACCCCGAAATTATTACATTTGTGCCTAATTTTTAGTTAAGGCAAATTTAAATAGCGGCAGCGGGCTGTTAAATTCGTTAATTAAGAGCTTTTAACAATTGTTAAGACGTTACCGCAAGGGGTTTGTCACTTGTTTGACTGATTTGGTTCTCAATAGTTTAACGCTTTTTTCGAAGCGCTTGTTTGAACTTTATTAAGCGAATTTGATATATGGCAAAAGAAATTACCGGCAGGAGCGAAGATTACTCGCAGTGGTATATCGACATTGTAAAAAAGGCTGAACTGGCCGATAATTCGGCCGTGCGCGGCTGTATGGTCATCAAACCCTATGGCTTTGCCATCTGGGAGAATATGCGCGATCAGCTCGACCGCATGTTTAAGGAGACCGGCCACGTAAACGCCTATTTTCCTTTGTTTATCCCGAAAAGCTTCCTGAGCCGCGAAGCCGAGCACGTGGAAGGGTTCGCCAAGGAGTGCGCCGTAGTGACCCACCACCGGCTGATGAATGCCCCTGACGGCAGCGGAGTAGTGGTAGACCCCGATTCCAAACTGGAGGAGGAGCTGATTGTGCGCCCTACTTCCGAAACGATTATCTGGAATACGTATCGCGACTGGATTTCTTCCTACCGCGATTTGCCCCTGCTCATCAACCAATGGGCCAATGTGGTGCGTTGGGAAATGCGAACCCGCTTGTTCCTGCGTACGGCAGAGTTCCTCTGGCAGGAAGGCCATACCGCCCACGCTACCGCTGAAGAGGCTGTAGAGGAAACCCGCCGTATGCTGGATGTCTACGCCGAATTTGCCGAGCAGTGGATGGCCGTGCCGGTGATCAAAGGCGTCAAAACCCCCAACGAACGCTTCGCCGGCGCCGTTGATACGTATTGTATCGAAGCGCTGATGCAGGATGGCAAGGCCCTCCAGGCCGGCACCTCGCACTTCCTGGGGCAAAACTTTGCCAAAGCCTTCGATGTGAAGTTCCTCAGCGAAAATAACGTGGAAGACTATGTATGGGCTACCTCTTGGGGCGTGTCAACGCGTCTGCTGGGCGGGCTTATTATGACCCATTCCGACGACGACGGACTGGTGTTGCCGCCTAAACTGGCGCCCATCCAGGTGGTGATTGTGCCGATACCCAAACCTAATGACGAAATCGGTCAAGCAGCTGACAAGATTATGCGCGAATTGCGCGCCAAGGGCATCACGGTGAAGTACGATACCGATATGAAAAAACGCCCGGGCTTTAAATTCGCAGAATACGAGATGCGCGGTATCCCCGTGCGCCTCGCCATCGGCGAACGCGACCTGGCCAACAACCAGGTGGAAGTGGCCCGCCGCGATACCAAGGAGAAAACCTCACAGCCGCTCGACGGAATCGCCGATTATGTAGCCCGGCTACTCGACGATATCCAGCGCAACCTATATCAGCGCGCGTACGATTATCGCGCCGAGCATATTACGAAGGTGGATAACTTTGACGACTTCCAGTCCGTACTCGATGAAAAAGGCGGCTTTGTAAGCGCCCATTGGGATGGCACAACGGAAACGGAACTCAAGATTAAGGAACTGACCAAAGCTACGATTCGTTGTATACCCCTGGATAACCCCCAGGAAGACGGCAAATGCGTGCTGACTGGCAAGCCTTCTACGCAGCGCGTGCTGTTCGCCCGCGCGTATTAACCCGCTACCGCGCTACTACCACCTTCCGCTTCCACTCCCGCACTCCGTCGCTCCAGCGCAGGGTGTACATCCCCGCCGGCCAGGCGTGCAGCGCCTCCTGGTGGTTGGTAGCTTGCGCCGGCAATTGCCGGGCCAGTCGCCAGGAACGGCCGTGTACGTCCACCAGGTAGAGATCCACGCGTTGATCAGTGGGCAAATCCCAACTCAGCGACACCGGGCCGCTGGAGGGATTGGGCATGATATCCAATAAATAGATTTCGCCGGGATTGGTAGTCGAAGTGATGCTTTCTATGGTGAAGGGGCCAAAAGTATAAGCGCAATTATTGCCGTCAAATACTTGAAGGGTATAATCACCCGCCGGAACATTGGTCAGTTCGGGGGTAGCTGTTGTACCAAACAGGGTTTGCCCCACATACCAGTTGTAGCTCAGCGGCTGCGCGCCGCCGGAAACGGTAAGTTGAATGGCGCCGTTGGCATCGCTGCCGGTAGCGGCCTGGCTGCTAAAGCCTGTTAGCGTCACCGCGTCGGGGTCAGACAGGGTAAAGGGCAGCGCTATGGCGCAGCCGTCTTCTTCGCTGATCGTCACGGCATAATTACCCGCCGCCAGTTGATCGGCGGCGCCGCCGGTAGCTCCGGTCGACCATTCCACGCTGTAGTTGCCGTTGCCGCCTTCGATGGCTGTGACGCTCACTGAACCGGAGGAAGTACCGGGGCAAGCCGGGTTATTGGCGGCTATGCTCGCGCTGAGACCGCAATCGGGGTCGGCTTCACAGGCTACCTGTCCGCTCGCCGAGCGCTCGCAGCCGTTGGCGTCGGTGACGACTACCAGATAAGCGCTGCCTGCCGCCAGCACGTCGTTGGGCGTATTGCCCTGGAATACATAGCCCCCCATGCCGCCTTGTACGTCGATATCGAGCGAAGCCACGCCGTTGCCGAAACAACGAATATTTACATCGAGCTGAAGGGGGGCGAATTCCGGGGTGGTGGCCGCGTCCTTTACCGAAAGGCAGACGCCGCCATATTCCGCATAACCCGAGGTATTGGCAGAAGAACTGATTCTGATGTAATAAGTTTGTCCAGGCGATAAACTGCCTATTGTCAGATATCCTTCACAGGCCAACGGGTTTTTGGCGCAAAATACTTCTTCCAGGTTGTTGCAGGGACCCTGGTATACCGACAAGGCGTAGATAAAGTCGGCGTCGGGTAGCAATCGTACCGTGCCGGAAGCGGGCGCTACAAATGAAAACCAGATACTGCCGCTTAACAGCGGTTCGCAGGATACCAGCGGCCCGTCAAAATCGGCGCCGTGGTTGTCGGCGTATACACAGGCGCCTCCGATGTTTACAGGCAGGGCTTGGGGGCACCAATCGTTGGCCGGCGGCGCAATAGCAGTATGCGCTACTTGCGCGCATAAATTGCCCTCAACAGTGGCAAAAGCGCCGCTCACCTTGACCCAGTAGGATTGGCCGGCTGCCGGCGCTTCAACGATGAGTTGCCCTCCGTATTCGTTAACGGCTAATTCATTAAGGTTGTCGCAGCCGCCGCTGTAAAGCGTGATCACATCGGCAAAATCGGCCTGCGTCCGGATGGCCAGCGGTGTGGCGTCGGCAGTTGTGAAGCGATACCAGATATCCGCCCTGGAAAGCGTGCTACGGCTGGGAAGCGGCAGGCCCATGTTGCCGTTGTAATTGTTGCCCGGCACGCAGTCGCCGTTGATATCCAACACAGCGGCTTGCAGGCAGTGATCATTGGCGGGCGAGGGTGGCAAGACCGGCGCCGGTTCGAGGTAGAGGCAGAAATTCCCTTTGGGGCGCCCAAAGCCCGCTTTTTGTCCGCTTACGCGTAAAAAATACTCCTGTCCGGCTATTGCGTTAAAATAAAAAGTTTCACTGGTAAAGCCGTGTTCGTCGCGGTTGCCGCAGGCGGCGGGCGCCAGGCTGGGGCATTGCCCCGTAAAGATGGTGAGAACTTCGTTAAAATCGGCATCGGATGCGATGCGAAGTAAACCGGTTTCCTGGGGCGTAAACCGGTACCACAGCGAATGGCTGTTTTCATTGCTGCAAACAGGTTGCGGGCCGTCGAAAAGAGCCATGCTGTTATTGCCGGGCAAACAAGGGTCGCCGACGGCAATGGGTAAGGCTTTCTCGCATATTTCGTTGATTTCGCCTTCGCCCGTTAATTTTACGTTGTCGATACCCACCCACCAGTTCCAGTCGCCGCCGTCTTCGTATTGGAAAAAAAAGCGCATACGCTTGGCGCGGAATGCAGATAAGTCGACAACCTCGTGTACATAGTTGTTCAGTTGAGGCCCGCCCAGGTCGGTGAAATACTCCACGGCGATTTTTGATTCGCCGGTTTCAACATCCAGCACACCCACTGAAAAATATTCGTTTTCGCTGTAACGTCTGAATATCGCATCAAAATACAATTTCATATCAGATGCCACAGTGCCGTCGATTTCAGGGCCGTACAGGCGCACGGCGGAAGGCGCTGCGGCCTGGCCGATGCCGTCGTCGTCAAAATAGGCAAAACAAGTGCCGTTGATCGAAGTGGCTGCCGGGGCGCTGTCATTGATCAAATAGCCCACCTGCCAGTCGAAATCACCGGTAAGCGTTTGTATCTGCCAACCCTGGGGAAGTGCGCAGTCGTTAAAAGTAGCCAACACCAGATTGGAAGCCGTGCCTTCCCCTTTTACCACGATATTGTCGACGCCGCACCACCAGGCGAAAGTGCCGCCGTCGGCATACCGGATCATCAAACGCATATTGGGGTTGGCGTAGAAGGTAAGGTCGGCGGTGAACGTGGCGTATTGCGAAAATTGCTGGCCCGTCTGGCTGGAGTAACCCTGATATTCGGCCAGCAATACATACTCCTGACCGTCAAACACCAAAATCTGCAGGCTGTCCTTGCCGTCGTAATTCCTGAAATGTACGTCCATCGACACGGTGACGGTGGTATACCCCGTGGCGTCAAAAGCCGGGGTGCTGAGCTCCAGCGTCCAGGGCGGGGTTTGGTCGCCGGTCTGGTCGTCATCTATGATCAGCATACAGCTGCCGTCAATGGTGGAGCCGTCGCTGTCGTTATTTATGGGAAAACCTGCCGTCCAATAGGCATTGGGATTGCCGATGAGGTTCACATTCCACGCTGCGGGCAAGGCGCAGCTATTGAAGTCTTCAGCAAACAATACGGTCTGCGCCCGGCTAATTCCCAAGGCTACGAATAGCGACAAAAACAGACTGAGCAGCTTCACGGCGTTCATTTTTGTTATTATTAAAATATTGGAATAAAAATAGCTGCAATATTTAGTTTTTACCTATATATTCGAGGGTAATTTTTTATTTGCACCTAATATTATGTTTGCCATGTCACTAACCGGCACAACGTTAGGATTGTTGGACCCCTTTGTGCCCAGCGTTTCGCAGCCCTGGGATGCCCGGCGGGTGCAGCATTTTTACCAGCGCATCGGCTTCGGCGCCTCCCGCGAGATGATCAACCAGGGGCTCGCCCTGTCGCCCGGCGAACTGGTCGACCAGGTAATCGACAACCTGGTGAACGCCCCCGACCCCGTACCGCCCTATTGGGCCAACTGGAGTTGGGATGATTACGGCGACGACGACGATCTCTACTTTCAGCATAAACGCGAGTTTAATATGCGCTGGATGCGCGAGATGATAGAGGAGGGCATTCGCGCCAAGCTGGCCTTGTTTTGGCACAACCACTTTGTGACGGAAGAACTGGTGTACAGTTGTAATTCGTTTATGTGGGCCTATTACAACCTGCTTCACCGCCATGCCGTGGGCAATTTCCGCACATTTGTGCAAGAAATGGGCGTCAATCCCGCCATGTTGGTCTACCTCAACGGCAATATCAACGTAGCCGCGCAACCCAACGAAAACTACGCCCGCGAGTTGATGGAGCTTTTTACGATGGGAGAGGGCAATGGCTACACCCAGGACGATATTGTAGAAGTGGCCCGCGCACTCACCGGCTGGCGGGTGAATATGTATAGCTGCAATAACCAGGTTACCTTTAATGCCAATTTGCACGATAACGGTATCAAAACGATATTCGGACATCCCGGCAATTGGGGGTACGACGATGTGCACGACCTCATTTTCAACTCCCGTCGCGATCAGGTAGCTCACTATATTTGTCAGAAGTTATACCGCTTTTTTGTCTACCAGGAACCCAACGAGGAAGTTGTCAACGAATTGGCCGACACATTTAAAAACAACAACTGGGAGTTGGCGCCGGTATTGCGGCAATTATTCAAAAGCGCGCATTTTTTTGATGATAAATATATCAACACCTGTATCAAAAGCCCCATTGATACGATGGCCGGACTGTTTCGCCTCAGCGGCGTGACTGCTCCTGGCGAACTCGCCGACAACAATATTTCTTACCTTAATTACATCATCGATCAACTGGGGCAAGAGATTTTTAACCCCGTCGATGTGGCGGGTTGGCCCGGCTACCATGCCTGGCTCAATGAAAATACCCTGGCCTTTCGCTGGGCTTTTTCATCCGATTTTCTGTACGGCTTTTTTTACAACAACGAACCTGTTCGCGAAAAACTCAGGTCGCTGGCCATCGAACTCGTCGGCCCCGATCAAACCGACGTGGTTGTCATTACCCGCGCACTGGTACAACACTTCCTCAAGCGCGAACTCGACCCGGCCTTGCTGGATATCGCCGTGCAATATTTCAAAGGTGAAATTCCTGAAAATTATTTCGAAGACGGCACCTGGGGCTTGTACTACGTGGAAGTTCCCTACCAGATCATTAACCTGTTGTATTTCATTACGCGTTTGCCGGAATGGCAGCTTTGTTAAATTAACCCATTGAATGTAAGACGCTTATGAGCGATTTCCATACTCCGTCCGATATGCATCCCAAAGCGCAAAAGCGCTTGCAACGCCGTCTGGGCATTTCGCCCGACCATGGCAAAGCCCACCAAACGGCCCACCGCGAGTTTGGGCGCAGGGATTTTCTGCGGCTTACCGGGTTGGCCGCGCTGGGCGGTTCGCTGATGCTGGGCAGCACCAGCCTGCGCGCATTTGCCCCCAGCCCGCTATTGCATTACCTGAATTTGTCGGATTGCGGCGATCGCGTGCTGGTGCTCATCCGCCTGAAAGGCGGCAACGACGGCCTCAACACGGTTATCCTGCGCGGCAACGACGAATATTACAACATACGGCCTACTATAGCCGTTCAGGAGTCGGGCCTGTGGGCGCTCAGCGATCAATACGGCATGCCCAACGAGATGAGCGCGCTGCAGCCGCTGTGGGAAGAGGGCAAAATGAAAGTCATCCACAACGTGGGCTACCCCGACGCCAACTACTCCCATTTTCGCTCCAGCGATATCTGGGCCTCCGCTTCCGATTCCGATGAGATCGTCAATACAGGCTGGATAGGCCGCTGGCTCGAAAATGACTACCAGGCCTTTGCCTCGGCGCCCCCCGTGGCGCCGCCCGCGCTTCAGATCGGCGTTGAAACCAATATGATCTTCCGGGCAGTGGGCGGCAATATGGCCCTGAGCATCAGCAATCCGCAGGAATTTTACCAAATCGCGCTGTCAGGACAGCTATACAGCCTGGCACAACTGGGCAATACTCCGCCCGACCGCGAGCTGGCTTTTGTGAGAAATGTAGCCAACAGCGCCTTCCGCTATTCGGAAAGCATCCGCGATGCCTATAACAACTCAGTCACCCAGGGCGCTTACCCCGACAGCAACCTCGGCGAGTCAATGGCCATCGTGGCGCGGCTCATCAAGGGCAACCTCGGCAGCAAAGTATACCTGGTCACCATCGACGGCTTCGATACCCACGCCAATCAGCTCAATAATCACCCCGTGCTGTTGCAACGGGTGGCCGACAGCGTAGCGGCGTTTTTCCAGGACCTTGGCGCTACCGGTCACAGCCAAAACGTGCTGGCCATGACCTTCTCCGAATTTGGCCGCACGATATACGAAAACGGCAGTGTGGGCACCGACCACGGCACGGGATCGCCCATGCTGGTCTTCGGCGAAGGCCTCGGCAACGGCTTCATAGGCCAGGAGCCCGATCTGGTGAATACGGATAACTACGGCGACCCCTATTTTTCCGTCGATTTCCGCGACGCCTATGCTTCGGTGCTCCAAAACTGGCTCTGCGTACATCCCGACGTGGTCAACTCGGCGCTCGGCAACGCTTTTACGCCGCTGGGCGGCCTGCTGCCCCCCTCGTCGCCCCCGCCGCCGCTCAACGACCCCATCGCTCTGCTGGGCCACAACCCCGACCCCGATGAACCCGGTGTGATACAGATTAAATACAGCCTTCAACAACGCGGCCCCCTCCGCCTGTCGATACTGTTGCCCAACGGCTCCGCCCTGCGTACGCTGGTGGATGCCTTCCAGGAGCGCGGCAGCTATATCTATCGCCTGCGGCCCGCCGAGGTCTACCTCGCCCCCGGCAATTATATTTATCGTCTGGAAACCGGCGGACGGGTTTATCAAAGGGATATTACCTGGTAAGACTGTTGGACTTTGCGCGGGAAACGGCGATTTGTGAATGTTGAATGTTTAATCGGTCATTCCGCGTAAAAAAAGATAACTTCAACGCAATAATTGGCATATATACCGCACATCCCCGGGTTTTGAGCATGACTTATACAGCTCAATGCTATGGAGTGGAATAAGTAGCGCCAGTCGATGCGTTACTTAAACTTGACCACCACCCCAGATCTTATAGCCCAAGTGCAGCCTGCCATTTTGTTCGGCTTTGCTGCTATACTTATTACTACTCGACTAATTTTAAATAAATATTGTCATTCCGGGAATATCTGGCATTGAGCGAAAACATACGGCTGCCGGCGCTTCGCCTGGAGGAAATCCTGGACAACCACCTCGAAATAGCCCTGGATATCGTACAGAAGATCAAACCGCTCCGGTACTTGCCGCGCTATTGGG
>DAINSQ010000019.1:0-43090 GCA_036741235.1 Saprospiraceae bacterium | reverse complement strand
AACCCATCAGCATCCCGACCTCCTTGCAGTCGGTACGGGACTCCCGTCGGTCGCATCAACCCATCAGCACATCAAACCACCTTCAAACTCATATCCAAACTCGTGGCTGAGTGCGTGAGCGCGCCCACCGAAATATAATCAACGCCGGTTTGGGCTACGCGGCGAACATTGTGGATCGTCACGCCGCCGGAAGCTTCGGTTTCAAAGCGCTTGTCGACCGTGGCTACGGCCTCCTGGAGCAGGGGCAACTCAAAGTTGTCGAACATAATGCGGGTAATCCGACCGGCTTCGAGTACTTCGGCCAGTTCTACCAGGTTGCGCACCTCGATGGTGACGCCCAGTTGCAGGCCTTTGGAATGCTGGTATTCTTGTACCCGGTTGATGGCCTGGGTGATGCCGCCGCAGGCGTCGATGTGGTTGTCTTTGATCATGATCCAGTCGTAGAGGCCAACGCGGTAGTTGTGGCAGCCGCCGAGCCTGACGGCCCATTTCTCCAGAAAGCGGATCAAAGGCGTTGTTTTGCGGGTATCGAGAATTTTGACGGGTAAATCTTCTACCTCAAAGGCAAAATGGTTGCTCAGGGTGGCAATGCCGCTCATGCGCTGCATCGTATTGAGCGCCACGCGTTCTGCTTTTAGCAGGGCTTGCGTATTGCACTCCACTTTAAAGGCGATATCGCCGTAGTTGACCTCCGTGCCGTCGGGAATGAGCAGCTCGAAAGTGGAGGAGGGGTCTACTTTTTCGAAAATGCGGCGGGCTACTTCTACCCCCGCAATGACGCCCACATCTTTGATTTTGAGCTGGGCCTTATTGCGCATACCGGGAGGAATGCAGGCTTGCGACGTATGGTCGCCTTCGCGTACATCTTCGTATATGGCGCGATCGATGAAATCATCGAGGAGTGCCGCTATGTCGGCGGGTAACTGAGAGGTGGTGCTCATAGTAAACATGGATTTTTAACCACAGCATTTCACTGAGTTTACACGGAGTTACACAGCATGGGATTTTACCCGCTGCCACTCCGTGACCGCTGTGGTTAATAAATATCTTTGTCCGAGTCTTTCTTATCAGAATAAAATCCCTAGCCGGAGGGTAATCGCATTGATGATGCCTTTGGAATCCTCTTTGCGGTTGCCGCGGGGGTCGAATACCGTGCCGTTGTCGTCGCTTACATCCGTAAAGCCGATCTGGAAGCCCAGTCCGGCCATCAGACTCGTATTTTCGGAGATGCTGTATTCGATACCGCCGCCGACGCCCCACGACATGTAGAGGCTGTTCACTTCTTTGCTGATATCGAATTTCTCTTCATTTTCGCCTGATTGGGTGGGGTCGTTGATCACGCCGCGCGCCTGGGTTTTAATGCCCAGTTGGACGCCGGGTTCGAGAAAATAGCGAATATAGCCGAATTCGCGGGTGCGCATCTTCAGTCCAATCGGAATTTCGAGGTATTGGACCCCATATTTCAACTTGGAGCCGGCGCGCAGCGTATCGGCGAGATTAGCGGGCAAGTCGGATTTAGTCCAATAGTTGCCGGCATATTCGTGCAGTAAAGTACCGCCGCTATTAAAAGAAAACCCTAATCCTGTGCTAAAAGCGTAATTCTCAGCGAAATAGTATTCGCCGATCATGCCCAGTTTTAAACCGAGATTTGTGCCGCTGGGCGTTATTTTGTTATCATTGGTCGACATCCAGGAGAAGGACGGACTCAACTGAAAGCCGAAGCGAATGTCTCCCTGTGCAGAAATTGTTAAAACATTGCACAAAAAGGCGGCAAGAATGACAATTTTTTTCATTATTGCATTGTTTTTTGTAAACGCTGTAAAGTTATACAGGCTGGAAGATAGTTGGGCTTTTAACGGCAACTATTTTCAAATCCCCCCGCAAGCCTGGCTATACGGCCCAACAAATGCCTGTTCAAAAAACCTGTTACCTATGTTACAACAACGCAGATGGTGGTATGTAGCGTTCATGTTGAGCCTGCTTTTTATTCAGGCATGCCGCCAGGACAACAAAAAAAACATCCCCGATGTCTCCGACATTGAAGTAGAACTGGAAGTGACGCGCTTCGAGCAATTGCTGTTTGCCATTGATACCAACCAGATGGCTGCGGGCTTGCAGGATTTGGAGGCGAAGTATCCGGTTTTTAGTCAGATTTTCTTCGAGCGCATCCTGGGCTCCAAAGACCCCGAATTGGCGCCGGAGGGCCATGAGAATTTTGTTAAAGGGTTTCTCACTTTTGCGCCCGTGCGGCATTTGTATGATACCTGTATGGTTGTGTACGGCAATTTCGGGCCTATAGAAAAGCAGTTTAAGCAGGCTTTTCAGTATTACAAATACTATTTTCCCGACCGGCCCGTGCCCGATATCACTACCTTTATTTCTGAGTATTCGCATGCGGCGTTTATTTTCGGCGATAACTCGCTGGCGGTGGGGCTAGACTTTTTTTTGGGTGAAAATTATCCCTATCAGCAATACAATCCAGGCAATACTAATTTCTCGGAATATCTGATCCGCACCTACAATGCCGACCACCTGGTAGCCAGGTCGCTGCAAACGCTGGCCGACGATATGGTAGGCCCGCCCGCCGGCGCCCGCCTGCTCGACGTGATGATCAACAATGGTAAAAAGATGTATCTGCTCGATATGCTGCTGCCCAATGCCCCCGATACGGTGAAGATGGAGGTGACTCCTAAGCAGTGGCAATGGTTGGAAGACAATGAGTTGGAGATGTGGGCTTTTTTCCTGGATGAAAATTTGCTTTACAATAGCGCATGGGAAGAAATCCGCAAATACGTGGAATACAGCCCCCACTCGCCGGGTATGCCCGAGGAAGCGCCGGGGCGCACGGCCAATTGGATAGGCTGGCAAATCGTGAAGGCCTACTTTGAACGGCATCCGGAGGCGACAATTCAGGAAGTTATAGCGTTGAATGACGCCCAAAAATTGCTCGACGAGTCGAAGTACAAACCGAGGCGGCGGTAGGGAGGGGCGCTTTCTTGTAGCCACGAAGGCGCTAAGGGCGCCAAGTACCACCAAGGTTATATTTTTTTACAACGCGGGTAAATTCCCTTAGTGGTACTTGGGGGGCTTCGAGTCTTTGTTAAAAAATCACCTTTTCTCCTGAAAAAAGCGCTTGAGCAAGGCGCTGCACTCGTCGCTCAAAATGCCGAATTCCGTTTTGGTAGCGGGGTGCAGCATGGCTTTGCCAAAGCGCATAAAACCCCGCTTGTCGTCAGGAGCGCCATAGACAACCCTGTCAATTTGCGACCAAAACAACGCTCCGGCGCACATGGCGCAGGGCTCGAGGGTGACATATAGCGTGCAGTCCTGTAAATATTTGCTATTCAAATAACCGGCTGCCGCCGTGAGGGCGATGATCTCGGCATGCGCCGTCACGTCCTGCAATCGCTCCGTCTGGTTGTAACCCCTTGCAATGATCTGGTTCTGGCAAACCACCACGGCGCCTACTGGAATTTCTCCTTCTTCATAGGCCTTGAGCGCCTCTTTGAGCGCCTGCTGCATAAAATAGGCGTCGCTGTGTACCGATAACATAGGCGTGCTTGTTGAGTTGCCGCAATATTACAGCAAGAAAAATATCGCAGGCGGAATGTACATGCATTTTTTTTCATCCGAAAAGCCGTATCTTTGCGCATGGAAATACGGAATACAACCCACGACAACTTTTTGGGCGAAGCGCTCACCTTCGATGATGTGCTCCTCGTGCCCGCCTACTCAGAAGTGCTTCCCCGTGAAGTAGACACTACCACGCAACTCACCCGGGGTCTCCGGCTCAACGTCCCTATTGTATCGGCAGCTATGGATACCGTGACCGAAAGTACGCTGGCTATTGCCATTGCGCGGCAGGGCGGTATTGGTATCATTCACAAAAATATGAGCATCCAGGCGCAGGCCGAGCAGGTGCGCATGGTCAAACGCTCGGAAAGCGGCATGATCGTAGACCCCGTCACGCTTATGGCCGACGCTTCGGTGGGCGACGCCCTTGGGTTGATGCGCCAGTTCAAAATCGGCGGCATTCCGATTGTCGACGAGCGCAATAAGCTGATCGGCATCCTCACTAACCGCGACCTTCGATTTGAGGCGTTTCACCATCGTCCGGTGCGCGACCTGATGACCAAAAATAACCTGATCACGGCGCCTATCGGCACCACGCTCGACCAGGCCCGCGATATCCTGCAACGCCATAAAATCGAAAAATTGCCTGTGGTTTCCGACGACGGTACCCTGTGCGGGTTGATTACCTATAAAGATATCATGAAGGTGCAAAATTACCCGCTCTCGTGCAAAGACTCGCTGGGCCGGCTGGTGGTGGGCGCCGCGGTGGGCGTCACCTCCGATGTACTCGACCGGGTGGAGGCACTGGTAAAAGTAAACGTAGATGTGATCTGTGTGGATACCGCGCACGGCCATTCCAAGGGCGTACTCGACGCCATCAAAATGGTTAAGCAGCGCTTCCCCGAACTTCAGGTTATCGGCGGCAACGTGGCCACCGGCGAAGGCGCCAAAGCGCTGGTAGCCGCCGGTGTAGACGGCGTGAAGGTGGGTGTGGGCCCCGGTAGCATCTGTACTACCCGCGTAGTGGCAGGCGTAGGCGTACCGCAGTTGTCGGCTATCTACAGTGCAGCGCAAGCCATCAAAGGCAGCGGCGTGCCGATTGTCGGCGATGGCGGCATCCGCTATACCGGCGATATAGTAAAGGCGCTGGCAGCCGGCGCCAGCACGATTATGGCCGGCAGTTTGTTTGCGGGCGTAGAGGAAGCCCCAGGCGAAACGGTGATATACGAAGGCCGCAAATTCAAGATTTATCGCGGCATGGGCTCGCTGGGCGCTATGATGGAGGGCTCTAAAGACCGCTATTTCCAGGATGTGGAAGACGATATTAAAAAACTGGTACCCGAAGGCATCGAGGGCCGCGTGCCTTTTAAAGGTACTCTGGCGGAGGTGATGTTGCAATACATCGGCGGCTTGCGCGCGGGCATGGGTTACTGCGGCGCCCCCAATATCGAAGCGCTGAATAATGCCCGCTTTGTGAAAATATCGGGCGCCGGCAGAACGGAAAGTCACCCGCACAACGTTACTATTACAAAGGAAGCCCCGAATTATAGTCGACAGTAATACCGCCATATGCCGGAACCCCTGATTTTAAATATAGAAACCGCCACTGATGTCTGTTCGGTGGCGTTGTGCCGCGGCGAGGCCCTGTTGTCGCTGGCGGAGTCGCAGTCGGTCAACGATCATGCTGCGCAACTCACCACCTATATCGAACGCTGTATGTCGGAGGGGGGGCATCATCTCGCTGATCTCGATGCCCTGGCCGTGAGCGGCGGCCCGGGGTCGTATACTTCGCTGCGCATCGGCGTGGCTACTGCCAAAGGCATCTGCTATGCCCTCGACAAACCGCTTTTGGCTGTGCCCACGCTGGCGTCGCTGGCCCACGCCGCTGCGCTTGTCTCCACCGATCAACCTACCTTGTATTACCCAATGATCGACGCCCGCCGCATGGAGGTATACGCGGCGTTGTACGATATAGAAGGGCGCGAGGTGACGGCGCCGGCAGCGGTCGTCCTGCATGCCGGTTGGCTGGATGAATGGCTGCAAAAGGGTTTTGCCGTGGTGTGCTGCGGCAACGGCTCAGTCAAAGCCAGGCCGCTATTTGTTTCTCCGCAAGTGTTTTTTACCGATTTGCGATGCTCGGCGCAACATCTGGCGCCGCTCGCACTTGAAGGCTTCAGACAGGGCGCCTTTGTCAACCTGGCTTATTACGAGCCTTTTTATTTGAAACCGCCTAATATTACTACCCCTAAAAGTACAGGCCTTTGAAGCTGCAGAAAAAAAAATTACAAATTTTCACCCATAAAAAAGCTAACCTGTGAAATCCGTACTAACCTTATTATTTCTTTTTTGCCTGACAGCGCTTGGCGCGCAGGAAATGATATTCACCGGAACCGAATCAAACCTTACTTTTTCGGGGTATGTGGAAGCCTATTACAGCTACGACGCCGGTAATCCCGCCGGCCATGAGCGCCCCGGCTTTTTCTACAGCCACAACCGCCACAACGAATTCAATATCAACCTGGCCTACCTCAAAGGGGCTTACTCGGGCAACCGGGTGCGGGCCAATATGGCATTGATGGCGGGCACTTACGCCCAATACAACCTGGCAGCTGAACAGGAGTTGTTGCGCTTTGTTTTTGAAGCTAATGCAGGCGTGAAATTGTCGAAAAACAAAGAACTGTGGCTCGACGCAGGCATTTTACCCTCGCATATTGGTTTTGAAAGCGCCGTCAGCAAAGACTGCTGGGCGCTCTCTCGAAGCCTGGCCGCCGAAACCTCGCCTTATTACGAAGCCGGCGCACGGCTCAGCTATACCTCGGAAGGCGGCAGGTGGTATGTGGCAGGCCTTTTGCTCAACGGCTGGCAGCGCATCCGCCGCATCAACGCCAACCAGACGCCCGCCTTCGGAACTCAGCTCACTTTCAAGCCCAACGATAAACTCACGCTCAATTGGAGCACTTTTATCGGTAATGAATTCCCCGGCAAAGACCAGGAGCGATGGCGCGTTTTCAATAACTTATACGGCATGTTTCAACTAACGCCCAAATTCGGCCTCATTGCAGGGCTCGACCTGGGCGCTCAGCAACAACGCCCTAAAGAAAGCGAATACGACTACTGGTTTACACCTGTTGTCATAGCCCGCTATGCCTTCACCGACAAGCTGGCCGTTGCCGCCCGCGCGGAGTACTATAACGATGAAAATCAGGTTATTGTAACGACCAATTCGCTCAACGGCTTTCAGGTGTTCGGCCTGTCTGCCAATATTGATATTATGCCTGTTGAAAATGTTGCGTTGCGCTTCGAAGCTCGCACGCTTCAAAGTGAAGACCATATTTTTACACTGGTCAGTAAACCGTCGCAACAGAATTATTTCTATACGGCGTCGCTGGCGGTGGGGTTCTGAGTGTGTCCGCGGTGCGCCTGCGGTTACAACAGTAGGCTGCTAACGGGCGGGGATCATTTTCCATACAAAACCCGGGTCGACCCCCAGTTGATATTGAAATTGCAAGGAAACGGCAGGGACGGCAATATCGCCAAGGGTTTTGGGCAGCGTCAACCCACTGTCGGAGTAGTCGAGCTGAATGTCGTTGTATATCCGGATTTTTGTAAACAGACAAAGGCGGGAATAACCCTCGTCAATTTGTGCTACGGTTTCGACCACAGGGAAATGATATTCACCCGCTGCTGTCAAGTACTGCGCTGCATTTTCTTTTTGAAGATCAAAAATAACAGTCAACAGGAGATACGCGTCTTGCAGATCTTCCAGCAGACCCATTGCTCTTTCGGTATCTTTTCCCGGGTGTAACAAGCCGGCGGAAATGGTGATTTGTTGCGGGATAAATATCGCGTGGGGCGGCAATTGCCGGCAGAGGTTGAGGGTGATGGCTACCTGCGGCTCGCGTTGCAAAGCGTGCTGCATGGTTTCCGCTACTGCTATATCGATGGTTATGTCGTCAGGTAGTTGGAAGGTGGAGGCATCGGCGTCGCTGATAAGTCGGACATATTCGCTAAGGTTATATAATTCAAGGACTTGCCCGAGGATGGCTCTGCTTTGCGGGTTGATTTCCAAGAAATAAAAATCAACTTCACCGGGTCGAAAGAGGGTCATCAATGGCAATACGAGGGTGGCAAACGGCCCCGTGCCGGCATACAGGAGATTGACAGCCCGCCCCGGATGCAGTGCCTGCTGATCGATGATGGCCTGGTAGATACCTTGGACAAACCGGCGGGTGCGGTGGTAATCTTTCACACAAGAGGCAGCCCAATAGGCGCCGATGGCCTGGCCGTATTTCAGTTCTACGTTGTCGAGCAACGCCTGGTTGCGTGGATCAATTTGGGCCAGGGCACACAAATCGTCATACCATTGATCGAGGGCTGGCGCCCATTGCTCCCAGCGACAGTGGGGGTCGATCAGGCAGGCGGCAAGTTGCCGAAGGTGGTCCCCCCGGTCAGACATGCGAAGCAGCGCCGTTTGCATCCACCGGACGTTTGCGCTTCCAGCGTTTGTGGGTCCAGAGCCAATATTCCGGCTGTTCCAGTATCTGTTGCTCGAGTGCGCGGGTGTGTTTTTCCGAAATTTCGCCAAACGAGGTATTGGCAGGCTGGTCTTCAAGCACGGTAAAGTCCATCGTGTAATAGCCGCGGCGCAACTTGTTGATCCGCCCGAATACCACGGGATAGTTGTATTCAACGGCGTATTTTTCGGTACCGAAAGCCACGGCGGTATCCTGGTTGAGGAAGGTTGTCCAGTAGGCATTGGCGGCATTGGAGGGCGATTGGTCGGCGCCGAACATAAAAGCCAAGAGCCGGTGGGCGTTGTTTTTAAAAAACGGCTTTACCTGTTTTTTGGGCAACAACTCCAATCCAAATTGGCTGCGCGATTGGTATAATTTATTATCAAAAAAGCGATTGGCCAATGGGCTGTATATGCCCACGGCGGTGTGCGGCGTTTGCATGTCGCAGGCTACGGCGGCCAATTCCCAGTTGTTGTAATGGCCGGCCACCAGCAACAGGCTGCGGCCTTCGGCAGCGTAGTGTTCGAATACCTCTGGATTGACAATGCGGCAGCGCTCGTTGACTTCCTCGCGGGTGATGCTGAACATTTTCACCGATTCGAGGATGAGGTCGCAGAAGTGGTGGTAGAACTTGCCGGCGATGGCCTCAATCTCCTGCGGCGATTTGTCGGGAAACGAATTTTTGAGGTTGGTCACCACCACTTTTTTGCGGTAGCCCAATAAGTTGTACAATACAAAACAGATGAAATCCGACAAGGCGTACAACGCCCGGTAAGGCAGCAGCGATATAGGCTTGAGCAATAAATAATAGACTAATTGGCTCATAGGTATTTATTCAATAGCGGGTGATCAAAGACTACGGGTACGACCGCCGTCGACGGGCAGGTTGACGCCGTTGATATACGAGGCTGCCGGCGAGGCAAGGAAGGCTACAGCGGCGGCAATTTCGGCGGGCTGGGCAAAACGCCCCATCGGCACGCTGCTTTGCATGGCGCGGGCCACTTCTTCCACGCTTTTCCCGGATTCGGCAGCCTGGCGCTCAATCAGGTCGTGCAGGCGATCGGTGAGGGTTAACCCCGGCAAAACATTATTGACAGTAATCTGAAACCGGCCCAGTTCGTTGGCCATAGTTTTGGCCCAGCTAGCCACAGCGCCCCGCACGGTATTGGAAACGCCCAGCCCGACGAGCGGCGCTTTAACAGAGGTAGAAATAATATTGATGATGCGACCGTAGTTGTCGCGTTTCATACCCGGCAATACGGCTTGTGCAAGCAAATGATTGCAAATGAGGTGATTGTTGAACGCTTGCAGAAAATCCCGGGCTGCCGCATCGGTAATTGGTCCGGCAGGCGGGCCGGCGGTATTGTTGACCAGGATATGTATATTTTTCTCGGACACCAGCGCCGATACTTTGGTATGGAGGTCTTTGGTATCGGTAAAATCGGCTACAAGAAAATCGTGGTCTTGCCCCGGCGTTTTGTGCAATAACTTGATGACATCGCCCATGATATCCGCGGAACGCGATACCAGGGTGACATTGGCGCCCAGTTCGGCCAGCGCGATGGCGGTAGCCTTGCCTATTCCTTTGCTGCTGCCGCCTACCAGGGCGTTTTTACCGCTGAGATTCCATTGCATAGTGGGCCGTGTTTTGTATTTCGGCCACAAAATTAGCAATAATTATACTATAACGCCTTTTGACCTACTGTTTTACCACTTTTCGAACGGCCATGCCGCCTTCGCTATTAGTAAGTCGAACCAGGTAAATACCGGCACTCCAGTTGCTGCCGGCTATGTCGAACCAGTGCACGCCGGGAGATGCGCAGAGCAATGGCTGCCGGCTCATGACCTGCCCCAGCGCGCTGATTACTTCCATCTGGTACAACTCGCCGCCGCGGGGTGCGTCTACTGCGATGCGCAGGGACTCGCTGAACGGGTTGGGGAATACCCTCCACTCGAAGTCGGCGCGCGGCCCGGGGGCAATATCAGTTATGCAGTTGGTGCGGAAAGCGAAATTACTGGCCGTATCGCTCAGGCTGTAGCCGCAGATAGTCTGTATCTGGGCCTCATAATCCTGGCAAGGTTCGAGATTAGCCAGTACGATGCCGGGGGTAAGCGAAGACAGCTCCTCCCACAAATCTTCGCCGGCTTTGCGGTAGCGAACCACATAGCTAATGGCGGGCGCCACAAAATCCCAGCCCAGTTCGGCATTGGTAAGGTCAATATTGAGCGTATCTATATTGGTCGGCCTGGCGCAATAGGTAGTCGGCACTATATTTACGCAATAATCTTCCACTTCGCCGAAAGTGCCGTTGGCGAAATTACAGGGTCCCGACACATTCTGGAAATTCATCACCACGCGCATGCGGGTAAAGCCGATGGGGGCGGTAGGCGGTATGACTATCGTGCCGGTAATGCCGGTTGAAGTGGTGGCGCCGGGGTCAAAGGCAATTTCGTTATTTTCAAAAATCCCGTTTTGGTTGTAATCAATCCATACTTTGAAGTATTCCTGGTAGACAAAATCGGAAAAACCCGGTTTCAGGCTAATATCATAGCTGCCGCCCAATTCCAGGATTGGGGCGGGAATATCCGTATAAAGCCCATAGCCGTCATTGCTGCCGCTGGTTGTGTCAATTGTGGCAAAAACGACTTGTTCTATCCACTCTTCAGATGCGTTGAGATTTGTAACCGGGCAATATTCGAGGTCGGTACAGGCGCCGCAACCGCGTGTGCGGAAGTTCATCAGGTTACTTGGTTCGGTTTGCAGGGTATCGCAAACTGTAAAAAGCGCGGCTTCGTAATCAGTGCAAGATTCAAGGCTATCGAGCGAAAAGCTGTTGCCGTCAATCGTTGCCGTTTGCCAGGTGGAATCACCTGCCGGTCGCCATTGCAATACAAATTCGGTTGCCGCCAATACGTTGCCCCAGGTAAACAATGCCGACGAGTCGCTGACCTCTGATACCAGTAAATCCTGGGGTAATTCACAGCAGCCGTCGGTTTTGAAAACAAAATTTTCGAACAAATTAGCGGTATCGGCGGCGCAATAGGCCGTGAGTTGCAGCTCGTATTGGGTACAGGATAGCAGACTGTCGAGTACAAACGGCGAGCTTACGCCGGGAATCGTATCCCACTCGGGGCTATCGAGCGGGCGAATGAGGAGGTCGACCTGTGTGATGCTGTCAGTGACATTCCAGGATATCGTAGCCTGCTCGTCGGTAACGTCAACGGCTTTTACGCTGGTGGCGGGTGGGCAGCCGCTGCAATTTTGCATGAGCAGTTGCAGGCTGTTGTATACGTTGAGCCGCCCGCCGGTGACGGTGATACTGTCCAGACTGGCGTTGGGAGTGACACCCTCCAGGATGTATTGTTTGGCAAGTAAAACAGCCTGGGCGGGGTCGCTTTTTGCAATAGCGATAAAAGAAGGGCAAGGAGCGGAATACAGCAGCCCCACTGCGCCGGTCACATGGGGCGTAGCGCCGGAGGTGCCGCCGAAAGGCGCATAGGTATTAGGCAGGTCGGTAGTCCAGGCGCCGGCGCCAAAGGCGCCCAGGTCGATCGTCGTAGCGCCGTAGCCGGCCTGGGTGACCTTCACGTCGTTGTGGTTCATGTTGGTCACCGAAATGAGGTAATCACTGGGGCAGGCCGTGGGCAGGTCGCCCTCGATATCCACATTTACGTTGCCATTGATGGTAGCGCCGCAGTTGAGGATACCATGTACGCCTAGCGTATCGAAGAACGCGCACCACAGCGGAGCGTCTTCGGGGTCGCCCAGGTCGGTGCCCCAGGAGGCGTTGGTAGCCACCACAAAAGCCCCTTCGGCGCCGTTGGTTTCGTTGTAGCGCATGCGCTGCACGAGGGGATAGGAGTAGGCTTCAAGCACCGCGGCCTCGTTGGTGTTGAAATTATTTTTCACAATCATCAGCTTCACATTCCAGTTGATGCCGGCAACGCCGATGCCGTTGTTGCCTTTGGCGCCCATGATGCCGGCTACAGGAGTGCCGTGGCCGCCGCCGCTGATATTGTCGGAATCGGTGACGGTGCTCCAGCCGCGGTAGTCGTCGACGTAGCCGTTGTTGTCGTCGTCGATATCGTTGTTGGGGATTTCCGCATGGTTTACCCAGAGGTTATCCTGAAAATCTTCGTGGTTGAGGTCGATGCCGTCGTCGAGGGCGCAAACTACAATGGTATCGCCCTCTACAGTAAGGCCGCCGGTGGTAATATCCCAGGCGAGGTCCATATCGATATCGGCGCCTGGAAGGCCGCCGCTTTGCCCCGTATTGATGTATTGCCATTGGCTGCCGAAGCCGGGATCGTCGGGGATGGTAGAGCGGGTGTAGACAAAGTGGTTGAATTGCGCTTCGATAACTTCGGCGTCGCGACGAATGGCTTGCAAAAAGCGGGTTTCGTGGATACTTGCGAAGTCGAAGGTTAATGCCCAGATACGTACTGGCGGAGAGATGAGTTTGCGCGTTTTGAGGCCGGTGGGCCGCCCTTCAAAATATTGCCACTTTTTGATCCATTGTTGCGCACTGACGTGCGGTCGGAATTGCACCAGCACCTCCCCCTGCACGTGATCGAGCAGTTGGCAGTTGGCGGCAGGCAAGAAAAAGACGGCGATCAAAACTACTAATAAAAGGCGGCGCAGCATGGGTATAGGCGTTTTTATAAAAAGCAATTAATAAGCGAAGCGAAAGATAATGACTTTGCCGCAGGCAAGCGGGGGGAAAGCGGAATTTGTCAAACGCTTGACGGATGCGCTAGGGTCGCAAGCTGCGCTTGTTGAGTCGCAGCGTTTTGACCACTCCGCGTTTTTCGTTTAGCAGACTTACGAGATAGAGCCCGGCAGGGATATCAGAAATATCAAAGCGGTTGGTTTGGGTGGCATCGTAGGTGCGTACCTTTTTGCCGATCATATTGTATAGAATCACCTCGTCAACAGGGGCGTTGGGGGTAATTTCAAAATAGTCAATGGCGGGATTGGGGTATAGACGCAGCGTTGCTTTGGAAAATTCTTTGTCGGCATCTTCCACATTGGCCGTAAACATGAGCGAGCCGATGATTTTATCGGGGTTTTTAGTAGTTGAAAAGGGGATTTCGTATACCCCTCTGCCCGCAGTGCCCAGCGGCTGTATATGCAGCGAAAATGATATCGAAGCGCCTGGGGCTAGCTCCACGGGAGCGTTGATGTTGTATTTGGGAGAGTAATTCGTCGAAATGTCTGGCGTGTAATAGGCAAAGTCGTCGCAAATCTGGGTTTGCCACCCCAGCGGCTGGTTTACGATATTCCTTTTCCACTTCAGCAGCAGGGTTTGGTTGGATGTGTTGGTGACTGTAGCGCTCAACTCGACCGTCTTCGTCCAGTCGTCGAGATCCACCAGGAAGCGCTCTTCCACGGCATTGGGCTCAAAAGACAACAGCTTTTGGGCGAAGCCGTTGTGCAGTGCCGAAAGGGTTAACATCAGGAGTAAAAGGTGCTTCATTGGGCTACAATCGTTAATATGGCCATAAGTTACATCTTTTTTAACGCTACAAAACCTAAAATGGAACGGTAATTGCCTGTTTTAATTTTTTCTTAACCGAATTTTCAGTTTTAATACTTTTTTATACTTTTTGAAAAATCATTAAACCTTTGGCTGTTGGCATGGCGGCAACTTTGGGGTGGAAATTTGAACAATAATTATTAACCAAAAAAACGACCATGCTTTTCTCTTTGATTAAAACCCGTATTAACAAATCCCCCCTTTTTACGGTATTAAGCCTGTTTATTGCACTATCCCTTTCGGCACAACAACCATTGTTGGAAAATGCAAGGGCGCGCAAAGTGAGCGCCGAGGCGCAAAAAAACCACTTTGATGCCGATCTTCAAGAGTGCTTCAGCAACGACCTGGGCGGCAGTTTGTCGTTTGCCAACCCCGACAATATCAGTATGGCCGATGTGAGCGGCGATAATCTCGAGATTGACTTGTTTGGTTGTCTGGTACCTTCTCAAGTAGACTACCATGATTTGTTTACATTTACAGTGCCGGAAGGTTTCGAACTGGTATCTATTCACCTCGAAGAGATGGATGCCCTTTTTGAAACTACCCCTGTCAAATTTCGATTTTGGTTTGGCGATGACGCCCAGCCGTTGAACAGTCCGGATGTGGAGGTTGACAATATCAACAACGCCGATATCCCCACTTCTAACCTCATTGGGTCGCTCAACGTACCCCTGCCGCCAGGCACGTACACCGGCTGGATTGATATCGATGTGCCTTTTTCTTCTACCACTTATTTGCTGGTGTTTACCTTCGATTGCAATGACAATACGCCTCCCTTTATCAGCAGCGCGCCGGGCAGCCTCGACGTATCAGTGGATTGCAATGATGCTGCCGGCCTGGAGGCCGCCCTCGACCTCGAACCGCAAGGCGTTGATCTGGGCGGCATTGCTGTAGCCCAATTGCTCAGCGATGTGACCAACGAAGGAAGTTGCGCCGGCAATTATACCCGCGTGCGCACCTGGCAGATGGGCGATCAATGCGGTAATACCAGCATGGAGCAGTTTATACAAACTATTACCGTCACCGATAATACGCCGCCCGACCTCGACCTGCTGAATATTGAGGTGACGCTTTTTGAAGACGCCGATGTTGCCCTCACCGAAGCTATGCTCGTCGATCAAACTTCCGATAATTGCGGCAGCGTTAGCCTGGTGAGCATTTCGCCCTCGGTTGTTAATTGCTCGCAACTCGATCAGACAATTCCTGTTACGGTAATCATACAGGATGAATGCGGCAACCAAACGCAGGGCGTTGCCCAGGTTTCGGTAGTAGAAGACAGCGGCATAAAAGCGCCCTGGAGCAACGGCAATATAGGCGCTACCGCCAACGGCAGCGCTACCAACCAGGTTTGCGATCATGGATATACCGTTAGCGCCAAAGGGTTTTCCGTGCCTACATCCGACGTGGCGCATTTTGTATATGTCGATTTGTGCGGCAATGGCGAAATCACTGCTCGCGTAAACGGCATCCAGCCCAATGGCGGCTGGGGAGGCCTCATGATCCGCGAAAATCTGATGCCAGGCGCCCGAAAAACGGCAGTTAAATCAAACCTGGGTAATCAAATACGCCGGGAAGTAAGAGGCGTCGCCAATGCCCCCATGCAAATTCAACAAAGCGTGATCGCCCCCGGCCAGGAGCACTGGCTGCGCATCAACCGCACGGGCAATACGATTACGACTTATGTTTCAGTGAATGGCGAACAATGGACCTCCGTGGGCGCTTCCCAGGTCAATTTCCCCAATTGCGTGCTGATGGGCCTATATGCAGAAAGTACAAACAATAATATTACAACTACCGTAGTTTTTGACAACGTGACGGTTTCAGGCGGCATTCAACCCTTGATGGCGCCGGTAAATAACCATGTTGTTGCCCTGGCCGACGAAAATGAACAAAAAGACCAAACGCCGCCGCAAACGCCGGATATGCTTGTAGTATATCCAAATCCCACGACAGGCATTACCTGGGTAAATACTGCCGTACCGGCAGGAGAACCCATGGAGTTGCAAATGATTGATCCCACAGGCCGAATGGTATTCAGCCGCCGATTGATCAGCACAGGTACTGCCGAAACTATTGATTTACACAACTACAACCCGGGAGTTTATACGATCCGCGTGATAACGCAGGGCGTGTTGCACACCGGCAGGGTGGTTGCTGTGAAATGACCCGACAATCATACGGGGTGAACGGCAATCGTTCACCCTATTTTTTTAGCCGGAATGTAGAATTGATGTGTTGAATCGTTTGCTCGCTTTCACCCGACGCATTGCCCGTTTCATCTTTTATATCTTGAAAAGCGAGGATGCGTTTTTTGTCGTCAGGAAAAGGAATATCCAAAATCTCATAACTCAGCGATTGTCCGATGAGCGATACGTCCACTTTTTTACCTGTGCAGGATACGTCGCCCAGTTTGCGCTCAAAAGGCAGAATGATGCAATTTTCTTCGCCAAATTGAGCAACCATCTCGCCGACGAGTTCATCCAGTTCAACAGGCATATCGTATACAAACAGCAGGATGATAAAATCGCTGCCGTCGAGCGACCAAATGCGGTAGCCCAAATCTTCTTCAAATGTAAAAGAGAAATTCGTTGGATATTCGAAAGCTATAGATTCATAGTTGAAAAGTCGATATGGCGCTGAACGTACTTCTACAGTGGGATTAGGCGGCAGATCGCTCAACTTGATTTGTTCGCCGTCTTTGAGATGGTATACTTTTCCATCCACAACAAGTTCGAGTTGTAGTGCCGGTTCCTTGCTAAAATCAATTGGGGGCTCCTGGGTTTGGCTCAGCAATGGGGCGTTCAGCAGCAGGATTGCGGCTAAAATGGCAATAGGGGATTTCATAAAGTGATTTTTTTTGAAAAAAAATACAATAGCGGGGTAAAACTACGAGATTTTCCGGGTTAAAGTAGCTTTATGTGTTTGTAAAAGAAGTGTTTAGATAATTCTCCGCTAATAGTGTAAATGACGGCAAGCAATATCATAGCCCCTAGTGCGTGCCAATGCAAGGGGACAAATCCAAATGTATTCGACCACGGGATATACGGCGTTGCTATGGTCAGTATTGCGATAAGTACGGACCCGATTAGCAAATATTTGCCTGGGCGGCTTTTCCATAGTGGCCGCGAGGTGCGTATAACCAGAAGGATGAAAATTTCAGATAGAATAGATTCTATAAACCAGCCCGTTCGAAATAATTCGGCGCCGGATTGAAAGAGGTATAACAGCACCCCAAAAGTCATGAAATCGAAAATCGAGCTTTGCAGTCCAAAAATGGTCATAAAACGTTTGATTTGCTCCATGTCCCACTTTTTAGGATGTTGCAGCGACTCGGGGTCCACCTTGTCGGAGGCAATCGCCAGCGAGGGTATATCTGAAAAGAAATTTACCAGCAAAATCTGAATCGGCAACAGCGGTAAAAAAGGCAGTAATATAGAAGCGCCGGCCACGCTGAACATATTGCCGAAATTGGCGCTGGTCGTGATATAAATGTATTTAAGTGTATTGACGAATGTTTTTCGGCCCTCTATGACGCCTTCACTGAGTATGTCCAAATTGTTTTCCAACAAAACGATATCGGCAGCCTCTTTGGCCACATCAACAGCGTTGTCAATAGAAATGCCCACGTCGGCGGTGCGGATTGCCGAGGCGTCGTTGATGCCGTCGCCGACAAAACCGACGACATGGCCTTTTTTTTGCAATAGCTTGACTATGCGCTCTTTTTGAGAAGGCTCAATTTCTGCAAATACGTCGGTATGGTCAATACGGCGCGCCAATGCTTCGTTGGTCATCTTGTGCAGCGATTTGCCATCAAGTACCTCGTGTGTGCGTAAGCCAATGGATTGCGCCAGGTGGGCCGCTACCAGGCGGTTGTCGCCAGTGATGAGCTTGAGCGAAACGCCCAGATTTTTCAAACGACCCACTGCTTCGAGGATGTCTTGTTTGGGAGGATCGTGCAAGACGATAAATCCCAGAAAGATTAAGTCTTGCTCGTCATTCTTGTCAATTACCGGGTCGCCGCTGATGTCTTTCCAGGCCAGACCAATGACCCGGAAGCCTTCGCTGCTGAGCGCTTCGAAGCGATGTAATATGTCGTTACGGCAGTTGTCCAAAGGTAGGGTTTGGCCATCGGGCAATTCGGCACGGCTGCACACTTGTAATATATTGCCAACTGCGCCTTTGGTCACCATGATATGTTGATCACCGCGCGCTACCACAATGCTGAGCCGCTTGCGGATGAAGTCGTAGGGCACCTCGTCAAATTTGGAATAAGCGGCAATATCGAAAGCAAAAGATGAACGAATAGCCGTATCAATGGGGTTGGCGTATCCCGATTCGAAGTAGGCGTTGAGATAGGCCAGTTGGGCTACCCTTTCGCTGCTGCGGCCCTCCCAATCAATAGTTGAGTGGATTTGTACCGTACCTTCGGTGAGCGTGCCTGTTTTATCACAGCAAAAAATATCGATCTCTCCCAGATTTTGAATAGCCGCCAGCTTTTTGACGATCACCTTTTTGCGTGCCATACGAGCGGCGCCGGCAGAAAGCGTGATGGTAACTATGGCGGGCAACAACTCCGGCGCCAGGCCTACTGCCAATGCCAGCGCGAAGAGTATGGAGATTACCACGGGTTTGCCAATCAGCAGGTTGACGAGTAATATGAGGATCGACAATATGAGGGTGATCTGCATGAGCAGGTAGCCGAATTTTCGGATACCTTGTTCAAACGCCGTCTCCGGCGCTGTAGTACTGATAGAACGGCTGATGCCGCCCAAAACAGTGTCGTCGCCCGTTGCCACTACTATCGCCCGGCCTACCCCGCTCACTACACTCGACCCTTGAAACAGCGTGTTTCGGCGCTCCATCAAAGTGGCTTCTTCGGAAACAACGCAGGGAAATTTGTCGGCTGGGTAAGATTCGCCGGTAAGGGCAGCTTCGTTGACGTGCAAATCGGTGGCATCCACTACAATTGCATCACCCGGCAGTATATCGCCGGCTGATAAACTGATGATATCACCGGATACAATGCGGTCGCTGGGCAGCAACCGCAACTCGCCGTCGCGGTATACCTTGACTTTTACCTTTACGAGATTGCGAAGCTGCTCTACAGCCCTGTTGGCATTGCGCTCCTGGATGAATCCCAGCAATCCCGTTATGGCCAATACCACCACTACGATGAACGCATCGTTGTATTCGCCCAGCAGGGTAGAGAGCCCCACGGCAAAGACGAGCAATAAGATAAGGGGGTTGTTGAACTGGTGGATGAATAACAGCAAATCACTCACCCACCAGGGCCTGTCGTGGCTCCGCCGTTCCGACTTCGAAAGCCGGATGGACGCCTTGCGTTGCGTGAGACCCTCGTTATTGCTGCCGAGGTCTTCCAGCAATTGTGCGGCTGGGATACTCCAATATCCCTTGAGCTGACCCATTAGGCTGTCTTTCTAATGTAAAAAGATACCAGCCTCAACACCTCTTATGCCGTTTCCTCTTCTCCTCCTGCTTCAGCCTGTGCCGTTTGCTGGTTGATTTTCGCCAATTCCATGTCGATATAATACAAACTTTGCGGCGCATCGCCGATGAGCTTGATCTTGTCGAGTATGGTGCGCATCAGCGCTTCTTCTTCTCGTTGCTCGTTGATGTACCACTGTAAAAAATTGAGGGTGGTATGGTCTTTTTCTTCGTAAGAAAGTGAAACCAATTCGTGAATAGAGCGAGTCACTTTTTGCTCGTGGGCATAAACCTGCTCAAAAAGATCGCGGACCGACTTGAACTGGTGCGGCGGTTCTTTGACACCCGGCGAAAGGGAGTGGCCGTCAACTTCATTGAGGTATCGGAAAATTCGCAGCATGTGGCTGCGCTCTTCGGCAGATTGGCGATACAAGAATTGTGCGCATCCCTCCAATCCTTCCTGCTCGCACCACGATGCCATCGACAAGTATAAGTAAGAAGCATATCCTTCAAGCGCAATCTGTTGATTAAGCGCTTTTTCCATTTTTTTTGATATCATAACTGATTTTTTTGCTGTCTGCAGCCCGTTATTGTTATGTAACAGCCCGCAGTTCGACAATTAGGTTTCTAAACAAAAACCCCGGTCATATTATAACCGGGGCTAAACCAGATAGTTTATATCTGAAGGGCAACTGTTTGCCCGAAAATTATCATTTTTTTGCAAAAAATCATACTGTTTTCTGTTCGTTTATGAGTTTATAGGTTACGCTTATTCATAAACCTATAAACTATTAAACTTATAAACGAACCTACAACCGTCAATCCACCCTCGTCTCCGTCCCTATCACCGAAGAAAAATACTCCCGGTTCATGCGGGCGATATTTTCGACAGAGATACCTTTGGGGCATTCGGCTTCGCAGGCCGTCACGTTCGAACAATTGCCGAAACCTTCGAGGTCCATTTGTTTCACCATGCTTTGCACGCGACGGGCGGCTTCTACCTTGCCTTGCGGTAACAGGGCCAGGTGGCTCACCTTGGCGCTTACAAACAACATAGCGCTGGCATTAGGACAAGCAGCCACGCAGGCGCCGCAGCCGATGCACTCGGCAGCGTCGAAAGCGCGGGAGGCCTGGTCTTTTTCAACCGGCAGCGCATTGGCGTCTTGCGGCTGGCCTGTATTCACCGATACATAGCCGCCGGCCTGTATAATGCGGTCGAAAGCAGCGCGGTCAACTACCAGGTCGCGCAACACCGGGAAAGCTACGGCACGGTATGGTTCAATATGAATGGTGTCGCCATCTTTGAAATGGCGCATGTGCAGCTGGCAAGTCGTGGTTTTTTGCATCGGACCGTGCGGATGGCCGTTAATGACCATGCTGCAAGCCCCGCAGATACCCTCCCTGCAGTCGTGCTCGAATGCCACCGGTTCTTTCTTTTCGCTCACGAGCTTTTCATTGAGCACGTCGAGCATTTCCAGAAATGACATATGTTCGTTGGCCGCTACCTCGTAGGTTTCGAAGCGGCCTTTTTCACCGGCATTTTTCTGGCGCCATATTTTGAGCGTTAAATTGAGTTGGCTCATGATATTGCTGATTTTGCAAAACGATCAATTGATGCACACATTTTTGTGATTTGCATGATATATATGATGTTCAATCCTTGGGCAAACCACTGTATTTTGGGGTAATTAAACTGATTATTTATAGCTGCGCGAAGTTGGCTCAATTTCGTCGTATTTGAGGTCCTCGCGGTGCAGCACGGGCTCTTCCTCCCAGCCGCGGTACTCCCAGGCCGCGACGTACATGTAGTTGGCGTCATCGCGCAGCGCCTCGCCTTCTTCCGTTTGGTATTCTTCGCGGAAGTGGCCGCCGCAGGATTCGTTGCGGTTCAATGCGTCGATGATCATCAATTCGCCGAGTTCGAAGAAATCAGCTACGCGTTGCGCTTTCTCCAACTCTGGGTTGAATTCGTCAGCCTTGCCAGGTACAAAAACATCACGGTAAAACTCTTTGCGTAATTCGCGCACCATATCGCGGGCTTTTGTCAATCCTTCTGCAGTGCGCGACATACCGCAGTAATCCCACATTATTTTGCCCAGGCGACGGTGGAAGCTCTCCACCGATTGGCTGCCGCCTATGCCCATCAGTTGGTCGATGCGATCACGAGTTTCTTTTTCAGCGGCAACAAAAGCAGGGCCGTTGGGGTCAATTTTAGGCGTGCTGATTTCGCCCGAGAGGAATTTGCCTATGGTGTAAGGAATAACAAAGTAGCCGTCGGCCAGGCCCTGCATCAGCGCGGAAGCGCCGAGGCGGTTGGCGCCGTGGTCGCTGAAATTGCATTCGCCCAGCGCAAAGAGGCCGGGAATGTTGGTCTCCAGGTTGTAATCAACCCACAGGCCGCCCATGGTGTAGTGTACGGCGGGGTATATCTTCATCGGCAACTTGTAGGGGTTTTCACCCGTGATTTTTTCGTACATCTCAAACAAGTTGCCGTATTTATCTTCCACTTCCTTTTCGCCAAGCGCAATGACCTGGGCTTCGGTGGCATTGTGAAGTCCGGTGGCGTTAGCCTTCGATTGGCCGTAGCGTTTGATGGCCGCCGAGAAATCGAGGTACACCGCCAGTCCGGTAGGCGCTACTCCCAGCCCTTCATCGCAGGCAGTTTTGGCAGCGCGCGAGGCTACGTCGCGGGGCACCAGGTTGCCGAAAGCAGGGTAGCGGCGCTCCAGGAAGTAATCGCGGTCTTCCTCTTTGATATCCAGAGCCGTCTTCTTACCCTGGCGGATAGCTTCGGCGTCTTCTTTTTTCTTGGGCACCCACACGCGGCCGTCGTTTCTCAAGCTCTCCGACATCAGCGTGAGCTTCGACTGGTAGTCGCCCGAAACGGGAATACAAGTCGGGTGGATTTGCGTAAAACATGGGTTAGCCATGAGCGCGCCGCGGCGCACCGCGCGCCAGGCGGCGGTTACGTTGCAGTTCATGGCGTTGGTGCTCAGGTAAAAGACGTTGCCGTAGCCGCCGGTGGCCAGTACTACAGCATGGGCTGCAAAACGCTCAATTTTGCCGGTCACCAGGTTGCGGGCAATGATACCGCGGGCTTTGCCGTCAATCACCACCACATCGAGCATCTCGTGGCGATTATACATCGCCACCGTACCCAGTGAAATCTGGCGCGACAGAGCGGAATAAGCGCCTAGCAGGAGTTGTTGGCCGGTCTGACCGCGGGCATAAAAGGTACGGCTTACCTGCACGCCGCCAAAGGAGCGGTTTTCGAGCAACCCGCCGTATTCGCGCGCGAAAGGCACGCCCTGGGCTACTGATTGGTCGATGATACTGCCGCTGACTTCCGCCAGGCGATACACATTGGTTTCGCGGGCGCGGTAGTCGCCGCCTTTGATCGTATCATAAAAAAGCCGGTACACGCTGTCGCCATCGTTTGAATAATTCTTGGCGGCGTTGATACCGCCCTGGGCGGCGATAGAGTGGGCGCGGCGGGGACTGTCGTGGAATGTAAAACACTTCACATTGTATCCCAATTCACCCAGCGAGGCTGCCGCAGAAGCGCCGGCCAGGCCGGTGCCCACTACGATAATCTCCAGGCGTCGCTTATTATTGGGCGCCACCAGCGGCACTGTGGAGCGGTATTTAGTCCACTTTTCTGCTAATGGTACTTTCTTGACTTTGTCTGGTATATTGGCATCGAGCGTCATATATGCTGATTATTGAGCGTATGATTGGAATAAGGATTATTTCATCAAATACATGTAGATGGGGATAATGGCAAATCCTGCAGCCACTACTACTGCATAGATTTTGCCCACCCGCTCAATAAATGGCGTGTATTTGCGATGGTTGAGCCCCAGCGTTTGAAAAGCGCTCTGGAACCCGTGATACAGGTGGAACCCTACCACGATCATCGAAATCACGTAGAAGATGACATAACCCGGATTAGAATAGGCTTCCGCTACAATGGTGTACAGGTCTTTGTATTCCTCGCCGTCATAAACCGCCATCGGAAGATTACCCAGCTTCATTTGCAACCAAAACTGGTACAAATGCAGCACCAGGAAAATGAAGATGATCGTGCCCAGCCACCCCATATTGACGGCGGCAAACGAATTTGTGCCGGTGGTGCGGGTTACTTTTACGGCATAGCGCTCGGAGCCGCGAGCCGCCCGGTTTTGACGCCAGATTACCCAGCCCTGAATAGCGTGAACGACGATGAAAAAATACAAACCGTAAGAGACAATCTTGATCGGCTTGAAAGTAGTCATGAATTGGGCATATTCGTTAAATGCCCTGCCACCGTCGCTGTACAATAATTGCAGGTTGCCGGCAAGGTGAACAGCCAGGAACAGGATCAAAAACAATCCCGTAATGCTCATCACCATTTTTTTGCCCAAAGAAGAGGCGAGAAATTGTACTACCCAGTTCTTTTTTTTCGTCTTTTGCATACGCAACATTTGTATCGTAAAAAACGTACTTTGCCTGGGCGTCTGTGCCAAATAATTCAGGCTAGGCCGCCCGAGTATGATCTCGCATATTGCAAGATCAACTTTGATGTGCAAATCTATGTTAATGAATACAAATTGCCCAATGCTTGTTCGCGTTCGATTGAGATGCGTTGTTATTTAGAATAATTCAAAATTACTGTCGACTATTATGGCCGCTCCGCTTAAAGTGAGTTTTGAGTTTTTTTTGGAAAAATTCCCGGAAATTGCTCTGCCTGTCACCATTACAGACGAATCGCACCACGATTTCGGTAAATACAACGATCCCTTGCCGGCGCTTTTGATCGAGCAGTACATTGTGCCCTACGAAGAAGACGACCCCGACGACATGACGGAGTACATGGCCTGTTTCCGCCTGAGCGATACCGGTGATTTTTTTGCCGTTGTATACTGGCGAGCCGCGCTCATGAACTACCAGTACGTATTGGCCACCTATAGTCGCAACGGCACACTGATCGACAGCCGCGTGATTGCCGGCGCCTTCTCTGACGGCGATAAGCTCACCCAGTCGGTGGCCACTATTAACGATGACTTGATTATTTACGTGGTATCGGGCCAGGGTAACGCCCGGCGTACCACGGGATACGATGCCGATACCAGTACGTCTTACCGTTTGGAATTAAAAGAAGACGGAACGATCGAAAATGTTTGAAAACCAGAATTGTTTTACCTTTGTTAACTTTTTTAAAAATAACCTAAAATTCGCTATATGGCATTCGATATCGATATGATAAAAGCGTTTTACGGATCCTTGCCCGCAAAGGTGGATGCCGCTAAAAAAGCGCTCGGCCGCCCCCTCACCCTGGCGGAGAAAATCCTTTACGCACACCTGCATCCCGACTCGCCCTTGCAGAACTACCAGCGCGGCAAAGATTACGTCTTTTTTGCCCCCGATCGCGTAGCGATGCAAGACGCCACCGCGCAAATGGCGCTGCTGCAGTTTATGACCTGCGGCCGCACCAAAACGGCAGTACCTTCAACGGTTCATTGCGACCACCTTATCACCGCCAAAGTTGGCGCTGATACTGACTTGAAAGTGGCTATCGACATTAACTCGGAAGTATACGATTTTCTCTCTACCGTATCCAATAAATATGGCATTGGCTTCTGGAAGCCGGGTTCGGGTATTATCCACCAGATCGTACTTGAAAATTACGGCTTCCCCGGCGGTATGATGATCGGCACCGACTCGCACACGCCCAACGCCGGCGGCTTGGGTTTGGTGGCTATCGGCGTCGGCGGCGCCGACGCTGTAGACGTTATGGTAGGTATGCCCTGGGAACTCAAGATGCCCAAGCTTATCGGCGTGAAACTCACCGGCAAGCTCAGCGGCTGGACCTCCCCCAAAGATGTCATCCTCAAGGTGGCCGGCATTCTCACTGTTAAAGGCGGTACGGGCGCCATCGTTGAATACTTCGGCCCCGGCGCCCAGTCGATGTCTTGTACCGGCAAAGGCACTATCTGCAACATGGGGGCTGAAATCGGCGCCACCACCTCGCTGTTCGGATACGACGAGTCGATGGCCCGCTACCTGCGCGCTACCGACCGCGCCGACGTGGCCGCGCTGGCCGACGGCGTAGCCGCCTATCTGACTGGCGACGCCGAGTGTTACGCCAATCCCGAGCAATACTTCGATCGCGTGATAGAGATCGACCTCAGTACGCTCGAACCTCATATCAACGGCCCCTATACGCCCGACCTGGCCTGGCCGATCTCCAAATTCGCCCAGGCTGTGCGCGAAAATGACTACCCGCAAAAGCTGGAAGTAGGACTTATAGGTTCTTGCACCAACTCTTCTTACGAAGACCTCGACCGCGCCGCTTCGCTGGCCCGCCAGGCTGTCGAAAAGAAATTGAAAGTCAAATCCGAATTTACGGTAACACCCGGCTCCGAGCAGATCCGCTATACTGTTGAACGCGACGGCCTGCTGGAGGCGTTCTCCGATATTGGCGGCGTGGTGTTGGCCAACGCCTGCGGCCCCTGCATCGGCCAATGGTCGCGCCACACTGACGACCCCAACCGCGCCAACTCGATCATCACCTCGTTTAACCGCAACTTCTCGAAGCGCAACGACGGCAACCCGCAAACGCGCTCGTTTGTGGCGTCGCCGGAGATCGTGACCGCTATGGCTATTGCCGGCGATCTCACTTTCAACCCGCTTACCGATACGCTGATCAACGAGGAGGGCCGGGCCGTTAAACTCGATCCGCCCACAGGCGTAGAATTGCCGCCCAAAGGTTTTGCCGTGGAAGACGCCGGTTTCCAAGCCCCCGCCGCCGACGGCAGCGGAGTGCAAATTAATGTAGCGCCCGACTCGAAGCGCCTGCAATTGCTGCAACCCTTTAAGCCGATCACACAAGATCAACTCAAGGGCATGCGCATATTGATCAAAGCCAAAGGCAAGTGCACTACCGACCATATCTCGATGGCAGGCCCCTGGCTCGAATTCCGCGGCCACCTGCAAAATATTGCTAAAAATACTTTCATCAGCGCTATCAATTATTTTAATGGCGAGATGAACAGTGTGATCAACTACGTTGAAAACAAATATATGCCCGTCCCTGATTCGGGACTGGCCTACCGCGACGCCGGCATCGGCACCGTGGTGTTCGGCGAGGAAAACTACGGCGAAGGCTCCAGCCGCGAACACGCTGCCATGCAGCCGCGCTTCCTGGGCGTGAAGGCAGTTGTGGTGAAGTCATTCGCTCGCATTCACGAAACGAATCTCAAGAAGCAGGGTATGCTGGCGCTCACCTTTGTCAACCCCGACGATTACGAACTCATTCGTCAGGATGACAAAATCGACCTGCTCGGTTTTGAGGATATGCAGCCCGGCAAAAACCTGACAATCGTACTCCATCATGCCGACGGCACTGAGAATAGCTTTGAAGTAGCCCACACCTACAACGAACAACAAATCGAGTGGGTGCGAGCAGGTTCGGCCTTGAACAAGATCAGGGAAGAACTCGGAGCGGCCTAGAGGGGAGGGAGAGAGTGGGAGAGCCATAGCTATTAACGCCGCTCTCCCGCTCTCCCACGCGCTTACATAACCGATTATTCAAATTCGAGCAGCACCTGCCCTTTATCTACTGCGTCGCCTTTGGCGACCGATACCTTTCTGATCACCCCGTCGTTGGGCGATTTGATAATATTCTCCATTTTCATGGCTTCCAGAATCAATAAGGAATCGCCTTTATGCACGGTCTGACCGGCTTCAACGGCAATACTGAGCACCAGCCCCGGCATAGGGGCCTTGATATGGCGAACCTTGGCCGATTGGTGGCTACTAAAGCCCAGACGAGCCAGCAGCTGGTCGTATTCGTCGGCAAGTTTTACCTCGTAGGTATTGCCGTTAATAGCGAACTTGTACGTCTTGTTCAAAAAATCGGCGGCTATCAATTTTGCCTGGAATACCTGTCGCTCGCTCAACACGTGGAAAGTGTTGTCATCGAGGTTAGATACGGTAACGTGATTGAGTTCGGTTTCATCGAACACGAACTGGTCGTTATTGACAGCTGCTTTGTAGCGTTTTTTCATAATCAGGCGCTGGTTTTTCCCAACTTCATCATGAAGTAAGTTTCAAAAATAGTAAAAATCAGGTATTCGCCGAAAAAAGGCAAAATGAATAACTTGCCGGTGGGCAAGGCAATTTTATCGTAAGCAAGCACAATGAGCACAGAAAGCATCAGCTTCAGGAAAGTAAACCCCATTACTACAGTCGTAAATTGGTTTTTATTGTCGCTACCGGCGGCATTGCTGCCTATGAAGTACATGAGAATACTGATAAAAAAGAAAAAGCCAAGGCCTATCCATGACAATAATTCGTGCGCTCTAAACAGGGGAACCTCATGCAGCGCCAATACCAGCGCAGCGCCTACGGCGGCAGTTATAAGTAACTGGACGACAAAAGTGCGGCTGTTCATGTGTGCGTGCGGTTATTTATTCGTAAGCAAATCCTTGAGCGTTAGGTATAACGCGGCAAAGATAGCTATCAGCGACATAACTACGGTAAGATACGGCTTGTCGAGTTGAAAATATGCGTCGAGTCGTCGACCGGCATAAGCGCCGATAAGAATGACAACGCCCATTTGGATGGCCATTCCAGAGTACTTCATGTAATCCTGAGTACGCCGGCGGTTGCGCGGCTCCTCCTGATCAGGCTTCTGCCGGCTTCCCCGCTTTGGCACTGGGTTGGGTTTCTTTGCTCGCGGTTGACGACGACCCCGGTTTGCCGCCCGTCATGGCACAAGTCACGCTGAAAATAGCGCCGGACTGTACGATTAATTTGCCGGTCGTCACTTCTCCATTAACGGTTGCCGTCTCTCGCACATTGAGCAATTCCGAAACCGTGAGGACGCCTTCAAAACGGCCTTCTATGACGGCATTCTGGCACTTTATTTCTCCCTCAACTACGCCGGTGGGGCCGATAATCACTTTGGCTTCACAAAATAGTTTACCCTTGATGATGCCGTCAACGCGAATATCGCTTTCCGCCTTCACGGCGCCTTCTACTACAGTGCCTTTGACCAGCGTATTGAATGCATTGCCGGAAGCGGCAGGAGCCGCAGGTTTGTTCGCTTCTTTGTTTGCGTTTCCAAACATATAGTGGTGGATTTAATTTATGAGGGGTTATGAGGGGGGGGTGTGAGAAGGGGTTATGAAGGGTAACGAGGGAGTATGATATCAACCTTCATAACCTTTCATAACCCCTCATAACCTTTCATAACCTTTCATCCCCTCTCATAACCTTTCATCCCCTCTCATAACCCCTCATAACCATTCATAACCTTTAGAAATTAGGGCAATACACGCCGCGGCGTTCCGGGCCGCAGATTTTGTATTGCAGCGCGAATTCAAAGCCGCCGTTGGCGTTACTCGCGGGGCGCAGCGGCGACACGTTGATGTCGTAGCTAAAGCCCAGGGTAAACTGGTTATAATCAAAGCGTGTAGACAAAATGACAGCGTCATTAAGCACGCCGGATTCAATCTTGTTGGAAATGCGGGTCCAGAGACCGAATTGGAAATCCTGATAGTTATTGCGCTGGCGGTTGAGCAAAAACTTGAAGCTAGTGCCGGCATTAACCTGGAATGACGGGCCCTGGCTCATCACGATCACACCGGGAACGAGGCCGAAGCGGTCGCCCAGCAGGAATTCGCCGCCGGCGTGGATAGTAAACCGGCTATAGAGCAGGTCTTCTTCTGCGCTGCTAAACGACTGGTTGGCGCGGTTGAGGTGGTGGAAAGCGCCGCCAAAGTAAAGGTTGTTGTCCTGGTCAAATACCATAAACCACATCAAGCCGGCTGCAAGATCAGCGAAGATAAAGTTA
This sequence comes from Saprospiraceae bacterium, assembly GCA_036741235.1. Taxonomy (GTDB): domain Bacteria; phylum Bacteroidota; class Bacteroidia; order Chitinophagales; family Saprospiraceae; genus JABWBR01. Next base: position 14,183 of record DAINSQ010000019.1, on the reverse strand, counting down.
TCGCGATCGAAGCCGTCTTCTTGCGAGTCGAGGTTGCCGTCGTAACCGCCCTCGCCGTCGTGTTGGGTACCCCAGCGCAACTTGAGGAAATCGATGCTTCGCTGGGCAACACCCGCTTCGGCGCCTACAACAAGGTATTGGCCGTCGTTGCGTCCGCCGCCCATCTTCTTGCTATAAGAACCCGAGAGCTTACCGGTCAGCGTAGCGAAATTGGCTTCGCCCGCGCGGTCGCCCCAGAACGTGCCGCCGATACCAAAATAATCATAGCGTCCTACGGGGATGCGTTGATCATATGAAACGGAATACGTGCTGTAAGCATTGGAGCGCAACACGCTGGCCCACTGGTTGCGATAGTTGGCCACGATGCGCGAATTACAGTTCATCACGCCTGTCATCGCCGGGTTCAGATTGAGCGGCGAGAGGTAGAACTGTGAAAAGTGAATGTCCTGCGCGCTCAATGTGAGCGCACCCATCACGGTCAGGCAGGTAATAATCAGCGACTTCAATGACTTCATAAAGATTGTATTTGTAGAGCGTCCTTCCAAATGAAATATGTTATAGCTCGAAAAAATTGAGTTACAATATTAGGGATTCCCTTCCATACTCGGGGAATATTTTTAGTTAAAACGCGACAAAGCGACTAATAGACGCTTCAAACCAGGTTTTTCGATTTGTGGAGATAGGGAGTAAACGTCGTAATTCCGGTAAATATTTCATCTGTTGGGGCGCCCCTGAGTATATGGCATGCAAGATAAGCACAGCACTTAATGAAAATGTACATTATTGGCAAAAAAAAATTGCATTGCGGCTAAACTACTTTGCGGCATTTGCGTTTTACTTGTATATTTGATAGTAAAACTATTATTTTGCAAAGTAAAAATTGACGCCCTATGTCGAATATAGAATTTGCAGCATACTTCAAGGCAGAAGAATCTTTATTGCTTTCTTTTGCATACCGGCTTACCAATGATCAGGAAGACGCCAAAGATTTGATGCAGGAGACCGCCTATAAAGCATTCAGATACAGATCGCGCTACCAGCCCCACACCAATTTGCGCGCCTGGCTGATGACTATCATGCGGAATACCTTTATCAATGATTACCGGCATCGCAAGCGCCGCCGCGGCGTACAGGCGCCGGCGCCCGAAAATTTTCCTATAGAAAATGCTGGTACGGCCGACAACCAGGGCATGAGTAACCTCACGGTCGCCGAGCTGGAGCGCGAAATTGACGCGCTCGAAGACTGGCTTCGGATCCCTTTCCATATGCATTGTCAAGGCTATAAATACGAAGACATAGCCGAATCGCTGTCGATTCCGCTTGGTACGGTCAAAAGTCGTATCTTTTTCGCCAGAAAACAATTGCAGGCCGTCGTCAAGGAAATGTACGCCTCACGCAACCTTGAAGAGGCGCTTTGTGTTTGATCTGATATGTGAGTCACCATGTTTTGCTTCCCGGCACAATTTGTCCGGGCAAGTTAACATACAGTTTTAACCTATGGCAGCAGAAAGCGGCATTCGTCCTCTACAGCGTTTCTTCAAATTGCTGGAATTAGACAGAAAAGATATTTATTACGTTTATTTGTATGCAATTTTCTCAGGGCTTATCACTTTGAGTTTGCCCCTGGGCGTGCAGGCTATCATCGGTTTGATTGCAGGAGGTTCTATTTCCGCCTCCCTGGTCATCCTTGTGTTAATGGTCACGTTGGGTACGGCATTGCCCGGTATTCTCAAGGTGATGCAATTGATGGTGACGGAAACCCTCCAGCGCCGTATTTTTACCCGCTCGGCATTTGACTTCGCCTATCGCATTCCCCGGCTTAAACTCGATTCTATCGTTAATTACCATGCCCCCGAACTGGTCAACCGTTTCTTTGATACCCTAACACTCCAAAAAGGCGTACCCAAAATTCTGATGGATTTCTCTACCGCCGTTTTGCAAATTGCATTCGGGCTTATTCTCATTTCGTTTTATCACCCTTTTTTCGTGTTTTTTGGCGTGTTGCTGGCGATAATCCTGCTTGCTATTTTCCGGCTCACCGGCGGGAAAGGACTAAAAACCAGTCTGAAGGAATCAAAATACAAATACGAGGTGGTGTACTGGCTGGAAGAACTGGCCCGCACCATGAGTACGTTTAAACTCTCGGGCGATAGCGCCCTGCCGATGCGTAAAACCGATGAACTGGTGTCGGAATATCTCGAAAGCCGGAAATCGCACTTTAAAATCCTGTTATTTCAATACAATAGCATAGTCGCATTTGAAACCATTATCACCGCCAGTTTGCTGTTTTTGGGCAGCTACCTGGTGATGGAAAACCAGATCAATATTGGTCAGTTTGTGGCTGCCGAAATTGTGATCATCCTCATCCTGGCTTCGGTTGAAAAGCTGATCATGACCATGGAGGTGATCTACGACGTACTTACGGCGCTCGAAAAACTGGGAGGCGTAACCGACCTGCCGCTCGAAAAAGAAGGCGGTGCAAATTTTGCAGCACTCGACAAAGTCGAAGGTATGCACCTGTCTATAAAAGACGTGTCTTTTCGCTTCGAAGACGCGCCCCAGCCTACGCTCAACGGGATCACCATGGATGTGCTGCCAGGGGAAAAAGTTTGTATTGCGGGCTACAACCGCGCAGGCAAATCTACCCTCCTCAAACTCATTTCAGGTATGTACTTTAATTATAACGGTAGTATAAGCTACAATGGTTACCCCCTCCAAAACATCAACCTGGCCAGCTTGCGAAAGGTGATCGGCGACTTTTCAGCCGATGAGGATATTTTCAAAGGCACTGTACTGGAGAATATTACGGTAAGCTGCCCGGGCGTCCCGCTTGAAAAAGTAGTGGCCGCCGTAAAAAGTGTCGGCGTCGATACTTTCATAGAGGGCTTGTCCGATGGCTATCAAACCATGCTGCTTCCGCAAGGGCGAAATATCCCGACCAGTGTCCGCACCCGTATTCTGCTGGCCCGCTGTATCGTCTCGCGGCCCCAATTACTTTCAGTTTACGGTTTTTTCCCGGGCCTGGAGCAACGCGAGCGCGAAGAAATTACCCGTACGCTCATTAACGGCCCCTGGACGATGGTAGCTGTAACCGACGACCCCGGGCTGGCCTCCCGTTGCGATAAAGTTATAATTATGAAAGACGGTTGCATTGTAGACGAAGGCACTTTCGCCCAAATCAAGCGCAGCCCCCATTTTTCGCAGGTGTTTTTGGCTTCGCCACGACCCGAACCTGCTGTGTGATTTTGATGATTTAATCAGCTTCGTCCATGCTCAATATTTCTAATAATAGCATCATCCCGGAAGTCGATACCGGACAATTCAAATCTTTTCAAAAAAACAGCATGTCCAGAGGTCATATACTGTTCGCTCGCTGGAGCCTGGGCGTATTTCTGTTTTTTTTGATCTTGATGTTTTTGCCCTGGACCCAAAACATCCAGTCGAAAGGAAATGTTACTACCTTTCGACCCGAACAACGCCCCCAGACTATTCCTTCCGCCATTGACGGGCGGATAGAGAAGTGGTTTGTTAGCGAAGGTGATTTGGTGGCTAAAGGCGATACGATTGTCTATATTTCTGAAATAAAAACGGACTATTTCGACCCCAACCTGGTATCTCGTACAGAACAACAGGTGAAAGCCAAGGAAGGCGCAATAGGCGCTTATGGCAATAAGGCCGAAGCGCTCGTCGATCAAATCAGCGCGTTGAAATCAGAACAAATTTATAAGCAGTCGCAGTTGATCAACAAAATCAGACAAAGCGAGCTGAAGATTACCTCCGATAGTATCGAGTTTGAACGCGCCAGGATAGACTATGATATCGCCCAGCGGCAGCTTAATCGCACCCAGCAACTCTACAACGAAGGCATCAAATCGTTGACCGATGTTGAAGACAAAAAACTCAAGGCGCAGGATACTTACGCCAAACTCATTTCTACTGAAAATAAACTCCTTACCAGCCGAAACGAACTGGCCAATGTGAAACTCGAACTTCAAACGGTTCAGTACGAATACGGGCAAAAAATTGCCAAGGCCGAATCCGACCGCTTTAGCACGCTCTCCGACCAGTTTAATGCCGAAGCCGGAGCTGACAAACTGCGCATCGAAGCGGCAAACTACGCGCGTCGCGCATCTTTCCATTATATTACCGCGCCGCAAGACGGCTACATTACCCAGGCTATTACCCCAGGTATAGGAGAAACGGTTAAAGAGGGCGACCCCGTGGTTAGCATTATGCCCAAAAATTATGAACTGGCCGTGGAGTTGTATATCCGCCCTATGGATCTGCCGCTTGTCTCGCTGGGGCAAGAGGTGCGCTTTATCTTCGACGGTTGGCCGGCTATAGTCTTTTCCGGTTGGCCCAACCAATCTTTCGGCACGTATACCGGCAAAATTGCCGCTATTGATAATACGATGAGTACAAACGGCGCATACCGCATTCTGGTCCGCCCCGATGCTACCGCAGAGCCCTGGCCCGCTGCGCTGCGCCCTGGTTCGGGAGCTAATGGCATCGCATTGCTCAACGACGTGCCGCTTTGGTATGAAATATGGCGCCAGCTCAACGGCTTCCCCCCGGATTACTACAACGATAAAACATTAGAAAAACCCAAACTCAAAGCGCCGGTCAAATCGGTGAAGTAACCAGAAGCATATGACCAGGTTTTTGTATTTCCGGCGTATTATTTTGATGTGCGCTGCCGCTGCCGGTGTTGTACTGAATGTGCCCGCGCAATCGACGCTCGATACGGCGCTCGTATTTACTCAAAAAGACTACCTCTCCTGGGTCAAAGACCGGCATCCGATGGCCCGGCAGGCCCTGCTGCTCCTGCAACAGGCCGAAAATGCCGAACTGGCTGCCCGCGGCGGGTTCGACCCCAAACTGTACAGCGATATTCAACAGAAATCGTTTGACGGCAAAACCTATTTCACTATCAGCGAAAGCGGCGTCAAAATCCCTACCTGGTACGGACTCGAGCTCAAAGCCGCCTACCTCACCGCCGGCGGTATCAACCTCAATCCCGAAGCAACACTGCCCGACGCAGGCCAGGCCGTGTTGGGCATCAATCTCACATTATTGCGCGGACTGCTTATCGACGAGCGGCGCGCCGCACTGCAACAAGCCCAACTGCTGGCCGCTATGAATGATGCCGAACGCCGGCTAATGCTCAACAACCTGCTGTTGGATGCAGCTACCGTGTATTGGAATTGGGTAGCGGCCTACAACGAAATGCGCATCCTGGAACAAGCCCTGCAAATTGCCCAAAATCGCCAGACCGGCACGGTGGAGAGTTATGTGCAAGGCGATAAACCCGCTATCGATACACTGGAAGGTTTTATTCAAATTCAAACCCGGCAGTTTGAACTGCGCGAGGCGCGCCTGGCTTACCAGAATGCTACCCTGCTGTTATCGAATTTTTTATGGGACGACTCGGGCAACCCGCTGGCCCTTAGCGAAGCCTGGCGGCCTCCACTAGCCGGCGAACTTGCCGCAACAGCCCCCGCTCCACCGCTCGACGATCTGTACCGCCAGCTCGTTCAGCGACACCCAGCCCTGCGCGTTTACGACGCCAAACTGGCGCAACTGGATATCAGCCGCCGGCTGGCCGCCGAACAACTCAAACCCCAACTCGACGTTTCTTATAATTTGCTGGGCAACGGCGCCCGCTTCGGGGCCGATAACGCCGATGGCGGCGCTTTGCAAAACCTGTTGCTCCAAAATTACAAGTGGCAGGTCACTTTCGGATTTCCCCTCCTGCTGCGAAAAGAACGCGGTAAACTCCAGGAGGTAAAGGTGAAAATCGCCGACACAGGGCTCGGCCTCCAGCAAAAACAACTGGAATTGCGCAACAAACTGGAAAGTTATTATAACGAGTTGCTCAATACCGAGCAACAAATTGCACTGTATACGGCTATGACCGCCAACTACCAGCGACTGCTCGATGCCGAAACCCGTAAGTTCGGCCTCGGAGAAAGCTCTATCTTCCTGATCAATACCCGCGAACAAAAGCTGGTTGAAGCTCAACTCAAGCTGAATAAACTGCTCGCCACGCTTCCCAAATTGCGCCTGGCACTGGATTGGGCTACCGGCGGCGATATGTAATTGATAGTCTGGAGTGAATGATGGTACGCGCGTTTGTCAAAATCGGCTCACATAACCGAAATGTACTTTGGGCGCCCCAAAATCTACCGGCAACTCCTGGCGTGCGCCAAAGGCCAAACTGACGCCAAATAACCCGGCCCGCGTTTCAAATGTGATACCAGCGCCAAATCCGTAGGGAAAATCGATAGTTGTTGCGCCCGCAGGCGTATTGGCGGTGCGGTTGTCCGTGCGGGCAATATCGCCAAAGAGGTAGAGGTAGGAGTTTGTACCCAATAAAAAACGGTATTCCAGCGTGCCCACCAGGTATTGGGTGGCAAAAATCAATTCTTCGTCAAACCCGCGCAACAGCCGATTGCCTCCCAGACGGTATTGCTCGTTGGCATATACCGGATCCCCGGCAAATATGTAGCCCCCCTGCATGGCGGTTTTGATTACGCCCCGCTTAAAAAGCGGCAGATAGCCTTCTAATACGGCGCTGAGCCGGTACTGTGAACTTCGCAAAGCCAGCGAGTCGTATAACTCGCCAAATCCTAGCGACTCGATCTGGTTGTTTTTTTCTATTCGCTTTACACCGGCGCCCGCTCGTACCCATACTCGCCAGCCTTTGCGTGGGTTGTAGCGGTAGTCGAGCTGCTCCTGGGCATATTCCAGCCCGAAAAAGGTGTGGTTGACGTCAAGCGTGTCCGGCAAAACGCCGCTGTTAATCAATTGCACAGCATTGACGCCGAGTACATTGGTGCTGCGCCGGTTCCAAAAAGCTTTCAGGTAATTACCTCCCTCGAGCAAGTATTGTACCCCCACGTCAAAGTTGAGGTCTATAAAGTTAGTGTCGCGTTTATATAAGCCAAATTGCAAATCGACGCCAAAGGGCAATCCCAGCACATATGGATAAGTGAATTGCAGGTCAAGACGCTGTGTTTGAGGCCTCAATTGCTCGAAGCGGGCGTATATGCGCTCGCCTAACCCAAATTGATTGTGCAATTCGCCGTTAAAAGAGCCCGTAATTAACAAACGCCCCACCTGGCTGCTATTAGGCAATACGCCGATGATGAAGTCGAAGCGACTGGCATTGCGCCGTTGCAAGGGGAGGAGAATGTCGGCATGGCTATCCTGAAAGACAATGCTGGGGTCGGATGCCAATCCCAGGTAGGGTAGTTGCAACAATCGCTGCCGCAATTTGAGTATTTTACCCCGGTGGTAAGGCATGCCGGGGCGAATGCCCAGGTACTGTTGTAAAAACGCGCCGGCAATGCGCGCGTCGCCTTGCGGTTGTATTTTTCGAATGGTGATTAACGGTCCCTTGTTTAATGCGAGCGACGCCGCTAACACGCCGCCATTGCTGACCACGCTGTCGAGTTGTACCCTGGCAAATGGATAACCGGCATTTTCCGCCGCCTCTAAAAGCGATTCTTGCAAACGAACCGCTTGCCGGTAGGAGAAACGAGCGCCCCGGAATAACCGCTCCCGGTATCCCGATGCAGCGAGAAATGTTTCATCAACATTGCCATTGCGCAGTTGAGCCCAGCGATAGGCCGGCCCTATATGCAAAAAAGCTGTGTATAAACTATCAGCGCGTACGAGCGTGTCAACAGCAGCCTCTAAATATTGCGATGCCTGTAACTGCCGCACGATATCCACTAGCGCAACAATTATCGCCCCACTGTCTCTGTAGGTTTTGGCCCGGTCAATTTTAGACAATACTTCCGGCGATGCATCCAACGGCAGCAAATGCAACTTTAACGATCCGGGCTGAGCATACGCGCTGCTCCCCCACGTCAGGATAGCCACCACAAAAACAAACCGGATTAGGTTGCCTGGTTTGTACAACCCGGAACCGACAACCCACAACCGACAACCGATAACTGACAACATCAAAAATCCATTCCAAGCGCTATATACAGCCGCGGCGCCAATACTTTTCGGGTCTCTACGCCCCAGGCATAGTCCACGCGCACAAAATAGCCAAACAAAGTAGTTCTGGCGCCAAGACCGTAACCCGCCACAATAGGATCTCGGAAATAATTCACTTTCACGATGACGGGCGGATTAGGCGCATCTTGCGGGAAAAAGCTGGTGTTGAGCGGATTGTCGGTGCTAAAGGGATCTTTGCCCTGCCAGGCCGTACCCATATCAAAAAAGCCCACCAACTGGAAGTTGCGCAGAAATGGCGATTTGATGCGCTTGGAGAAATATTTGAAGATCGGCGCCCGCAATTCGGCGTTAAAAACAACATACGAATTGCCGTTCCTGATGTTCATCCGGAAACCCCGCATGGGCGTCGCCAAGGTCTGAAAGGCGAAGTCGTTGCTTTCAGGCGTAGGGATTTCATTGCTAAAGGCCGGAAACAGCCAGTTGTCGACGCCGCCCAGATAATACAACATCTTTTCAGAGCCGAACGAAGTAGCGCCCGCCAACCTGACGGCCAGTATCGAGTGTTTGTCAATACGCTGGTAGTGCCGGGCATCAAGGCCCAAAACGCTCATGAATCCTTCATTGAAAGATACGTTGAAACCGCCGTTGGTGTTGACGTCGAAGCGCTTGACGGCCTCAAAGAAGATCTTGTATCGCGAACCGTTTTTGATGTTGAGGGCTACGTCCAGCGTATTGTCAAATACGTATTCCAATTTAATGCCGGCGCGTTGCTCATTGATGCTGGGCACTTCCAGCGCCGGGCGCTCGGTGGCCAATTGCTCTACCCGGTCGCGGCGTAGCGTGGCAGTGGCGCGCAGGCTGCGGAAAATGTCGAGCGGATATCGCACGCCGTATTGCCCCAGAACCGTGTTTAACTCCCGCCGGCGCGGCACAAAAGAGATGACTTCATCGGATTCGCGAAGGTTGCGACGGTATATGGAAAAGCGCTTGTCCAGCCGTTGTTTTTTATTATTGAAAGTTAAAAAATATTCGGTGCCGTTGAAGGATGTTGGCACTCGCACGCCGCCTTCAAATTCGTAATCTTCGAATAAGTCTTTGAAATTGGCTTTTAGCAAAATACCCGGCGGCGGGTAGCCAAAACCGTTGGGATTGGCCGATATGGTCTCCAACCCGTCGAAAAGCAGGCTGTTGTCGAGCTGGGTGGTGACAAAATCGGTGCGGAATTGCAGGCGATAAGGGGTGATTTTCCCCGGTCGGAACCGGTATTGGCTTTTGGCGCCGGCAGGCTGGATACCCGGTATGGCCGACGGCGGCAAAGCGACAACCTGCGGCTGTTGTATTTTGGTGACGGGAGAGGGAGCCTCGGGTTTTTCATCTTTTTTGTCTTCCCGGGGAATGACGGTAGGCGGTACGTCTTCATCGTCAAATTCACTCTGAAACAGATAGTTGTCGATGTCGATTTTGCCGGTGTCGAGTTTTTCCACCGGAATATCTTCTTCCTTGATTTCGGGCGCCGGCAGTTCTTCAAAAATATTACTGGGCGCCGGCAACGGCCTCTCTTCTACCGGCCGGTCTTTGTTTTTTTCGCGCCGGCTTTGCTGAAAAAGCGTAGGCGCCGCCGCAGCAAGCGTGTCTATGGCTAGCGCGCCGTGATAAATGCGGTATTGGTTATCCAAAAAAACAAGCTCCGCTATCTTGCCGGTGCGGGGCGATACGCTGTGACCTTCAATGCTGCGGTTCAGGTTGGTACTGCTGTATTGTACCGCACGCTTTTTAAGCACAGGGTGCAAGCGGATGGTGTCAATAGCCTGACTGTCAATACCTGCAATAGCGGAATCGGCGTGGAAAATGTATTCGCTGCCGTCTTTTAGCTTGACGATTTGCTCGTAGTGGTGGATGTAATCTTCCAGATAGGCCGTCTCCCGGTTGAAAAGCCCGCTGCGGTCGCTCAGATATGCACACAGGGAGGTGTCAATGGGCACGGGCTGCCGTTCGTTGGCCAACGGCGTCTGGGTGATGGGGATTAATTCTTTGTCGCGGGTATCCAGGTCGAAATAATAAATGTCAAAATTGCCTACCGGCATGATGGAGTCGAGCCGGGGTGCGCTCTGCAATAATGGATTTTCCCTGTTGGAAGCAAAAAGGATGCCCCTTCGACCGCGCAATTGCACAAAGGTCGCGTCTAGGTCGTCGTAAAAGTCGTTGGTGATTCGTTCCGATTGCCGGGTATTGAGGTAATACAGGAAAATATCGGAAAAACCCCGCGAAGTTCCCGACAATACCAGCGTCATTGGGTTGACGTAACCCATGCTGTGCACCCGCTGGTAGTCGGGCGCCAGGTCAGAAATGTTGGTTTTTTTTGTCGATAAATCGTAAGTCAGTAATTTGATCACGTCGCGCCGCTCGTACATGATCGCGATTTCGTTGTTGTTGGGGTTCCAGGCCAGCAAAGGGTATTCGTAGTCGGTAGCCTGGAAAGCATTACGGAAGCCCTCTGAAAAGATCAGCTCGCGTTTGCCCGCGCGCGTATCGTGCATATATACTTTGAACCGCCCGATTTCATTAGTGGCGTAGAGTATTTTGAGGCCGTCAGGGCTTATTTTGACTTCGCTGATGGGCAGGTTGCGCTTGTTTTTTACTTTAATGCTTGTGTTGCCGGGTTGCTGCCGAAGGGCGTTTTCTGCCGTGTACCGATCTTTAAAATAGGCGTACCAGCTATTGGTAATTACCTCGTACGGACTGCCCAGTACATATAAAAAGCCGCTTTCAACACTCCGGTTGATGCGGGTGAGATATAGCAGATTAGATACCGTAGAGGCGCCGAAATTGTCGCCGATAAAATACCAGAGCGCATGACCGGCCAGCCGGGGATTTTCTTCGGCAAACGTTTCGAAATTTTCAAAGTCGCTGCGCAGCAAAGCGTCGCGCAGCCGGTTGTCAAGGTCGCTGCTCCAGGGTTCGCCTACATAGGCGATCAGCCCCTGCTTGAACCATTCGGGCAGGTTGAGCGCTACGGCGTTTTGAACAATCTCCTGTATATTGGAACCAAACAACATGGCATCGAGGAATACCTCTGCTATACCCTCTTTGATCTGCCGCCGCAAATGGCGGTGATTGCCGTCGAAATAAACGAATACCTTGTTGCCGACAATTTTGGTCTGCCCCCCGGTATTGGTAAATGCCTCCTCACTGCCGATATTGCTCTGCTTGAGGTCGGTGAGGTCGGTATATACGATGATCTGAATTTTTTCGTTGATGCGGTGTTCCAGCAGTTGCTGTACCGAGGCAAAATCCTGTTCTGCCAGTTGCACCACCGCTTGCCCGATATTGCGCCCTTCTCCATACCAGTAGGTGATGAAGTTGTCGCTTTCGTATTGCGACCATTCGTCAAAATCGCGGTGAAATTGCACCCGGTTTTTGCCGTATTGGGTTTGAATGCCCTGCCCCCACGCGGGTAGGCTCAATAGTGTCGCTGCAATGGCGGAGTATAGAATTTTACGCATCTAAACGGCTTTATCGGTAAAGTCCTTCCAATATAGATTATTTCATGGATATTTGCCTTTCTAAAAACGGCAAAACTATGGCTATTGTTGTCGGTTTGACATTCAATCCCTTTCAGGAGAATACTTACCTGGTTTATGACGACACCGGAGAATGTCTGATCTTCGATCCGGGATGCTTTGAAGGTTATGAAAAAGAGGAATTGGCAGGCGCCATCAGCAATTTGCAACTCAAGCCGGTAAGGCTTATTAATACGCATTGCCATATCGACCACATCCTGGGCAATTATTTTGTCAGCGAGGCCTACCAACTGCCGCTGGAGATCCACGAAGGCGAACTGCCGGTGCTGCAATCAGCTCCCCAGGTGGCCGCTATGTTCGGCATGCCCTATCCCGAGCCTTCGCCCATGCCGGGGCGCTATATTGCCGAAGGCGAGATAATTAGTTTTGGCAATACAACACTAAAAGCATTGTATACCCCCGGCCATTCGCCAGCAAGCCTTTCTTTTTATTGCGAAAAAGACGGCTTCGTTATCGCCGGCGATGTGCTCTTCCGCGACAGCATCGGCCGAACCGACCTGCCCGGCGGCAATTTTAATACGCTGGCCCAATCTATTAAAACCCAATTGTATTCGCTCCCCGATGAGGTGAAGGTGTACCCCGGCCACGGCCCGGCTACTACTATAGGCTATGAACGCTGGAATAATCCGTTTGTGAAAGGGTAGAGGGACTCTTTTTGTTTATTGGTTTATTGGTTTATTGGTTTATTGGTTTATTGGTTTATTGGTTTATTCTTATTCATAAACCCATAAACTATTAAACTTATAAACAAACCTACAACCTACAACTACCCCCTCCTCCTCACCGACTCAAAATGCGCGCTGGCGCCGGGGTGTTGCAGCATATCGTACAACATCTCTTTGGCGCGGAACAACTGGGCCTTAACGGTGCCCAGGGGCAACTGGAGTTCGTTGGCGATTTCTTCGTACGACTTTTCTTCAAAAAAGCGCAACTCGATCATCAGGCGGTAACGGTCGTTGAGGCGGTCAAGCAGGTGGCGCATCAGCACAATGCGCTGCTGGCGGATGCACTGCTCCTCGGGGTCGGGGCAATGCGCGGGCAAGTTGCCGGCGTAGTCCTGGAAATATTCGGGCTCCATGCTGTCGTCAATCGACAACAGGCGCAGGCGCTTCTTGCGCACAAAATCAATGCAATTATTGATGGCTATCTTGAACAACCACGTGCTGAAGGCGTGGTGAGGCACGTAGTTGGGCAACTTGGCGAAGGCTTTGCCAAAAGCTTCAATGGTCAGGTCGTTGGCGTCTTCCCGGTCGTTGACCATCTTGAGCATCATGTGATAAAGCGAACCCTGATAGCGTTTCATCAAAAGGGCATACGCCTGCTCGTCGCCGCCTACGGCGCGCTTTACCAATTCGTAATCTTCTGTCGCTTTCTTAGAAGCGGGGGCTTTGGCTACTACTTCCATCGCTGTTGTTTTCCGGTTATTAATGCCGGCAGAAACGCGATGTAATAACACAAGTATGCTGCATCGAGCAGCGGAACCCAGGGAAGCAACCGGCGGTCGTTCAACAACGCCAGTATGCGGGCATAATACAAGGCTACCACACCTGTTCTCGCCAAATAAATCAATAGGGATAAGTGCGCATAACCCGCGAACAACAAGGCAAAGCAACCCAGGTAGTGCAACGCGTGACTGGCCGATAGGCCGCCCAGCAGCACCTGATGGATCACCCTGTACTTGCGTCCAGTGGTGAGATGTCGCGATTTTTGGTGGTAGTAGCCTCGCCACGTGCGCTTCGGTTCCGTGTACACGAAAGCGCCCGGGTCGATTACAATGGTTGTGTTGCGGCTATTGGCGGCGGCGTTGACGAAAAGATCGTCGTCACCCGACGCTATATGCCGGTGTTTTTCAAAGCCGCCTGTTTGCTCAAACAGCGACCTGGTGTAAGCCAGGTTGCGCCCTACTCCCATGTAGGGCACTCCCATAAGTGCAAAGGAAAGGTACTGGATAGCCGTGTAAGTAGTCTCAAAGCGAATGAAGGCGTTCAGCAGCCCCGGCTCATACCGGTAAGGGCTGTAACCCAGGGCAATTTGTACCGGCTCGCGAACGGCGGCTTGCATCAACGACAACCATTGGTCGCTAGCAGGCGCACAATCCGCATCAGACAATAGTACAATATCGCCTCTGGCGGCTGAAATTCCTCTCTCTAAAGCTGCTTTTTTTCCGGGCAGGGTAGTCTCTGAAAGACTGATGAGGCACAAGGTCGGATTTTTTGCTTGAAATTCCAAAACTACTTTTTCTGTTTCGTCACTGGAATGATCGTTTATGACGATTATTTCAAAGGAACGGTAGTTTTGGTTTAGGAAACGGTCGAGAAATTTTGTCAGATTTTCCGCCTCGTTGCGCGCGCAAATGATGATTGATACATAAGGATCCGCTCCCCTCGCTTCACCTGAGGGCCTATCCGACCTGTAATATGCCAAACGCGAGAATATCCCCAGCCAATAGCCAAGTTGAATAAGGGTGGCAGTTATGGTCGTTATCGCTATGATGGTAGTCATTTGAAGTTAATGTGCTAATGTGCTGATGTGCTGATGTGCTGATGTGCTGATGTGCTGATATTTTTGTTAATATTATTATCAGCAAATCAGCATCCCGACCTCCTTCCAGTCGGTACGGGACTCCCCCGA